>CALMKO010000470.1 GCA_937867415.1 uncultured Verrucomicrobiota bacterium | reverse complement strand
TCAATGGGTAATTTTAATTGTCGTCAGGGGGTAACTCTAATTGTCGTCGCACAGACAGGTGACAGGTGACAGGTGACAGGTGACAGGTGACAGGTGACAGGTGATAGGTGATAGGTGATAGGTGATAGGTGATAGGTGATAGGGGTGGAGAAATCACGAGGCGCTTTGACTTCGTGAGGATGGTCCAGATCGATCCGGCCTTTTGAAAACGGGTTTCTGGTCCGGCCTTCCAGTCGTTGTGGATTACGATGGAATGGTTGAAGATCAATGTTGCAATAAAGTTAAACATTTTTGATTCTGATGGTTTTTCGGGTTACTTTTGAGTCCGGCGGATCCTCTGATTGACTGTGCATATCTTGCTGTTCAGGGGGCGGGGTGATCGTGGGGATCTTAAAATAATAAATTCTAAATCAATTAGTTATGGTTCTTCAGGTGCATGCTTGAAGGGGTGGAAGATGGTTGGGTGGTCGGTCGCGTTGCGATTCATGATTGTTGCGATCTGATGATTGCCGTAAAAGGCCCCGGTTCGACGTTAGCTATCTGTTAGCTTCGTTAGCCGCTAACAAAACCAAGATTATGAAAACAAAAATATACTCGGTGTTTCGCAAATCGCACTCATCGTCGGTCCTTCTCGCCATGACTAGCATGGTGCTCGGTTCCGGCTGGCTTGATGCCTCTTCCCTGCTGGTAAACTGGGGTGGAGACTACCTGCAGCATAGCGCGGGCTTCAGTGGCAGCTATACAACGGTGAATGGCTTGGATCTGGATGGTGATTCATCAACTGACGATTCGAGATCCGGCTACGCCTACAACGCGGCTTCTCCTGCGGTGTTCAGTCCGCCCAGTCCTTATGCGGGTGTCAGTGGAACATTCTATGGCGGTTTCGTCGTGAACTCGCTCAATACCGATGGGGACTCGGGTAAGATACTCCAACCCAATGCCCAAGGAGTGCACCAGGATGGTCCTGACCACATCAAATTCGAGACGCAGACGCAGAAAACCGACCACACTTTCGCTCTGTTTACCTATTGGGATAAAAGCGATTTTCTCAATGGCGGAAGTGGCGGGACGATCAGTCTTGATAACCTCAGTAAATTCTCCCTGAGCATTAGAAACTCCACCAACGTCCAGGACGACATCCACCTGCATATGGTGATCCGCCAGGGGAGTCAGTTTTATGTTTCCGAAGGTTTTTTCGGTGGCACGGGCGCGTCTGTGCTTGAACCAGGCTATCTCGGAGTGATTCCGGATGGCGGAACTGCTGAGTTTTTTCCAACGATGAGCGAGCTTGGTTGGAAGGCCTACAATCCCGATGGCCTCGACTTGCAGTGGGCGCACGGCGCCTGGGGGGATCCGGTCTTCGATGATATCACGGGTGTTGGGTTCTATTTTGATACATTGGCGTTCACCCAGAATAACAGCAACCTTGAGATTACCGACTTCAGCTTCACCGCTGTCCCCGAGCCTGGGTCGGCCGCTCTCGCTTTGGGGGCTCTAGGCACCTTGCTTCTGCTCCGTAGACGGAGTTAGTAGCCCCACGCCCCCCCGGTCAGTCGCTCTGTCTTTGACAGGGTGGCTTTCCGTGAACGTTTTTTGGGAACTCAGGGCTTTTTCGAAAGCGCCACGGCGCAAACCTTATAGTTCGGCTGGCGTGAGTGGGGGGCGAAGCTTGAGTGGGTGAGGGCGTTGAGTTCGGGGTAATGCATCGGTATGAAGATCTGACCACGCTGGACTGCGGGGGCCTGATAAACTTCCGCTTCCAGCTCTCCCCGCCGGAAACGGCCACTGGATGCCGCCGAGTTCATCGATCATCGCGTAGTCGGAGATCCCGGTGATGTCACAAGGTCGGTCTCGGGTGCGATCACGAATCAGTTTGAACACCGCTTCCGGACTGGTCCACTTGGCAAACACCCCACCACAGCCACAGGCGTCTGCGATGAGTCGGAAAATCCGGAAATCCGAGAGTGCCTGGCCGGGTGCCTTGCGCACGGCCTTGCTCGTGCCTGCATCCGCAGCTGCTAGAATCTGGTCATTCGCCAGCGACGTGTCCGTTGGGATGACGTCGAGCGGAATCCCGAGACCCGCTGCGACTTTTTTCCGGTGCGCCGGATCCTGGAAATCGTGGCCGCCGACGAGGGAGGTGGTATTGGAGAAAATGCGCGAACCCATCGCATTGCACTGGCCGGTGATCGATGACAGGCCTGTTCCCGGTTTGCCGATGTTGCCGGTGATCAGGCAGAGGTTGATGATGGCCTGTGCGGTGCGGACGCCTTCGTGGGATTGGTTCACCCCCATGGTCCACCACCAGGAAACGCGTTTCCCCGGCTGGGACACCTTTCGGGCGAGATTTTCAATCTGCTGCGCGCTCAAGCCGGTTTTTTCCGCAACGGCAGCAGGGGAGTAGTCTTGTAGAAATCTTGTGAACTCCTCGATGCCTTCCGACCGCGCGATGGAGGCTGGGTCGATTCTCCCATCCCGCCTGATTTCGCAGCAGCGGCACCGTCGCGCGGTCCGGTGAATCGAGGGGATCGAGCGCCTGCCAGCCTTTCGGGCAGGCCATTCCCAAGTTGACCGGGTAGCCGGCTTGCGGACTCAGATGGATCGCCCCGCCATCCGCGCCGAGATGAATCTTCAAGTTGCAGCCGATCGCGCAATACCCACAAATCGAGCTTGTCGTCGCGCTGTGCTTCAGCCGCGAGGGCACCTTGCCAAGGCCGAAGTTCCCATCCCATCACTCGACCGAAATGCCCCATGGCCGCAAGGGGGTGGTCCGGTTCTCTGAAATCATGGCTCGTCATTCAGCCACCTGCCCGCCAAGGTTGCGCCCGTCACACGAACATTACGCCGTTGAAAACATTTAAAGAACTCGGAATTCCCGCCAACCTGCTGCAAGGGCTTCAGGAACTTGGCATCATCCACCCCACAGACGTCCAGAATCAGGCGATTCCTTTCCTCATCGAAAATGGCGGCGACCTCATCGCCCAAGCCCAGACCGGCACCGGCAAGACGGCGGCCTTCGGTCTGCCCTTGTTGATGAAAGTCAATCCCAAGTCCCCGGAAATCCAAGGCCTCGTCATCGCCCCAACCCGTGAACTCGCCAAACAAATCGGCAAGCAGCTTTTCCGCTACACCAAGCATTCCGAGAAAATCTTCGTCGAGGTGCTCTGCGGTGGCGATAACTTTGACCGCCAGGTGGCCTCCCTTCAACGCCCGACCCATATCGTCGTCGCCACGCCGGGGCGGCTGATCGATTTGATTCACAAAAAAGCCCTCACTCTCGTCGGAGTGAAGCACCTCGTGCTGGATGAGGCCGACGAGATGCTGAGCATGGGATTCAAGAAGGAGTTGCTCAAAATCTTCGGCCTCACCCGCGCGCGACGCAGCACATGGCTGTTTTCGGCCACCATTCCTGATGCGATCCACGGCCTGATCAAGGATTGCATGTCCGGCAAGCCCCACCAGCTGAAGATCGACAAGGCGCACGTCGTCAACCGTGACATCGACCACCAGTTCGCCATCTGCAGCCGGGATGAGAAATCCGAGTTCATCGCCAGCTTCCTCAGGCAGCAGGGTGACAACCGCGGTGTGATTTTCTGCCGGACCAAGGCAGGTGCGGTCGTGCTCGGCAAGCAACTCACCACCAAGGGATTTCCTGTGGATGTCTTGCAGGGCGACCTCACCCAGAAGGAGCGGGATACCGTGATGCGCTCTTTCAAAAAGGAGCGCACCCAGTTCCTCATCGCCACCGACGTCGCCGCGCGGGGTATCGATGTCGAGGGGCTATCCTTCGTCATTCATCATCAGCTTCCCGAACAGGTGGAGTACTACACCCATCGTAGTGGAAGGACCGCGCGGGCTGGGAAAAAGGGCATCTCCATCGCCTTGATCGAGCCTCGTGAGCGGGCGAAGATCACCAAGCTGGAAAACGACCTGGGGCTCTCGTTCAGCGAGGCCCACGCCCGTCGATAAAATTTCCAGAGAGCTGAAATGCCTGCTTGAAATGCTTGGGAAGCTGCATCATCTTTCCCTTGATGAAAACACAAGCGCTTCTACTCCTTTCTGCCTCCCTGCTCTTTTCTTCCTGCGCCCAAAACAGCCTCACGGGCGACACCTACTCCCGTGGTGAAGCCGGTCAGGCGCAGTCGGTCAGCAAAGGCCGCATCACCTCGATCCGCCCCGTGAAGATCGAAGGTAACAGCCAGGCTGGCACCATCCTCGGTGGAATTGCGGGTGGCGCGCTTGGTAGTAATATCGGCGGCGGTAGAGCCTCCAACACGGCCGGCGCCATTGGCGGAGCCATCGTCGGCGGCGCCTTGGGTTCTCAAGCGCAGCAAGCCATGGGCTCACGCAACGGCATCGAAATCTCGGTCCGCCTCGACCAGGGGGGCACCGTCGCGGTGGTTCAGGAAGTGAGCCGCAACGAGCAATTCAGCGTCGGGGATCGTGTCCGGGTCCTCGGTTCGGGTTCCCGCACCCGCGTTTCTTACTAAAAGCAAAGTTTTTTTTAAATCTGAGGCTGAGATCCCGTCTTGGCCTCAGATTTTTAGTATTCTGTGACTTGCTAAATTATTTTTCAAACTTAACCTTCCTGCATGACCCGTCCTTCATCATCTTTGGTTGCTGCCATCGTCACGATCCTCGCCTGCGCTGCGTGGATTGGCGGGATCAGCTACGCATTGGTTTATTTTGGAGGAATATCCGCCACCGCAGGCTGGATCACGGCCGGAGCTCTCGGGCTCGTGGCTGCGTTGGTGGTGGGAGTTTTCCTGTTCGAGCTTCGAAACGCGGTGGATTTGACAGATTGTGAAGATTCGCCGGAATTCGAACCAAGGCCCGTGCCCACCCACCGGAAGGCTTCTCCGGCGCTTAAATCTCCGTCTGTCCTTTCCGGGCAAGCTCTGCGGATGTCCAACGGGCCGCTTTGAGCAGCCGGGACCGACGAATCTGGTGTCATACGTGCATCATCCTCGCCACGTCATGCGCCTTGCTGTCATCAATCTCGTCGGGCTCTCCAGCTCACTGTTAGGGGAGCACATGCCGGGCCTCACGCGTTTCGCCAAGCAAAACGGCCTGCAATCCTACACCCCTGCATTTCCCGCAGTCACCTGCACCGCGCAGTCTTCCATGACCACGGGTACATCCCCGGCCCTTCATGGAGCCGTGGCCAACGGTTGGTATGACCGCGAGAGCGCGGAAGTCCGGTTCTGGAAACAAAGCAACCACCTCGTCCGCGGCGAAAAAATCTGGGACAAGCTCCGGCGGGAAATCCCCGGCTTCACCTGTGCCAAGCTCTTCTGGTGGTATAACATGCACTCCAGCGCGGACTTCGCGATCACCCCGCGCCCTCTTTACCCGGCCGACGGACGCAAGGTCTTCGACATCCACACCCAGCCCATGGACCTACGGGACCGGATCAAGGCAGAGCTTGGCCCTTTTCCCTTCCAAGCATTTTGGGGGCCTGCCGCCGGGATTGCCTCTTCCGAGTGGATCGCCGCTGCTGCGAAATGGGTCGAAGAAAAACACTCACCCACACTCAGTCTGGTTTACCTCCCGCATCTGGATTATCCCCTCCAGAAAGACGGGCCGGCTGCTCCCCATATCCCTGCGGAACTCGCAAAAATCGACAAGCTCGCCTCCGAATTGATCGACTATTACCACGCCCGCGACATCCGCGTGCTGGTCCTCTCCGAATACGGGATTTCTCCAGTCACCCGCGCCATTCACCTCAACCGCCTTTTCCGCCAACAAGGGTGGATCCAGATCAAGCAGGAGCTCGGCCTCGAGACGCTCGATTGCGGTGCCTCCCGTGTCTTCGCCGTCGCCGACCACCAAGTTGCCCACATCTACATCAACGACCCGTCCCTCTGCGGCCAGGCCCGCGCGCTTTTGCAGGCCACCCCCGGCATCGAGGAAATCCGCACCGCCCGCGACCTCTGGGGCTCGGGCATCGGAACCCAGCGCGCCGGCGATCTCATCGCCATCGCTGCTCCAGACTCATGGTTTACCTACTATTTTTGGGAAAATGACCAAGTCGCCCCCGACTACGCGCGTACCATTGACATCCACCGCAAGCCCGGCTATGACCCCTGCGAGCTTTTCGTCGATCCCGCCCTCGCTTTCCCGAAGCTTCGGATCGCCAAATTCCTCCTCAGGAAAAAACTCGGCCTCCGCGGCTTGCTCGACGTCATCCCGCTCGACGCATCCCTCGTCAAGGGCTCCCACGGGCGCGATCAGGTGCCCATGGCCGAGCGTCCGGTTCTGCTCGGTTCCAGCTTTCCCGTCAGCAGGGCGGAGGACATTCACCATGCCATTCTTGCCGCGTTTTGCGAAAAATCCGTGTCCTGACCGACTCTAGGATTGCCAAACCGCCGCGCCTGACTAGGAATCTGCCCCCGGCGCGAAACCGTCGCCCGCAAACCAGAAGCCATTATCCCTATGAAGGACCTCAGCAAATACCGCAACATCGGCATTTTCGCCCACGTTGATGCGGGCAAAACGACCACCACCGAACGCATTCTCAAACTCACCGGCAAGATCCACAAGATCGGCGAGGTCCACGATGGCGCATCCACCATGGACTTCATGGAACAAGAAGCCGAGCGCGGCATCACCATCCAGTCCGCCGCCACCACCTGCTTCTGGAAGGATCACCAGTTCAATGTCATCGACACCCCGGGCCACGTTGACTTCACCATCGAAGTTTACCGCTCGCTCAAAGTTCTCGACGGCGGTGTCGGCGTCTTCTGCGGCTCCGGCGGCGTTGAGCCCCAGTCGGAAACCAACTGGCGCTACGCCAACGACTCCAAGGTCTCACGCGTCATTTACGTCAACAAGCTCGACCGCATCGGCGCGGACTTCTACCGCGTCGTCGCCCAGGTCAAAAAGATCCTCGGCGCACACCCACTCGTCATGGTCCTGCCCATCGGCACGGAAAGCGACTTTGTCGGCGTGGTCGATCTGCTCACCATGAAGGCCCACATCTGGGACGAATCCGGCCAACCGGAAAACTTCAAAATCGAGGAAATCCCCGCCGATATGCTCGACAAGGCCCAGGAATACCGCGCCCAACTCATCGAGACCGCCGTCGAACAGGACGACGAATTGATGGAAGCCTACCTCGAAGGCACGGAGCCCACCATCGAGCAGATCAAAAAGTGCATTCGTAAGGGCACCATCGATCTCGCCTTCTTCCCGACTTACTGTGGTTCATCCTTCAAGAACAAGGGGCTCCAACTCGTGCTCGACGCCGTGGTCGATTACCTTCCATCCCCGACCGACGTCAAACCACTCCCCGAAGTGGATGCGGAAGGCAACGAAACCGGCACCTTCGCCATCATCGATCCCAAGGCTCCATTCCGTGGCCTCGCCTTCAAGATCATGGACGACAAATTCGGCGCCCTTACCTTCACCCGCATCTATTCGGGCACCATCAAAAAGGGCGACACCGTGCTCAACTCCTTCACCGGCAAGACTGAGCGCATCAGCCGCATGGTCGAGATGCACGCTGACGACCGCAAGGAAATCGACTCCGCGCAGGCAGGTGACATCGTTGCCATCGTCGGGCTCAAGAACGTCCAGACCGGCCACACCCTCTGTGACGAGAAAAACCCGGCCACCCTCGAGCCGATGGTCTTCCCGGATCCCGTCATTTCCATCGCCGTCGCCGCCAAGGACAAGGCCAATGCTGAAAAGCTTGCCAACGCCATCGGCAAAATGATCCAGGAAGATCCTTCGTTCCGCGTCGAAACCGACGATGAAACCAACGAAATGATCCTCAAGGGCATGGGTGAGCTTCACCTCGACATCAAGATCGACATCCTCAAGCGCACCCACAAGGTGGAGGTCACCGTCGGCGCGCCCCAGGTCGCCTATCGCGAAACCATCACCAAGCCCGTCAACGACAGCTACACCCACAAGAAGCAGTCGGGTGGCTCCGGCCAGTTCGCCAAGATCGACTACACCATCGAGCCCGGCGAGCCAGGCACCGGCTTCATCTTCGAGTCCAAGGTCGTCGGCGGCAGCATCCCCAAAGAGTTCATCCCCGCAGTCGAAAAAGGCTTCAAAACCTCCGTCGATAAAGGGCCGCTCGCCGGTTATCCCTGCTTGGACTTCAAGGTCACCCTCAACGAAGGTGGCTTCCACGCCGTGGACTCCAGCAACATCGCCTTCGAAATCGCCGCCAAGGCCGCCTACCGCCAGACCATGGTCAAGTGCGCCCCGCAGATCCTTGAGCCGATGATGAAGCTCGACGTCTTCACCCCGGATGAAAAAGTCGGTGACGTCATCGGCGACCTCAACCGCCGCCGGGGCATGATCCAAGGCCAGGAGCCGACACCCGGTGGTGTCCGCGTCAAGGCCGAGGCTCCGCTGTCCGCCATGTTTGGCTACATCGGCGACCTCCGGACCATGACCTCCGGCCGTGGCCAGTTCTCCATGGAGTTCAGCCACTACGCCCCTTGCCCGAAAAACGTCTCCGACGACGTCATCGCCAAGGCCAAGGCCAAAGACGAAGCCCTCCGCGCTGCAAAGTAAGCCTGGCTGTTGTATTCCCAACCCGCCGCCCTGAAAACGGGCGGCGGGTTTTTTGTTTCTGGAATCATTCACCGTCTCTCGAAGAGCGGAGGGCGATTTCACTTTTCTCGTTTAAGATTTACGATTTGAACAAATCCCTCAGTCTGGAGCGTATCGCCGTCGTTTTAGCAATCCATCGACTTAACAGTTTTAACAAAGTACCATCATGGAGTTCCTCTGTCCTCACTGCAACATCAGCCTCAGTGCCGAGCCCGAACAGGCTGGAAAGGTCGTCCAATGTCCCGGCTGCAACAACCGTTTCCAGGTTCCTGCGATGCCAAGTGCGGCGACCTCGCCCGCAGCGAATGGGCTGGCTCAAGCGCCCGCTCATCGTGCGGGTTGGACCGAGGAGGATCACGCGAATGTCAGCTTTTGGGCGAGCCTCGGCATCGGCGCTGCCATCACCGCCACCATCGTTCTCCTTCTCTTCCCTTTCAAGGGGACCTACATCTCGGATCTGATCCTCCAGCGCGGATGGGTCAACTACGCCGAACTGTTCCTCTTCACCTGGGGCGGCGCGATCATCGGCCTCAAATGGCAGAAGAGCAAACGCCAGCGCCAGGCCATGCTGCTCGATATGCTTCCCGCCCGCTTGAGCACGGAAATCAACCGCCAATCCGTCGGCCCGGTGCTCGATCATATCTATCAGCTTCCCCGCCGCCTCCGCGACAGCCTCATGGTCAACCGCATCCGCAAGGGCCTCGAACTCTTCGAAAAACGCAATAACAATGCCGAGGTCGCTTCCATGCTCAATGCCCAGTCCGACATCGACGCCAACCGCAGCGCGGGTTCCTACGCTCTGCTCAAGGTGTTCCTCTGGGCCATTCCCATCCTCGGCTTCATCGGCACGGTCCAGGGACTCTCCATCGCCGTCGGCAACCTCGACATGAGTAACACCGCCGACCCCGAGGCAATCAAAGGCGCGATCGGGAAACTCACCGGTGGCCTTGGTGTGGCCTTTGACACCACTTTACTCGGCCTCGTGCTTTCCATGATCATGAGCTTCCCGATGGCTGCCATGCAGAAACGCGAGGAAGAAACGCTCACGCTCATCGATGCCTTCTGTACCGAGAAGCTCCTGCCCCGCCTGAATGACAGTGATGCCGCCGGTAGCCACGAACTGCTCGCCCATGCGGAAAGCCTGCCGGAGTTCGCCCGATCGCTCGCCAAGGCCCACGAGTCCTTCCTCGCCCAGCTCCAGGAGGCTACCCGCCAGCTCAAGGAGTCCGGTGAAAATCTCCAGCTCCGGCTCGACGGCCATCAGTCCACCATCGAGCAGACATTCGTGAAATCTGTTGAAACTCTAACGCGTGAGACCCAGGACTCGCTTGCCAAGCCCACTGCGCAACTCAACGAGTATTTCCACTCGCTCGCCACGGGCATCGACTCCCTCAACGAGACCCTCAAGAAACTCGGCGGCGAAACCATCGTCGTCCAAAAGCGCGGCCTGTTCTCCCGCTTTTAAGCCATGGCAAGACGGGCATCCAGCGCGGGCAATGGCGTCTCGCTCTTTCCTTTCATGAGCATCCTCGCGTGCCTCATCGGCATTCTCACGCTCATGATCAGCGTGACCATCGCCCTCAAGTCCATGCAAACCGCTGGCCGTGGCAAGGAGGAACTCGCCCGCGCCCGCGATCACCAATCCCTCGTCTCCCAACAAAGCAAGGTCCGCTCGGAAATCAAAGCGCTCCAGGGCAATCTCAAAAACCGAGACACCACCGCTCTCGGCCTCCGTGACCTCGAACAGCGCAAAATCGTCCTGCGCCGCCAACTCGATGAAAAGGCCGCGCGCCTCACCAAGCCGGACCAGACTGACAAGGCCCTCCAGAAGCTCATCGAAACCATCCTCGCCAACCTCGACGCCCTGCGCCGCGAGCGGCCCGCTCTCGAAAAAAAACTCGCCGAGCTCAAAGCGGAACTCGCCCGCAGGAAAATCAAACCCGACACCAAGCCTGTTCCGATCCAAGTGCAGCCCGGCGGGTCGGGTGCCGCTCACGTCAATCGCATCTCCTTCGTCGAGTGTGATGCCACGGGCATCCTCATCCACCGCCGCGGCCAGCCGACCGCCAGCGTCTCGCTCGCCTCCATCGGCACGGACCAAAACCTCAACCGACTCTTCGAGGAGGCCCGCGGCAAGGCGGACTCCATGATCCTTTTCCTTCTCCGGGACACCGGGAACAACTCCTACCTCCGAGCCGCCGGCCTGGCCGAGAGCTCCTATCAACTCCGCACCGGCAAGCTTCCGCTCCCCGGAAAGGGGGCGGTGGATCTCTCGCTTTTCTTCAAGCCCTGACACCACTCCATGGCCAGACGTTCCAGATCCAGCGACGAACCGGCAGTCAATCTCGACTCGTTGATGGATGCGCTCACCAATGTGGTCGCCGTGCTTATCCTCGTCCTCATCCTCCTCCAGGCGGACGTCGGAAAAACCGTCGAGCGCCTGCTGGGAGATCTCCCGCCCGCCACCCCGGAGCAGATCGAAAGCGCCAAGGCCGAGCTCACCCGACTCACCCGCGAGCGGGAGGCCGTGAAGACCGCTCTCTCCGCCGCCCCGCCCGACCCCAGGCTCATCACCCAGACCAAGGCGGATCTGGCCCTGTTGGAAAAGTCGCTCAAGGAGACCGATGTCCGCCTGCTCGCTGTCGACAAGCTCCGCCAACTTCAGGCAAAGCACCAGAAGGAACTCGATGCTGAGAAGGCCAAGACCGACGCGCTCTTGGAGGAAATTCGCAAGCTCGAAGCCTTGCTCGACCAGACTCCCTTGCCTGAGGCACGGAAACCCGACGTCGTGCGCATCCCTAACAGTCGGGAGATCCCCTCCAACGCCGAGATCTACTACGCCTATGTCATCGGCGACCGCGTCCACCTTGTCGATGCCGTCACGGCGAAAAAAATGGTCATGACCGAGTTCGAAAAGGTCAGTTCGCAAATGTTGCGCGAGACCGTGAAGGTCAAGGGCGGCAGGGATCGGAAAATCTACGATCAGGAAAAACTCGTCAAACACTTCGCCTCCCTGAACCTCACCCTCCGCGGTCAGACCATCACCGTTGTGCCCAACCGCGCATGGACGAGCCTGCCCATGCGCGTCGGTATCGACACCAAAAACGGCGGCGTCACCCTTGCCGAGATGGCAAACCCGAGATCCGAGTGGCATCGACTCTGCAACCTCGTCCGCAGTCTCCCGCGTAGCGTGCTGATCTTCCGCGTCCACACCAACGGCTTCGCGACCTACCTCAAGGCCCGCGACATCGCCGATCGCTTCAACATTCCCTGCGGTTGGGAAATTTCCGGCAGTGTCGCCCACCTCGAGGCACTCAAGGACTTCGAGGTTAACCGCCTCGAACAACCCAAACCCCGGCCCGCCAAGCCCGCAGGCCC
>CALMKO010000469.1 GCA_937867415.1 uncultured Verrucomicrobiota bacterium | reverse complement strand
GATTGTCAGGTTTTAGAATTAGAAGTTCTCCGTGTAGATGTCAGAGAGCGGGCGGCGGGCGAAGGCCCGCAATTTCAAATTTGAGATTTCAGATTTCAGATTTCAGATTTGAGATTAAGTAAGCTCAGATCCCCAGAGTCCCAGCCTTGATCATCCAAGGTTGCCCTCTGGTGACCAGAGCGCGGTGGAACCACCCGGTCCCATTCCGAACCCGGAAGTGAAACGCTGCAGCGCCAATGGTAGTGAGACGATAGGTCTTGTGAGAGTAGGTCGTCGCCAGGTATATGCCCGGCTCCTGTAAAAAGGAGTCGGGCACTTTTTTTGCCCGGATGACTCGTCAGAACCCCCAACTTGTCAGAATCCCCAGCCAGGGATCCAATGGAGTTTGTTCATTCGAGCTTCGGCCGTTCCAAAGCTTTAAACTTGTTTTTTTGAGAAAAGCTCACGGCAGAGCAGGCACGATTTGCCATCGCATCCACGGGCTGAGCAATGTTCGCGGCCATAAAAGATGATTTGCAAATGGAGCCTGTTCCAGGCTTCGCGCGGGAAAAGCTTTTTCAGGTCGCGCTCGGTTTGCACGACGTTTCTCCCTGGCGTGAGTTTCCAACGGGTAGCCAGCCGGTGAATATGGGTGTCCACTGGAAATGCAGGGACCCCAAAGGCCTGTGCCATAACGACGGAGGCTGTTTTATGGCCGACTCCAGGGAGGGCTTCAAGCGCTTCAAAGTCCTGGGGTACCTCACCTCCGTGCTGTTCAACCAGGATTCTCGAAAGCTCCGAAATGGCTGCCGATTTACGGGGAGAAAGACCACAAGGCCGGATGATCGCTTTGATTTTTTCCACAGGAACCTTCATCATGGCCCGGGGATGATCGGCCAGCTTGAAAAGTGCTGGTGTGACGAGGTTCACGCGCAGATCCGTACATTGTGCAGAAAGCAAAACTGCAATCAACAGGGTGAACGGATTGCTATGATCCAAAGGAATCGGCGTTTCCGGATACAGTTCATTCAGGCGGCGCAGCAGATGATCGGCGCGTTGTTGCTTGAGCATGTCCGAATTATCGGGAGAAAACATGAAACTGCAAGCGGCGGATCATTGGGCGAAACCATCGGTCTTGCATCCCTGTCCATCAGGCTTTAGAAGCTCCCAACGTGTCGTATCAACCTCTCAATCATCAGCGAAATTCGTCTTGGTCGCGTAACCTCGTGCGGGTGATCCTGGTTTGCGGCGGTTGTGTGGCGATTTTATTGCCTGCATGGCTGCCGAATCGACCGCAGGTGCCGATTGAAAGCGGCACGGTTGAATTGCTTCAAGCATTTTTGTTGGCTGCTTCGGCCGCGGTGATGTTCGGAGCGACTGCGCACGCGGGGGCGTTTCGGCCGGTTTGCCGGGTGTTGGGACTCGGGTTGGTGGCTGCTTTCATCGGCGAGATCGAGGACTTCGTCTCCCAAATCATGAAACGGCAGTTTCCCGAGGCGTGGGTGGTGGGCGTGGTTCTGGTAGTGGCCCTGATTACAAGTCTCCGCCATCGGCGAGTGATGATCCACTTTTTTTCGACGCTCGGAAATCATGCGGGTTCAGGATTGATTGCGGCAGCTCTTTTGATCATCTACGTCTTCAACCGCGTCATCGGCAGTGTGCCTTTTTGGAAAGCTGCTCTTGGACCTGCCTTCGCGCCCGAAATTCCAAGGATTTGCCGGAGCTACCTAGAGCTGTTGGCTTGTTACTTGATTTTCATCGGTGTGCTCGGGCTTTCAATCACCTTGGCACGCCGGAGGAGTCCATCCCTTTAATCATATGTTCCACATCGTTCTTGTTGAGCCCGAGATTCCTCATAACGCCGGTGCTGCGGGGCGTCTTGCGCTTGCGACCGATTCCACCTTACATCTGATCGAACCTCTGGGGTTTTCTTTGGATGACAAACATGTCCGCCGGACCGGTCTGGACTATTGGCAGGATGTGAAACTTCATGTCTGGAAGTCGTTTGCGGAGCTTCAAGCGGTAGCCACGGAGTCGGCGCGATTCTGGTTTCTTAGTACTAAAGCAACGTCTTCACCATGGGATGCCTCGTTTAAGCCGGGTGACTATCTGGTTTTTGGCAGGGAAACACGGGGCTTGCCCGAGGAGATGATCGCTGCCGCCGGGGAGATGGCGTTGAGGATTCCCATGGCACCCGGCGGAACCCGTAGTCTCAATCTATCCACCGCGGTGGCGATCGTGCTTTATGAGGCAGCCCGCCAGCAACAGCCGGGCTGGTGATTTTCTATCAGAATGCTCCGAATCACAACCCATCCTTGACAGAATGATTGAATCCGCTCGTGCCGATCTTTGGTTGTGGTCCACCCGGTTTTTCAAGACACGTGGTGTGGCTGCTGACGTTTGTGCCACCGGGAAAATGAAACGCAACGGTCACCCGATGAAGCCGTCTTCACCGATCCAGGCGGGAGATCTACTAGAGATCCCGTTTTTAGAGGGGCCGGGCGTGCGAGTCGTATCGGTCAAGGCGGTGATCACCAAGCGGGTGGGCGCTCCGGAGGCGCAAGCGTGCTACGAGGATCTCACAAGCCCCGACGTCTATGAGGCTCTCAAGGCGTGGCAAATCGCAAAGCAGGAAGCCGCCAAAGGCCGCCCTACGAAGCGCGATCGCCGTGAGATTGATAAAATCCACGGATTTTGGGATTAGTCATCGAGACCATCCGCCCTTTTGCGGAGGGCTCGTGCGGCGTCGGGATTGCGGGTCTCTGATTCCCAGAGCAGGGCGAGGCGGCGCAGCGCGGCTGCGGTTTCTTTTTTCGCTTCAGGCGGAAATGCTTTGATGGCCTCGCGCAGGCGTTCTTCGGCCGCTTTCGTCTGTCCTTCCTCGATCAAGGCTTCCGCGGATTCGACAAGGAAGGAGGGATCGGATTTGTGACTCTCTGGCAGAGCTGCCTCCGCCTCGCGAAACAAACGGGCCGCACCTGCGCGGGTTTCCGGATCGCGGCGGGTGGCGATGGCAAGTCGATGCGCAAGATCCCGATTCTCAGGGAATTCGAAAACCGATTTTTCCAACAGAAGTCGTGCTTCCCGCGGATTTTCCGCAGCCAGCCACTGGTCCGCCAGGTTGATGAACTCCGTCGGCGAACCACCGCGGATTTTCAGCAGTTCGCTGGAGTGAAAGCGGGCCAACCCCACATCTCCATGCAGTCGATAGAACTTCGCCAACGACTGGTGAGCGAGTGCATGACGGGGATGAATCGTTAGAACCTCCTGAAGCGAGGCTTTACCTTCTTCGTCCCGTTTTTCCGTAAAGTAGAGGATTCCCAAGCGGGTTCGCAAATCAAGTGACGAGGGGGCGGTGGCGACATGGCTTTTCAGAATTTCAATCGCCTGCTCGGGGCGGCTGGTATTGCGAAAATGATCCGACGCAGCGCGTGCGAGTTCGTGGATGCCCGGATGCAGTTTCATCGCGTTGAGGAACCTTTGGTCCAACCTGTCTCGGGTGCTGGGATCCGAAGGATCAAACAGGGTGCGGGCAAGGGACGCATATAGAAGCACTGCCGCGGGTTCGTCAGAGGCCAGAAGGTTCAACAGAGAGGCCTGCTGGCCCCGATCGCCGATCCTCTGAGCTTGTTGGAAAAGTCGTTGGATGATTTCCGGATGCCCCGGATGTTTTGCAAGCGCGCGGGTAAGCGCCTCATGGGCGAGGTCCATGGCTAACGAGTCTCCTCGCGCTTGATCCGTAAGAAAGTCGGCATAGGAAATTTGAATAGCGAGGGACTCGGGCCGCTTCGAGGCCAGATCCCGGTAGATCTTGACAGCCGCAGAGCGGTCACCTTCGACAAGTCGTGCATCGACCGCCCGCTGCACCAAGGACAGGGCGAATGGATCGAGATTACGTGCTTTTTCAAAATATTCCCTGGCCGTCCCGACATCGCCACGCGTTTCTGCTAGAACGCCGAGGGCGAAAAAAGCCCTCGGATTCTCAGCGGCACCCAGAATGGCCGTGAGACTGAGCGCGATAATCGAGTGTCGAATCACCATGTGGACAAAGTTCCGCAGAACGTGGTTCGTTGGAGTCTCGACCCGCTTGCATGATAAATCAAGCATGGCGGACCCGGTTGCGCGCCTGGTCCGCTACCGTTGTTGGAATGTCGATCTGTCACGAGCCTGCTTTTCTTCAACGCGAGCTATGGCGGGACTTGAAAACTTGCTCCCGCCCGCGATCCTTTCCTCATGCCAAACGCCTCGATCCAATCCCTTTTCGCAGCGAAGGGTTGGGAGCCGCTTGAATTCCAAAAAGCAACCTGGGAGGCCTACCTCGCCGGGAGTTCCGGACTTCTTCACGCTCCCACCGGACTGGGAAAAACCCTGGCGGTCTATCTTGGCCCATTGGCGGAGAATCTTGAGGTTGGTGCGGGTTGCCAAATTCTCTGGCTCACTCCCTTGCGGGCCCTGGCGGCGGATACCCTGCGAGCCCTGCGGGAGCCTCTCGCGACGCTTGCACCTGGCTGTGAAGCGGAGGCACGCACGGGCGACACTCCCGCCGCGCTGCGGGCGAGGCTTCGGAGGAAACTACCCCACACGCTGGTCACCACGCCTGAGTCGCTCTCGTTGATGCTTACTCATGCGGATTTCTCCGAGAAACTGGCCAACCTGCGTTGTGTGATCGTCGATGAATGGCATGAGCTGTTAGGGACGAAGCGTGGTGTGCAAACCGAGCTTTGCCTCGCCCGCCTCCGCGCATGGTTTCCTGCGGTCAGGATTTGGGGCTTATCGGCGACTTTGGGAAACCTCACGCAAGCGCGTCAGGCCTTGTTGGGGGATGCTTTTGAAGGATCCGTCGAAATCACGGCGGATCTGGGCAAATCCATCGTCATCGACACGCTGATTCCATGGGAAATCGACCGCTTCCCTTGGTCCGGCCACATTGGCACTCGGCTTGCCAGCCAGGTCGCCGATGAGATTGAAAAGTCGAATGTCACCCTCCTGTTCACGAATACCCGCTCACAGACTGAGATCTGGTTTCAAGAGCTTCTGGCCATTCGCCCGCGGTGGAAAGACCAACTCGCCATGCACCATGGATCGCTTGATCGTGCCGAGCGCGATCGGGCGGAAGACGGCTTGCGCAATGGCGCGCTGAAATGCGTGGTCGCCACGTCATCGCTTGATCTCGGTGTGGATTTCTCGCCGGTCGATCAAGTTATTCAAATCGGTTCACCCAAGGGGATTGCCAGATTGCTGCAGCGAGCTGGTCGCTCTGGGCACCAGCCCGGCAGGGTGTCGCGGATCGTTTGCGTACCGACCCATGCGTTCGAATTGATAGAGTTCGCCGCGGCGCGGGATGCCGCGCTGGCCTGTAAGATTGAAAGCAGGTTTCCTGTAGAGAGGCCCCTTGATTTACTGGTGCAGCATCTCATCACCTGCGCCATCGGTCGGCCGTTCGAAGCTGGAGCCATGCACCGTGAAGTGCGGTCCACCCATGCGTTCTCGAAACTGGAGGAGCACGAATGGGAGTGGGCTCTGGGCCATATCTCCAATGGGGGAAACGCACTCGCAGCCTACCCGAACTATCAGAAAGCCCGGCTTGAAAATGCTTGTTATACCGTGGATGACAAGCGCCTCATCACGCGTCACCGACTCAGCATCGGGACCATTTCCAGCGATCCCGCCGTGTCGGTCCGCTTTGCCAATGGCCACAAGTTGGGCACGGTCGAGGAATCGTTCATTTCTCGGCTCAAGCCCGGCTCTCTGCTGGTGTTTGCCGGCAGGCACTTGGTGCTGGTGCGTTTCCGCGAGCGCATCGCCACGGTGAAGCCCGCACCTCGCAAGGGGCGCGGTAATATCGCGATTTGGGGTGGCAATAAAATGCCGCTATCAAGTGAGCTTTCCCATGCCATTTCCCGCCGCCTCCAAGGCGAAGGTGCGCCCTCCGCCGAGATGGCCGCCGTCGAACCCATTCTCGACATTCAGCGAAGGTGGTCACGCGTCCCCGATGACCAATCCCTTCTCATCGAGCACGCCCGTTCTCGCGAGGGTGAGCATTTGTTTCTCTATCCCTTCGCCGGGCGCCTTGTCCACGAGGGATTGGCCGCGCTTCTTGCCTTCAGGATTTCACGTTCATCCGGGGAAGCCATCCACACCACCCAGAATGACTATGGATTATCCCTCACTTCAAAACGGGGGCTTCTGTTAGGTGAGGGGCGTCTGCGCGATTATCTAACGACTGATGGATTGCTGGACGATCTTGTCGCCTGTATGAACACTGCGGAGCTCGCACGCCGCCAGTTCCGCGAGATCGCCCGCGTATCTGGATTGGTGATGCAGGCTCCTCCCGGCCAGAAGGATCGCTCGCAACGTGAGTTGCAAATCAGCGCGACCTTGCTGTATGAGGTGCTCGACCGCTACGACCCTGAAAACCTTCTATTGATCCAGTCCCGCCGCGAGATCATGGAAAAACAATTGGAACTCACCCGCCTCACTGCCGTCATGCAGCGCCTCCAATCGCTCGATTACCATCTGATCGAAACCAAAAACCTGAGTCCCATGGCCTTTCCCTTGTGGGCCGACCGCCTTTCTGCCACCTTGCCAGCAGGCGATGCTGCGTCACGGCTCGAAGCCATGCTCAACACTCTGAATCAAGCCGCCGCTCAAGCGTGATGTACCCGCTTCCGCACGCCCCATTTCTTAGACTCCTTCCTGAAGGTGCGTGTTTCCAAAGCGATTCGGCGACATTGATCGTCGCGGATGTCCATCTTGGCAAGTCCGCGGCCTTCCGTGCCAAAGGTCTACCGGTTCCGGAGGGCGACAGCGCTCGTGATCTCGGCCGGCTTCTTGAACTAGCTGGAAAACACCAAGCCCACCACCTCGTCATCGCAGGGGATCTTTTCCATAGTTCCGCTGGTATGACTCCTGAGCTGGAGGCGGCGATCGGGGATTTCATCGTCCGTCTTGGGATACCGGTCACACTGGTGGCGGGAAATCATGATCTCAAAATCCCAAATCTCCCCGTCGCTTTACGCAGCGTACCGTATCTCGACCTTGGTCACGATTTCCGGGTTGTCCACGATCCGGAGCACGCCCGGGGAGGAGGCCTCCACATCGCCGGGCATTGGCACCCAGTCGTGAAAATCCCGGATGGTAAGCGCACTTCCCTGAGGCTGCCTTGTTTTCTCTTACGTCAGAATACCTTGGTTCTCCCCGCCTTCGGCAGTTTCACCGGCGGGGCGGTGCTTGATGCGAGCCCGGACGACAGGGTGTTCGTTGCCCTCAGGGAGCAAGTCGTGGAGCTCCCTCCCGCGCTGGTCCGCTAAGCGGGCAGGGGACCACCTCCGCCACCGCGCAACTTGCGCGAAAATTGCTTTTTCCAACCCTGCGCTTTGCACGCAGTGGACCTTGTGGACTTTTTCGGGTTCATGGGGGATGTGAATAAGGCCCACTCATTTTCCGTCGGAACGCTCGATGCGAACGAAGCGGTTGCTTCCGTCGCGTATCGGCTGAACGAGTTTTTCGCCATCTATCCGATCACGCCCTCGTCACCCATGGCTGAGTTCGCGGACGAGTGGTCATCCGCCGGAAAGCCGAACCTCTGGGGAGCTGTCCCCAGCGTGGTTCAAATGCAGTCGGAAGGGGGGGCAGCCGGAGCCTTGCACGGTGCCTTGCAGGCGGGGTCGCTGTGCGCGTCATTCACCTGTTCACAGGGGCTGCTGTTGATGATTCCCAATATGTATAAAATCGCAGGGGAGCTGATTCCTTTTTGCCTGCACGTCACCGCTCGCGCTCTTGCCACCCATGCTTTGAGCATCTTCGGGGATCACTCGGACGTCATGGCCTGTCGTCAAACCGGTTTCGCGATGCTCTGCGGCGGATCGGTTCAGGAGGCGCAGGACACCGCAGTGATTTCACAAATGGTCACACTCCGATCGCGCGTTCCGTTTATTCATTTTTTTGACGGGTTCCGGACTTCTCACGAAGTTTCGAAAATCTCCTTGATGAGCGACGAGGACCTCCGCGCTCTCATCGACGAAGCCAGCGTATTTGCCAACCGCGCGCGCGCCCTCACTCCGGACCACCCGGTCATCCGCGGCACCGCGCAGAATCCCGACGCTTTCTTCCAAGCCCGTGAGGCTGGAAATCCTTACTATATCGAACTCCCGCGTCTCGTGAAGGAAGCGATGGCCGCCTTCGGAGAACGCACCGGCCGGATCTATCAGCCCTTCGACTATGAAGGTCATCCACAAGCGGAACGGGTCATCGTCATCATGGGCTCCGGCGGCGAGGCGGTGGCTGAGACGGTTGGCTGGCTCAATGAGAACGACCAGAAAACCGGCGTCATCAAGGTGCGGCTTTATCGACCGTTTTCCGTCGCAGATTTTGCCGCCGTCTTGCCGAAAACCGTCAAATCCATCGCCGTCCTTGACCGCACGAAGGAACCCGGTGCCCTGGGTGAGCCGCTTTACCTGGATGTCGCTGCCGCGCTGCGCCAGGCAGATGCCGCCGGTTTGCTCAAGCTGACTCACAGGATCCGTCTGATCGGCGGGCGCTATGGGCTCGGCTCCAAGGAATTTACTCCCGCGATGGTCAAGTCGGTGTTCGACGAGCTCTTGAAATCCTCCCCCAAGCCGGTGTTCACCGTGGGGATCAATGATGACGTGACCGGCCTCTCCCTCGACTACGACCCTGCGTTCGAAGTCGTTCCACCCCGCATGAAACAGGCTGTGTTCTTCGGTCTCGGTTCGGATGGAACGGTCGGGGCTAACAAAAATAGCATCAAAATGATCGGCGAAGGCACCGACAACTACGCCCAAGGTTACTTCGTCTATGACTCGAAAAAAGCCGGAGCCATGACGGTTTCTCATCTTCGCTTCGGTCCCGCACCGATCCGCTCGACTTATCTGATCCGCCGTGCGGAATTCGTCGCCTGCCACCGCTTTGACCTGCTCCATCAGATCAACGTGCTCGACTATACAAAACCCGGCGGGATTTTCCTGCTCAACTCACCCGGCGACCCAAGTGAGGTATGGGGCCGCCTGCCGCGAGAGATCCAGGAACAAATCATCCTTAAAAACCTAACGTTCTATGCCATCGACGCGAACACCGTCGCCCGCGAATGCGGCATGGCCGGACGCATCAACACCATCATGCAGACCTGTTACTTCGCCATCTCCGGCGTGCTGGAGAAGGAAGAAGCCATCGCCAGCATCAAGGATGCGATCCAGAAAACCTATGGCAAACGTGGCGACGCCGTCGTCCAACGGAACTTCGACGCCGTGGATCGCACGCTCGATAACCTGAAAAAAATCGACTACCCCGACGCGCCAAACTCCACCCACCGCCTCCATCCCATCGTCCCAGCCAACGCCCCCGAATTCGTCCAGCGCGTCACCGCCCTCATGCTTGGCGGCAAGGGCGATCTCCTGCCCGTGAGCGCCTTCCCGGTCGATGGCGTCTGGCCCACTGGCACCACTCAATGGGAAAAGCGCAACATCGCCGAAGAAATCCCCGTCTGGGAGATGGACCTCTGCATCCAGTGCAACAAGTGCGCCATCGTCTGCCCTCACGCCGCCATCCGGCCGAAGGTTTTTAATCCGGATCTCCTAACAGGAGCTCCCGGAGCTTTCAAATCCACGGAATTCAAGGTCCGCGAATACCCGGGTCTCCACTACGCCTTGCAGGTCGCACCGGAAGACTGCACCGGTTGCCAACTCTGCGTGCAAGTCTGCCCCGCCAAGGACAAGGGCAACCCGAGCCGCAAGGCCCTCAACATGTCGCCGCAAATCCCATTGCGCGAAACCGAACGCGAAAACTTCGCCTTCTTCCTCGATCTCCCTGATCCCGACCGTGCGATGCTTCGTGATGATGTGAAATCCTCGCAGTTCATGAAGCCCTTGTTCGAGTTCTCAGGCGCCTGTGCCGGCTGTGGCGAGACTCCTTATTTGAAATTGCTCACCCAGCTTTACGGTGACCGCCTGCTCATCGCCAATGCCACCGGTTGTTCGTCCATCTACGGTGGAAATCTGCCCACCACACCCTACACCACCAATGACTGTGGACGCGGTCCCGCATGGTCGAACTCGCTCTTCGAGGACAACGCGGAGTTCGGCCTCGGAATGCGCGCCAGTCTGGATCAATCCCGCGTCTTCGCAGAGCTGTTAGTGTATCGGCACGCTAACCTGTTAGGTGATGACCTGGTCGCCGCCATCCACAGCGCCGACCAATCGACGGAAGCCGGCATCTTCGCCCAGCGCGAGCGTGTCGCCGCCCTGCGCCGTATCCTTGCGGGCCAAACCTCTCCTGAGGCCCGCACCCTTTTCCAAATCGCAGACTACCTCGTGGACAAGAGCGTCTGGATCGTCGGCGGCGACGGCTGGGCCTACGACATCGGCTTCGGAGGACTCGACCACGTCATCGCCTCGGGTAGGAACGTCAACATCCTCGTGCTCGACACCGAGGTTTACTCGAACACCGGCGGCCAGCAATCCAAGTCCACGCCGCTCGGGGCGGTTGCCAAGTTCAGCATGTCCGGCAAGGCCCTTCCGAAGAAAGACCTCGGCCTCATCGCCACCACCTACGGCTCGGTCTATGTGGCCCGCATCGCCCTCGGCGCGAAAGACGGCCAAGCTGTCAACGTTTTCCGTGAGGCGGAAAGCTACCCCGGACCATCGTTGATCATCGCATACAGCCACTGCGTCGCCCACGGCTACAGCCTGTCCCTAGGTCTCGAACAACAAAAACGCGCTGTCGCCTGCGGTTACTGGCCGCTCTTCCGCTTCGATCCGCGCCGCGCGGAAAAGGGGGGAAACCCGATGAAACTCGACTCCGCCGCGCCCAAAAGCACCTTGCGCGACTTCACCACCAACGAATCCCGCTTCCAGATGCTCGAGCGTATCAACCCGGAGCGCTCCGCCATGCTCCAGGAAATGGCTGCCACCTCCGTCAAGGAACGGTTCGCTCTCTATCAGCAAATGGCCTCTCTGGTCCATCAACCCGAAGCCACTCCTCCAAACGACTGATCGCCATGAACCTCGCCACCACCTACCTCGGTCTGCCTCTCAAGAACCCGATCATGCCCGGTGCCTCGCCGTTGGTCGATCAACTCGACAAGGTTCGCCGTCTCGAAGACGCGGGAGCCGCCGCCATCGTCATGCACTCGCTGTTCGAAGAGCAGATCACCAACGACCAACTTGCCGAGTTCGCGCATACCGAGCATCCGTCGGAGTCGTTCTCGGAAGCGGTTTCCTACTTCCCGCGAATGGAGGACTACGCGCTCGGGCCGGATCGCTATCTCGACCGCATTTCACGCATCAAGGAGTCAGTGGAGATTCCCATCATCGCTTCTCTCAACGGCGTCACCCAAGGCGGCTGGATCGACTACGCCCGCCTCATTCAGGATGCCGGTGCGGATGCGTTGGAACTCAACGTTTATTACATCGCCACTGACCCCGAGGAACCCGGCACGGCCGTGGAAAAGCGCACGCTCGACATCCTTGCCGCCGTCCATGAATCCGTTACGATTCCGGTCGCGGTCAAGCTATCGCCGTTCTTTTCCTCCCCTGGTCACTTTGCCAAACAGCTTGATGCATTGGGTGCCGCCGGCGTCATTCTTTTCAATCGATTCTATCAGCCGGATATCGATATCGAAGAACTTGAAGCGACGCATCGCCTGGATCTTTCCAATTCCACCGAGCTTCGCTTGCGCCTGCGCTGGGCTGCGATCCTTTACGGCCACCTCAAGGCGGACATCGCCGTGAGTGGCGGTGTGCACACCGTCGAGGACATCATCAAGGCCATCATGTGCGGGGCGAGCGTGGTGCAGGTGGTTTCTTGTTTGCTCAAACACGGGCCATCCCACATCGGCGGCCTGATCACCGGTCTGAGCCAGTGGCTCGATGATCACGAATACAATTCAGTCGAGGAAATGCGCGGCAGCATGAGCCTCCGCCATTGCCCGGATCCATCCGTTTTCGAGCGGGCGAACTACCTGCGGGTGCTGCAACTGTGGAAAATCTGAGTTTATCAGTTAGATTTCATGAGTAACGTTTTTTGCCTTTGTGGATGGTTATATCTTTCGTAGATCCCGCGCGCTCCAGATCACCCCGGCCAACGCCGCTGCAGCCCCCCGCAGCTTCCTTGCTCCCGTCTTCCGTTCCGGCCCAAAGCGCTCGCGCGC
>CALMKO010000468.1 GCA_937867415.1 uncultured Verrucomicrobiota bacterium | reverse complement strand
GCGCTCGGGCGCTCACAGAGACGCCCCTACAAGCAACCCAGGCGCGCTAGGCGAATGGAAAGCCTGTAGCGGCGTGTCTATGACCGCCGATGCGACTGAAGAAGCGGTTCCCTCTTTCTTCATCCGCTCGGGCGCTCATAGAGACGCCCCTACAAGCAGCCTAGGCGGATGCTTGGATGATCCGCTTGAAAAACGCTCAATCGGCCAGATCCTCGTTGAAATAGATTTTGATGAATTTCATTTTCCGTTCCTCATCAAACCCATGCTCAAGGACCTGCTCCGGCTTGGCCGCGAGCGCGGGCTTGAGGCGGAGTTCCACGCCGGTATCCAACTTCATCGTGGTCCGGATTTTCTTCTTTGCCTTGCTGACGTCCTTCTTGGAGATCTCAAAGGAATCCTCGAGCTTGTGCCCCTGCTCCTGCTCAACCTGGCTCCGATGTTCGGCGAATTTGGCTTTGGCCTCAGGGGTTTTCAAAACCTCCTCCTCGAACTCCTGGAGGTCGAATTTCTCCTTGGCCTCGAAATAGGTGATCGCATCCCGCGCGGCATTGGACGTATCCCACGGCGGGCTGTCATCATTGGCGGCTGGCTTTTCCTTCTTTTCCTTCTCCATGAACGCGACCGCCATGTTCGCGTATTTGTTGGTGAGGAACGGACTGTCGGTAATGGGCACGACACCGAGGAAATCGCGCACCCAGAACCGTGAATCCGAGCCCGTGCGGTCAAAGGTGAGCACATAGTAACCCTTGCTCGCAAGGTGGTTGAGGATCAGACAGCCCTTGTCGATTTTTTCCGGGTTGATCCCCTGCTCGGTGTGAAGCTCCAGATCCCCATCCCGCGTGGAAATGCTGAGAAAGGGCTCGACCCGTTCCGACTTGAGGATGCAGAGGCCCTGGGTGAGTTCTCCGTCGATATCGATGTCCTTGATGAGTGAAATGCAGAGATCACCGGACTTGATGTTCGGGTGGTTCGACTTGGCGTAGAGGCGCTTTGCGATGTCGCAACCTTTTTCGAGCAGGCCCTCGTCCAAGGCGAAGATGGCCGCGGCGTAGGCGTTCATCTCATGCTGGTCGAGCGATGAATGATGACTGAACCGATGAGCGGTTAGATTCTTGAAGGGCTTGAGAAAAATAGCGGCAAGCGGCTCCTGATCCTTGTCCTCGATCTTGAAAACCTCCTTCGAAGTCTGGAGGGGTTCGTCACGCTGGGGGTGACCGACTTTGGCAAGAACCAGGCCGACGGCCGTGGCGGAGGTGAAGCGAATTTTAGCAGACATACGGGGTCAGGAACCTAGATGACCGATGCCGTTTGAACACTCTGAAATCGAAAAAATTCGATTTCAGAGGAAAAAGAATCGCCCCCTTTACCCGCGAGCCGCGGTGGCGGTGGGAGCGTCCGCAAGCCGGCTTCCACCATCAGAGAAATCCCGGGAATCCTCCTTCACCAGCGGGCCCGGGAAAATGGATTTCAAGAAATCTACTCCAAACCGCGCGGCTTTCCGTGGATAAACCCGCCGTCATTCGGGTGATGCAGGGTTGGCAGATGAGGAGGGGCAGAGGTCCTGCCACGAGCGAGCCACCGGAATCATACAAGGCGGAAATTCCATATCCCACCGCTTCGTGGGCCGCCTGCCGACAGGCGATGCAATTCACGAAACGATCCGTTAGATCGTGACTCTGCATGAACTCGTGAATGCGGGCTTCCCAGTCGATTTCACGCTCCAGAAAACCTCGCACAGCCAGTTTAGACGGTTCGCAGATCTGGTCCGTGATGGCATCCCGGCAAGGCTGGCAGATCGCGTATTCGAGCACGCACTCGCCGCGCTGGAACTCCTTGTTCACCAGCCAGGGCTCCGCGATCTCCACCAAGGGCAAGCGGCAACAGATACAGTGGGTGAAGGGCTCACCCGTCTCCTCGGAACCCAACCAGTCGTCCAACTTGCGCATGAGCCAGAACTAGGACAATCCCCGGAGCCTGCCAAGCTTCGTTGATCGGTGGCGTTTAGAACGGCTTTTTCCTTTTCAATCCGGCTGAAAATTGAGAACCGTCATTGTCTTCCATCCCCCACCCCGAGATTCATGATTCCTGCCCCGCCCCATGAAAACCGCTCCCCGCGGGTAGATGAGCTGGACGGCTTGCGCGGTTTGCTCGCGCTGTGGGTGGCCGTCGCGCACATCTTCGCTTGGTGCGGATATTGGGAACTCAATCTCCCGGCACGCCTGCAACGTGGCTGGGAAACATTCATCACGGCATCCGCAGCGGTGGACACGTTCATCATTCTGAGCGGCTTCGCCATTTCATTCCTGCTCAACAAGCGTACCCAAACTTACCGCACGTTCATGATCGGGCGCTTTTTCCGGATTTATCCGGTTTATGGAGTTTGCTTGCTGTTAGGCATCGGCACGACTTACCTGACACCTGCGATCCTGTCCGCCGCAGGGTGGAATCAGACGATCTACTTCGAATGGATCGCGGCCATCACTCAAAGCAGCATGGAGTCGCTCGGTGCCCATACCGCGGCGCATCTCACCCTGCTCAACGGGATACTTCCCAACCGGATTCTGGAAAACGCGTCATCCGCGCTGCTCACCCCGGCGTGGAGCATCACCCTGGAGTGGCAGTATTACCTGGTCGCGCCTTTGATCGCCCGCTGCGTCCGCTCGGGAGGGGGAATTCTCGCCCTAACAGCCTTGATCTGGGTGGCCATGGCCGCCATCCAATTTCTCGGTGGCCGCTACGGCTGGACGTGGCAGAATTCCCAAGACGCCTTCCTCCCCGGCTACCTGCCCTTATTTCTGGTCGGGATCGGAAGCTATCATTTCTACGCCCGTTTTCGGGACACGGTGGCGGGGAACCCGCTGCCCGCCATCGCCGTGGCCAGCCTGCTGACGCTTGGGATTTTACTGAAATGGCACACCATCGCACTCACGGCATGGGCGCTCGGGTTCGGCTGCATTCTGGTGCGCGGAAGCGGGCCGCTGGCCTTCTCTCTTTCACTCATCCGCAGGTGCCTGCTTCACCCGGCGCTGCAATGGCTGGGAAACATGTCGTTCCCGCTCTACCTGATCCATTGGCCGGTCATCGTGATCATCCTTGCGGTGGCCTTGCGGGTCGTACCTGGCCTCACATCACTGCAGGCGCTGCTGGTGCTGTTCGTCATCGGGATTCCGGCGATCCTCATCTCCTCGCGGCTGATGCATTGCTTTCTGGAACTTCCAATGATGGCTGTGGGCAAAAAAATCACCCAACCTGCAGCGAAGCAAGTTGGGTGATGGGAGCTTGAGAGTGATCCAATCAAGGAAGCAGGTGCTTCACCGCGTCCCGCTCTTCGATGAGCTCGCCGATGGTGGCATCGATCTTCCCCTGGCTGAACGAGTCGATCGGCAATCCCTGGACGATCTCCCAGCCACCACCTGCGAGGGTCCGGATGGGGAACGATGCCATGATGCCCTTTTCAATGCCGTAGGAACCATCGGAACAAACCGCCACGGAGTGCCAATCACCCTCGGCAGTCGGGGTGATGAGGCTCTTGACCGTGTCCATGGCCGCATTCGCCGCAGAGGCGGCGGACGAGGCACCACGCGCCTTGATGATGGCCGCACCGCGCTGCTGAACGGTGGAAATGAACTCGCCTTTGAGCCACTCCGTATCGGAAATCACCTCACCCACGGGCTTGCCGTCGATTTTCGCGTTGGTAAAATCGGGGTACTGGGTGGCCGAGTGATTTCCCCAAATGCAGAGATTGGTGACCTTGGATTGGTGCACGCCGGCCTTCTGTGCGAGTTGGCTTTTCGCGCGATTCTCATCGAGCCGGGTCATGGCGAAGAAACGCTCGTTTGGCACTCCAGCCGCGTTGTTCATGGCGATGAGGGCGTTGGTGTTGCAAGGATTTCCCACTACGAGAACCCGCACATCGCTCGCGGCATTGCGGGCGATGGCTTGGCCCTGGCCGGTGAAAATCTTGCCGTTGATGCCGAGTAGATCGCCACGCTCCATTCCTGCCTTACGCGGCACGGACCCTACCAGCAAACACCAGTTCGCGCCCTTGAAGCCCTCGTCCAAATCCGCAGTGCCCACGACTTCATTGAGAAGCGGGAAGGCGCAGTCATCCAACTCCATGATCACGCCCGCGAGCATGGGCAGGCCCGGCTCGATCTCGATGAGGCGGAGATTGACCGGTTGATCAGGTCCGAAGACGAATCCGGAAGCGATGCGGAAAAGGAGTGCGTAGCCGATCTGGCCGGCAGCCCCTGTGATTGAGACGGTAATTGGTGCTTTCATAATGAGAATAGGGAATCGGCTGAAAGCTAGTGACCTCGCGGAACGAGGTCAACCGACAAACCGATCTTCAAGGAACTTCCGCACCGAGCCGCAGCCCCTCTTCGAGAGAATCTCGGAGAGCACCGAACGATGCCTCGTCCTGAACCGGCCGTGCGTCCGTTAGAGCATGATCCGGCGCTTGGGGCAATTCGATCCAACTCCGGCAACCACCATACTTCGCCTCGTAGGAAAACTCCCACGGCGTGGCGAGCTCCCTTACCCGCACGAGGGCGACGTGGATGCTGCCACTGGCCATGCCCTTGCCCTCCCAATCGAAGCGATCCCTCACGGTCTGCTCGGAATAAATATGAAAGGGTTCAAGGGCTTGCACGGTTTGCCAGCACTCGAGAGTCACGGCCCACAAGGCTTGCACGTGATGGGTGATCCGGATCCGGTCACCCGCTTGCCACTCTGGCAACACTTTAACCTCGCCCTCGCGGACTTGTCCGCCCAGCGCGTGAAAACGCGTCGGGAATAGAAAAAAATCGGAATGCGCGAAGGAAAAGCCCGCGCGGCCCTCATGGATCCCCCCCTTTCGAAGGAGGATGGACTGGCGGCCTGAAGCGAGCGCGTCGCACACGACCTGCCATTCTTTAAATGCGGTGGAAGCACTCATGGTCCGGTCCCAGCGCTCATCCCAGATCGTCGGCAGTGACGGATTTCTGCTCACGCGCACCCAGGATGCGCGCCTGAAGGATCACCCGCTCTGCGGAATCATCGAAGCGGTAGCTATGACAATTCGGGCAGAGCGCGGCACCACTTCCCACGATCGAGTCGCATCCTTCACAGACTTTATAGCCTGAAGGATTGGCAACGATTTTCGCGGCAGCGGCGGCACGGTTGGGTGGAGGGGATTCTGACATGGTAAGAATGAAAAAAGCGGCACCGGTGGACCGGTCCGCTTGTTTCGTGAGATCAGTTGAAACTTGCTGACTGGGCGCTTAGGCAATCCCGGCGAGTGCCTTTGCGGTTTTGCTCTTCAAGTTAGCAGCCTTGTTCGGGTGAATCAAGTTACGTTTTGCCGCTTTATCAACGACAGAAGAGAATGCGGAGCTTGCCTCGGCGGCAGCGGCCTTGTCGCCAGAGGCGATTGCGGAGAGAGCCTTCTTGCGGAGGGTCTTCATGCGGCTCTTTTCGGCACGGTTGCGTTCAGTCCGGACGACAGTTTGGCGTGCGCGCTTGATGGAAGATTTGTGGTTGGCCATGTTCGTGTAGTAGAAAAAAATCAATCGCCTAGAGGCGGGCGGGCGAAAATAGGAATTAAATCGCAGGTGTCAAGCTCGTCTTTCAGAGTTTCTCACCCCTGAGGGGTCGATTCGGGATTTTCGGTATGAGCCGTGGCTTGCTGCGGCTCTTCTTTTTGCTGAATCGAGCCGCGGATGACAAAGACGTCGGCCCCCGTGCCGATGCGGTTGTAGAGGTCTGCCACGTCCCTGCTGCCCATCCGGATGCAGCCGTAGGAGGCGGGAGTTCCAAGGCGTTTTTCCTCGGGGGTTCCATGGATGTAAATGGTGCGGCGGAAGGTGTTCTGATTGCGCGATTCCGTTCCCGTGAGCCACATGATCCGGGTAACGACGGGGTCGCGACCGGGCGAGTTCGGACGCAGCACCTCACCCGTAGGTCGGCGGCTCTTGAATACACTGCCGAGCGCGGCCTTGTCGCCGATTTTTTTGGCCACTTGCAAACGCCCGAGCGGAGTGCAGTTGCTGCCGGGGCGATCCCCCACCCCGAATTTTGAAGTCGAGATTTTGTAGGATTTCACTGGATTTCCGTCCCGTACGAGCAGCATTTTTTGATCGCTAACGCTGACGATCATTTTATTGCGGGTATCCCCACCCATCGAAAAAGTTGGCGTCCCGCAGCTGGTGAGGCCGATGACGGCGATCAGGCCGGTGGTGAATAGGGCGATGAATTTCAGCAAGGGATGAGACTTCATAGGGATGTGTCAGGGTGCTTTGCGATTCACAACGGGTGATGAGGCCGCAGTTGAACCGGAGGGAAGCATCCGTGCCAACGACGACAACGAAGTGTAGAAGAAACCGACAGGAAAGGGAAGCAAAAGAATCGCTGATGACCAGCGGTGGTTCATCGCGGCGTCTACGACGACAAAGAGGAAGAAGAACCCGAACAATAATTCCACAAACGGCGTGAGCGTCTTCATGGCCTTGTAGCTGCTGTTTTTCCAATCCTGGCGCTTCACCAGGCCAATCCCGTATTTCGGAGTGCGGACGAAGGCGGATTGATGGTTGAAAAGCGCTTCAAGCACCGCCTTGGTATTGCTGATGGACATCCCGATTCCGAGTGCGAGGAGAAGCGGCAGGTAGGGAATTTCCTTCCACCAAGAGCCCGGACGCAGCGCCTTTTGGGCGACGAGGTAAAAGACGATCACCGACACCGAGGAGAAAAAGAAGATCGGGACGTTGATGATATAATAAGTGAATTTCCCGAAATGCGGCTGCCATTGTTGATTGGGGTAAATCAAGAAACAGAGGCAAATGAGCAGCAAGTAGGCGAAATTCGATGTGAGGTGGGCCGTTGCCTCCATTTTGATGAATAGCGGAACATCACTTCTCCAAATGGCTGGCAGCACTTTTTTACAAACCTGGATCGAGCCCTTGGTCCAGCGGTGTTGCTGGCTTTTGAAGCCGTCCATATCCACCGGAAGCTCGGCTGGAGTCTCGACTTCATTGAGGAAAATGAAGCGCCAGCCCTTGAGCTGGGCGCGATAGCTGAGGTCCATATCCTCGGTGAGGGTGTCATGCTCCCAGCCGCCAGCATCGGTGATGCAGGATTTCCGCCAGATTCCGCCGGTGCCATTGAAAGTGAAGAAGCGTCCCGAGCGATTACGGGCGGTCTGCTCCAGTTCCAGGTGACCATCCAGGAACATCGCTTGAATCCGCGTCAGCACGTTGAACGAGCGGTTCAAATGGCCCCAGCGGGTCTGGATCATGCCGATCTTGCTATCCGAAAAATAGTGGATCGTTTTCTGAAGCAAGTCAGGATTGGGCACGAAATCGGCATCCAGGATCAGCAAATACTCACCCTTGGCGAAGCGGGTGCCATTTTCAAGCGCCCCCGCCTTGTATCCCGTCCGGTCGGTGCGGTGGATGTGCTCAGCATCGAAGCCGCGGGCCTTCAAACCCTCGATTCCCGCCCGGCAAATCTCCACCGTCTCGTCGGTCGAGTCGTCCAGCAACTGGATCTGCATCTTGTCCTGCGGATAGTCCATCGCAGAGACCGCTGCCAGCAGTCGATCCACCACGTGCATCTCGTTGAACACCGGAAGCTGGATCGTCACCAGGGGCAATTCCTGAAACAACTCCTTGGGCTGCGGGTGCTTACGAGCATGCTTCAAATACAAAAACACGATCGTCAACCGGTGCGATCCATAACCCGCAAGGCCGATGAGGACAATGATGTATGAGGCATACCAAAGAGGAGAAGTCCAGTCCATGAGAGTAAATTAAAAGTTCCGAAAAAATGGAGAGATCTTAGCCGGTTACGCAGGGCAAGCCCCCCGTCTATCGACAAATCCTTAATGATCAACCGCCGGAGGCCGGAGGCTTGTGAAATAAAAGGCCTCACGTCAAGCATCAACTCGGGGTAGGCAGGCCTTCCCCTGGACCTCACCCAGGCACGATTACTTCTGGTGCGATCTTTCCAACGCAGCTGCCACAAATCCCGAGAAGAGCGGGTGCGGGTGGTTTGGCTTGGATTGGAACTCCGGGTGAAACTGCGCTCCAATGTAGAATGGATGCTCTGGCAGCTCGATGATTTCCACCAAGCCATCTTCCGCCGAGACCGAGGAAATGACCAAGCCCGCTTCCTGCAAGCGCTCTTGATAGTCCGAGTTGAACTCGTAGCGGTGGCGGTGGCGCTCGTGGATGCGGTCCACATTGTCGTAGAGATCGGCAGCCTTGGTTCCGGTGAAGAGAATCGATTCACAGGATCCGAGACGCATGGTGGCCCCCATGTCTTCGATCCCCTTCTGCTCTTCTTGGAGGCAGATCACCGGGTTTTTGGTCAACTTATCGAACTCCGTGGAATTCGCCCCCTTCAAGCCGCACACATTGCGGGCAAACTCGATGGTCGCAATCTGCATCCCCAGACAAATCCCGAAATAAGGAATCTTCTGCTCGCGTGCGTATTTGGCCGCAAGAATCTTCCCCTCCGTGCCACGGTCACCAAATCCACCGGGAACCAGAATCCCGTCCACGTCTCCGATGACCGCCTTGGCGCCGTGATCCTCGATGGCCTCGGCCTCGACGCGGACAATGTGCACCTTGGTGTCGTGATGGGCACCGGCGTGAATCAAGGACTCATAAATGGATTTATAGGCGTCCTGGAGTTCGATGTATTTTCCCGCGACGGCGATGGTGACTTTGTTTTTCGGATGGATCACCCGCTGCACGAAACGCTCCCAATCCTCGAGCGCGGGAGATGGCGTGTGGCCAAGCCCCAGGCGGTCCACCACGAGGCGGTCGATCTTATCCCGGCGAAGATCTAACGGACATTCGTAAATGGTGTGGGCGACGTCGCGGAAGGCCACCACATTCTTGCGCTCCACATTGCAGAACATGGCGATTTTCTTCCGGTTGTCCTCGTCCAGATCCGCCTCAGTGCGGCAAATGATGATATCCGGCTGGATCCCGAGCTCACGCAGCTTTGCCACGGATTGCTGGGTCGGCTTGGTCTTCACCTCGCCAGCGGCGCGGATGTAAGGCAGCAGCGTGACATGGATGAAACAAACGTTCTCCTTCCCCACCTCGAGGGCGAACTGCCTCAGAGCCTCGATGAAAAGAAGCCCTTCCATGTCCCCGACTGTCCCACCGATTTCCGTGATCAGGACGTCGGTTTTCGGATTGTCCAAGGTGACTTGATGCATCCGGGATTTGATCTCATCGGTGACGTGGGGAATGAACTGCACGGTTTTCCCCAGATACTCGCCGCGCCGTTCCTTTTTGATGACCGAGTCAAAGACCTGCCCGGACGTCAGATTGTTCATCCGTGAAAGCACTCCGGAGGTGAAACGCTCGTAATGCCCGAGGTCCAAGTCCGTCTCCGCGCCGTCATCAAGCACATACACCTCACCGTGCTGATAGGGTGACATGGTGCCCGGATCGACATTGAGGTAGGGGTCGAATTTCTGCATCAGCGTGGACAGGCCACGATGTTCCAGCAGGGTTCCGATCGAGGCTGCGGCGAGTCCTTTACCGAGTGAGGAGACGACGCCTCCGGTGACAAAGATGTATTTCATAAAAGTGTGGCGTGTTTGGTGCTAAGCAGCAGTTCGACGTGGCGGGCTTGTTCGATGGTGTCCACCCCTGGCGAGGTGTCGGCAGTTCGTAAAACGTGAATGCTCGCCCCATTTTCCAGGGCGCGAAGCTGCTCAAGGGACTCGGCCATTTCCAAGGGCGACGGAGGCCATGTTACAAATCGCTCCAGAAATCCCCGCGTGTAGGCATAGATACCCTTGTGGCGGAGAACCGGCAGCCCATCGACTGCATTTCTGAAAAATGGCAGTGGCGACCGGGAGAAATACAAGGCGCGCCCCGCCTGCGTGACCACCACTTTCACCACATTCGGATCCATGACGGCCGGGTCTTGCGGGTCCAGGGGATTGGCGGCAGTGGCCATGTCAAGCGAGGCATCCGCGGCCATGACCGCGGCCAGCTCATCGATCAAGCCGGGATCAATCAAGGGTTCATCCCCTTGGATATTCACGATATGGGTTGCCTGAGGCACCGCCCGCGCCGCCTCGGCGATCCGGTCCGTGCCGGTCGGGTGGTCCGGAGAGGTCATCACTGCCATCCCTCCAAAACCCACCACAGCTTCGCGAATCCGCTCATCATCCGTGGCAACAATCACTTCATCCAGGCGCTTGCAAGCCCGAGCACGCTCCCAGACATGCTGGATCAGCGGTTTTCCAGCGATCAAATGCAGCGGCTTCCCCGGAAAACGCGTGGACCCCCACCGCGCTGGTAAAACGCCGAGAATGTAGGTGGAAGTAGTTGAATGAGACACGATTGCCAAAAGTTGGGCAAGCGTAGGACAGGGATACGGCGGCGGACAAGAGCGGTTTGGAAAAAAGATTTCAAACCGCTGCAAGGCCTACATCGCTCACTCCGAAATCGCCACCAGCACGTAACCGTCTTTGCCATCTTTGACCGCCCAACCCAGCCCGGCCAGCTGGGCCCGCAGGCGGTCGGACTCCGCCCAGTTTTTATCAAGCCGCGCCTGCCAGCGGGTTTCAGCCAGAGCTTTGATGGATTCCGGGATGCTGCTGGCATCTTGGACCACCTCAACCGGCAAAGTCAGCCCGAGGGCGCGCAAGAGACGATTGAATCCGGCAAGCGCCGCGGCGGCCTCCGCCCCCGTCAGCGCCGCAGCCTCACGAAGTCCGGTAAACAAGCCACCCAAGGCCCCCGGGGTATTCAAATCCTGGTTCAAGCTGTCCCAGGCACCTTGAAAGGGACCAAATTCCACCTGATTCAAGCGGGTCTCTCCGCCTGCCTGCGCGGCGAGCTGCCGGGCACCTTTCGCCAATTTGGCAAGAGCCTCGCGCGCAGCTGTTAGGGAATCCAAGGTGAAGTTCAAAGGCTTGCGGTAGTGCGCGCCAATCAACACATAACGAACCTCCATCGCGGTGAAACCACGCGCGGCGAGATCCTCAAGGGTGTAAAGATTTCCAAGCGACTTCGACATTTTTCCACCATCCACCAGCAAGTGGGTGATGTGAAACCACGTCGCCGCGAAATGTCCACCACAAGCACACTCGCTCTGGGCAATCTCGTTCTCGTGATGGGGGAAAACCAAATCAACCCCACCGGAATGGAGGTCAAAGCTGTCTCCCAGGTATTCCTGAATCATGGCGGAACACTCCAAATGCCAACCCGGACGCCCCTCGCCCCAGGGCGATGACCAATAATTAGCCCCGTCCTCGGGCTTACGGCCTTTCCAAAGCACGAAATCCGACAGACTGTCCTTTTCATACTCATCCGAGCTCGAGCGCGCGTTCTGCGTCCTTCCAATCTCCAAGTCCCGCTGATCCAAGCGTGAAAGCCGACCATAGCCCGGGAATGAGGCGATTTTAAAATACACCGAGCCATCGTCAGACGCGTAGGCATGGCCCTTCTCCACCAAGCGCTCGATCATCGCAATCTGCTGCGGAATATGCTCGACGGCACTCGGCTCGATGTGTGGCGGACAGAGACCGAGTTTCTCGCAGTCGGCATGAAACTTCTCCGTCCAGCCCGCGGTGAATGCCTGTAACGTGAGTCCTGCTTTTTGCGAGTCCCGGATCGTCTTGTCATCCACATCGGTGATATTGCGGACATGCAGCGTGCGGGTTCCGCCGGTTTCAAGGGTGCGCCGAAGCACGTCTTGAAGCACGAATGTCCTAAAATTTCCAATATGCGCAGGCCCATAAACGGTCGGACCACAGCAGTAGAATCGATAGGTGGTACCATCGCTGGGATGCAATTCCTGCTCGGTTCGGGTAAGCGTGTCGAAAAGCCGCATGGCGGGGTTTATGAGGCGACAGCGGAAGAGCCAAGTGAAATCAACGCAGCGTATGGGTCGATACAACCAACCCCGAAAGCCTGCCTACCAGGCCACTAACCCATGCTTGATCACCTCAGCGCCTTGCGCAGATCCCTCACACTCCAGATCATCCCCGCCGCCGCGGCTCCCGCTCC
>CALMKO010000467.1 GCA_937867415.1 uncultured Verrucomicrobiota bacterium | reverse complement strand
AACCGGTCAATCTCAAGGAAATCGCCGCTGCCGTTTCTGCGAAAAAAACCACCGGAAACGCCAAATCCAAGCCCGAGGCCGCCGACTCTTCGAAGCCCAAGGCCGAGGCCAAGGACGCGCCGATCCCGGACGGGCCGATCAAGCTCAAGCGCCAAGAGGTGGTGCTCTTCACGGAAGAGCTCTCCGACATGCTCAGCGCGGGACTTCAGTTAGAGCCCGCGCTCAAGTCCATGGAAAACCGCCAGGAACTCGGCAATCTCAAGGCGGTCTCCTTTAAAATCCGCCAGATCGTCCGGGATGGGGTGAACTTCTCGGTCGCCTTGAAAAAAGTCAGCCCCAGCTTCGGCCCGCTTTACTGCTCGCTTGCCGCCGCTGGCGAGGCTTCGGGCGCTTTGGACGACATCCTCAAGCGCCAAGCCCACTACCTCAAGACGCTCGCAGAGTTGCAGGCCCGCCTCATCCTCGCGATGATCTATCCGGCCTTCCTCGTTCTCGCGGGCATCGCCGTATCCATCGTCTTCATCACCGTCCTCATCCCCCAGCTCACCGCACTCATCGAGACCAGTGGCGGGAAAATGCCACTCGGCGCGGCCATCCTCATCGGCGCCTCGGCCTTGATTAAAAAATGGTGGATCGTCATCCTTCTCACCCTTCTTGCCACCGGGATTTTCTTCAAAGCCTGGGTTGACAACGAGGCGAACAAACCCGCCTGGGACCGCATCAAGCTCAGGATCCCGCTCATCGGCCCGGTCATCACCAGCCGCTTCTACGTCCAGTTTCTCGAAACCATGGCCAACCTCGTGGGCAATGGCCTGCCGCTGCTCCGCGCACTCGAACTTTCCCGCGATGCCACCCAGAACCGTGGCCTCCGCAGCGAGCTGGATAAAATCATCGCCCAGGTCGGGGATGGCCGCTCGTTTTCAAAGGCGCTCGTCCGCAACGGCGCTTTCCCGCCCTTGCTGATCGATATGATCTCCGTTGGCGAGCAGACCGGTCGGATCGACCACTCGCTGCGCCGCGCCGCCGAGCGCTACGACAAGGAGCTCGACAAGAGCCTCCAACGCATCATGGCCCTGGTCATGCCGGTGGTGCTCATCATCATGGCAGGCCTCATCGGCACCATGGCCTACCTGATGATCACCGCGATCTTCCAGACCATCTCCAACATCAAGTAAGCGGACTTTTTCGCGTTCCGGCTTGCTTCGCGCCGCTGGTGGGCGTTGGTTCTTCCCGCGATGGCTGATTCCCTGCTGCGTCCTGTGACGAGTCCGATCCGGCTCGACGGTCTTGCGCCCGTGGAGGTGGCCGGGCGGCTGCGGCATTTGGAGGGCTTGGTTTTTTTTGATACCGCCGGAAACTTTCCATCAGGAGCCGCGCGGCCGGTTTCCGTGATCGCCGCCAGGCCGCTGCACGTCTTGCGCGGAAGCATTCACCATGCGGCGGATCGGGAAATCCTGCGCCGGGTCACCACCGCCGGCCCCATGCTTACTGGCGATCAAGGATTCCCGGCCGGCGGCCTCTGCGGCTGGATCGACTACGAGGGGGACTTCATCTTCGGCGAGTATCCTGAAATGCTGGTTTACTCTCACAGCGACCGCACCTGGTGGGAGACGGGCACGCTTTCCCAGGCGCTTCAGAACACCCGCGGCGCAGCGGGCATATCCGCATTTTCGCCGGTCACCCCGCGTGATCATTTCATCAATGGCGTGCGGCGCATCAAGGAGTGGATCGCAGCAGGTCACATCTATCAGGCCAATCTGTCACAAGCCTTCACTGCCACCGTCCATGGCGATTTATTCACGCTCTACGAGCACCTCCGCGATGCCTCCCCGGCTCCCATGGCGGCCTATCTGGCGCTCGATGGGCGGGAAATCCTCAGCTCCTCACCCGAGACGTTTTTGAGAATCTCCGGCCGCGGCATCGAGACCCGCCCGATCAAGGGGACCCGCCCGCGTTTCCTGGATCCCGATGAGGACCGCCGCTCCGCCTACGAACTTCAAACCTCCGCCAAGGAGATTTCCGAGCTCATCATGATCACGGACCTGCTCCGGAACGACCTCGGCCAAGTCTGCGAGTTCGGCAGCGTGGAAGTGGCGGAAATGCTTCAGCTCGAGTCCCTGGCACAGGTCCACCACCTCGTCTCCACGGTCACCGGAACCCTCCGCCCGGAGGTCGATGCCATCGAGGCGGTCGCCGCATGTTTCCCCGGCGGCAGCATCACCGGGGCTCCTAAAAAACGCGCCATGGAAATCATCCACGAGCTCGAACAAGCACCCCGCGGCGTTTACTGCGGGGCCATCGGCTGGTTGGGATACAATGGAGAAAGCTCCTTGAACATCGCCATCCGCACCCTCGTCCGCGAGGGCGAACGACTCACCTATCAGGTTGGTGCCGGCATCGTCGCGGACTCGGACCCGGCAAAGGAATACGAAGAAACCCTCCACAAAGCGGCGGGCATCCGCCTGGCCATCGAGCGCTGGTCAAACGCGGAACCATGAGGGCGCTCTCCTCGCAACTGCTCGTCTCCCTAAAATGGCTGGCCGTCCTGGCCCCCGTCGCCGTGACCATCGGCTCGGCCTCGGCGTTTTTCCTATGGGCGCTCGATGCGGTGACTCGGCTCCGCTTCGCCAATCCCGGCCTGCTTTTCCTGCTCCCCGTGGCCGGCCTGCTGGTCGGGGCGATCTATCAACTCTACGGCAGGTCCGCCAGCGCCGGGAACAACCTGCTCATCGATGAAATCCACCAACCGGGTGCGGGTGTGCCGCGCCGGATGGCCCCGCTCATTTTGTTAGGAACCCTCCTCACCCACCTCTGCGGCGGCTCGGCGGGGCGCGAGGGGACCGCCTTGCAAATGGGCGGCGGCATCGCCGCGACCTTCGGCCGCTTCTTCAAGCTGGATGCCGAGCACCTGCGCACCTTGCTGATGGCGGGTGTCGCTGCGGGATTCGGCTCCATTTTCGGCACACCCGTCGCCGGCGCGGTGTTCGCGCTCGAAGTGCTCATTGTCGGTCGGATCCAGTATGACGCGCTCATCCCGTGCTTTTTCGCCGCGGTCCTGGCGGACTGGACCTGCGGCGCGTGGGGCGTAGGACATGTTCACTATCATGTGGCCGTCGGGGCCGCTCACGGGATGTTAGATCCATGGTTGATGGGGAAGGTCGTTCTCGCAGCCACCGCCTTTGGTCTGGCAAGCGCGTTGTTTTCAAATCTAACACATCGATTCACCGCCGCCTTCCAAGCGCTGATCCCCCGCCCGGAGTTGCGGCCGGTGATGGGTGGTTTTTTGGTGATCGGCCTGTTTTTCATCGCAGGCACCGGCGACTATCTCGGCCTCGGGGTCTTGGGAAACCGGCCGGACGCCATTACCTTGCCAGCCATGTTCACCTCCACGGAGATTCCCGCGCTGGCTTGGGCCTGGAAACTGATTTTCACCGTGGTCACCCTGAGCGCAGGCTTCAAAGGTGGCGAGGTGACGCCGCTGTTTTTCATCGGCGCGGCGCTCGGGAATGCCCTGGCATTTGGCCTTAACGCCCCTATCGATTTGTTCGCCGCCCTCGGCTTCGTCGCCATGTTCGCCGGGGCCACCAAGACCCCGGTCGCCTCGACCCTGCTTGGCATGGAGCTCTTCGGCGCGGGACATGGCCTTTACATTGCCGCCGCCTGCATCATCGCCTTCCGCTGCAGCGGTTCCGCAGGCATCTATTCCGCCCAGCGCTTGCGCGCATCCTAACCACCCAAGTGGAACCACGCCCCCCCAACCAACCGGGCAGCAGTCACCCGCTGGGACCGCTCCGGCAAAGGCGCTCCCGAATCCATACGCGCCACCACTGCGGTGGCCACGCCTGTCCACGTCATTCAAGGTCTGCACTTGGTGTATGGGGCAGGGATGCTGGAGAAGATCGAGAAGTTTAGGATTTCCCGAGGTCCGTTGGCGAGCCGGACCGCGCCATACCTACACATACCAACCCAAAAACCGGTAAAAAACGCTGAACTGGCTTTCCGCAGCTTCATCACCGGGCGTGGGTATCCAGCCCGGGATTCACGCCAAGGAAGGGTTTGACTCGCCGGAACTCTTTGTAGAATCTCACGTCCACCCTAAGACCGTAGCGTCCATTTTCAGGAAAACACCCATGAACTTCTTCAAATCCATCCTCGCCGCATCGTGCCTATTTTCAGCCGCAACTCCCGCCCGGGGCGAAATGAAGCTCAACGCCATCCAGGTCGGCTCGAGGATCGATGTGACCATCGATGGCAAGTTTTTCACCAGTTATCGCTTCGCGGCCGATGAGAAATATCCATTTCTGTTTCCGGTCAATGGCCCCTCGGGTGCCGGAGTCACCTCGATACGGAATGGCGAATATCCCCACCACAGTTCGCTGTTTTTCGGCTGCGACAAGGTCAACGGCGGAAATTACTGGCAGGAAGGCTTGGAGCGCGGGCGGATCGCCTCCAGGGGACCGGTCATCGAATCCGCGTCCGGAAAGGAAATCATCATCCGCGACGCTTGCGACTGGACCCGCCCGGACGCGCCCCAACCCTTGCGCGACACCCGCCGCATCGTCATCAGCGCGCCGTCGCCACAAGTCCGGCAAATCGATTTCACCATCACCCTGGAGGCCATCGAGAAGGTGGTCATCAGCAAGACCAACCACTCGCTTTTCAGCGCCCGGATGGACCCGGATCTGACGCCCGCCTTCGGTGGATTGATGGTCAATGCCGAAGGAGCGAAGGGAGAGAAGGAGACCTTTGGCAAGCCTTCGCCGTGGCTCGTTTGTCTCGGAATCCGGGATGGCAAGACCACCGAGGGCCTCGCCATTCTACAACACCCGCAAAACCCGGGTTTCCCCTCGCCCTGGTTTACCCGTGACTACGGATTTTTCTCACCCACGCCGATGTTTTGGCCCGCCGACGGCAAGGAGACCTTGATTGAAAAAGGTGGAAAGCTCCTGCTTGGGTATCGCGTATTGGTTTTCTCGGGCACCGCTGAAAGTGTTGGAATTTCTAACACTTTCACCCAATACTCGAGCGTCAAACTCAACCCTTGATCCTTTTATTCAATGATGTTCACCAAAGCGACGTTTGCTCCCTTGCTCATTTGGGCATGTTCCCTTGGCTCCTCGCACGGGGAGTCCCAGGTCCCCTTCCGCCTCATCACACTGGATCCCGGCCATTTCCATGCGGCCCTGGTTCAGAAAAAAATGGTCCCCAGTCTGGCACCCGAGGTGCACATCTTCGCCCCGCAGGGACCGGATCTCGATCTGCATCTGGAGCGGGTCCGCAGCTTCAACTCCCGACCGGAATCCCCCACCCACTGGGACCTGAAGATCCATACCGGTCCGGACTTCCTCGAGCGGATGATCGCCGAAAAACCCGGCAACGTCGTCGTGCTCGCCGGCAACAACCGCGACAAGACCCGCTACATCCTTGAATCCGTCAAGGCCGGGCTCAACGTGCTGGCCGACAAACCGATGGCGATCCATCCGGAAGGCCTCAAGATGCTTGAGGAGGCATACCGAATCGCGGAAGAAAAAAATCTGCTTCTGCTGGACATCATGACGGAGCGCTTCGAAATCACGACGACGCTACAAAAGGAATTTTCGCGCGATCCCGAGGTGTTTGGCGAACTCGACAAGGGCACGCCGGACAATCCCGCAGTCACCAAGGAAAGCGTCCACCATTTTTCCAAGCTGGTGAACAACCTGCCCTTGCAACGCCCGCCATGGTTTTTTGACCCCGCGCAGCAAGGCGAGGCGATTGTGGATGTCACCACGCACCTGGTCGATCTCATCCAGTGGGAATGTTTCCCGGATCAAGTCATCGCCGACTCCGAGGTGAAGATGCTTTCCGCCAAAAGCTGGGACACGGCGATCACCAAGGAGCAATTTCAAAAAGTCACCAAACTCGATGCCTGGCCGGAATACCTGAAGCCGATGGTCGGCGCGGATGACATCCTCCGCACCCCTGCCAACGGGGCCTTCACCTACACCCTGCGCGGCATCCATGCCAAGGTCTCGGTGTTATGGAACTTCGAAGCCCCTCCGGGCACCGCCGATACGCATGATTCGCTGATGCGCGGGACCAAGTGTTCGCTCCACATCCGCCAAGGCAAGGACCAGGGATACAAGCCGGTATTGTCGATCGAACCCCATCAAGGCGTGGATCTCGCCAAATGGAAACCCGCGCTCGATCAGGCTGCCGCAGCCATCGCCGCGAAGTATCCCGGCGTGGTTCTCAAGGACGCCGGCGGACGCTATGAAGTCAGCATTCCGGACTCCTACAAGGCCGGGCACGAGGCACACTTCGCCCAGGTGGCGGAGCGGTTCCTGAATTTCCTCAAAACCGGCGACTCGCCCGCATGGGAAGTCCCTAACACCCTCGCCAAATACCGCACCATCATGCAGGCCTATCAAATGAGCCGCGCATCGAACTGATCCTTCATCATGAACCCTACATCACACACCCGCCGCTCATTTCTCAGCAAAGCCGGACTCGCAGGAGCGGCCATCGGCTTCCCCACCATCATCCCCTCCCGCGTGCTCGGTGCGGATGCGCCGAGCAACAAGATCAACATCCTCCAGATCGGCTGCGGCCGCATCGGCCGTGACATGGACATGCCCGGCCTGCTCCGCCATGACTCGGTGCGCCTGGTGGCCTTGTGCGACCTCGATTCCCTGCGCCTCGCCGATGGCGTGGAAATGGTCGAAGGACATTACCAAAAAAAGAACACCCCGCTCAAGGTCGGCACCTATGCGGACTATCGCAAGGCGCTCCAGCACCCGGACATCGACGCCGTATCCATCAGCACCCCGGATCACTGGCACGCCGAGCCGGTCATCGCCGCCGCTCTGTTAGACAAAGATATCTACGTTCAAAAACCGCTGACCATGACCCTGCGCGAGGGCCGGGCAGTGAGCGACATCGTGCGGGAAAAGAACCGCATGTTCCAGATCGGCAGCCAACAGCGGTCGGGCGGGCAGTTCCGCATGGCCTGTGAAATGGTGCGCAGCGGGCGCATCGGCAAGCTCCAGACCGTCAAGATCGGCCTCCCCAGCGATCCTTCGGGCGGCAGCACCCAGGAGATCCCGATTCCCGCCAACTTGGACTATGACATGTGGCTCGGCTGCACCCCGCTGGCACCCTACACGGTGGACCGCGTGCACTCGCAGGGAGCCACGATCAAGGAGCGCTACGCCCAGCGCCCGGGCTGGCTGCGCATGGAGGAATACTGCCTCGGCATGATCACCGGCTGGGGTTCCCATCATGTGGACATCGCCCACTGGGGCATGGATACCGAACTCACCGGACCGATCTCCATCGAGGGCAAGGCCGAGTTTCCGACATCCGGCCTCTGGAATGTGCACGGCCCCTATCACATCGAAATGGGTTACGCCAACGGGGTCACCGTCATCATCGACCACAAGCTACCTAACGGCGTGCGTTTCGAAGGCACGGACGGCTGGATCTTCGTCACCCGCGGAGCGGAGCGGGTGACAGCGTCGGACCCAATCCCCAAAGGCGCCGCCGCCAAAGCCCTCCAAGCGAGCAATCCGGACATTTTCAAAACCCCGCTCGGCAAGGATGATGTGAAGCTGCACGAGAGCCCGAACGGCGACCACCATCTCGACTGGATCACCAGCATGCAGACCCGCAAGCCGGCCGTGACTTCCGCGGAGCAGGCGCACCGCTCGACCAGCGCCTGCATCACCGGTTGGATCGGCATGAAGCTCGGCCGCAAACTCAAGTGGGATCCTGTCAAAGAACGGTTTGATGGGGATGATGCGGCCAACGACCTTCTCAGCCGTGCCGAACGCGCGCCCTACGGCCTGAGGCACATGCAAAAGTAAGCGCCAATTCCGTTAGGTCTCCGGCGTGCCACCGCTTGCCCTCAAGCGGTGGCCGCCGGTTCCTCCGGTTTGAGGCCGTGAAAATACCAACGGATTTCCTCCTGATAGCAATGGAAAGTGGGATAAGCCAGATGGGCGTCCGGCTGGCGCAGGAAGGAATTCAACCGCTCGGGCGGCTGCAAATCTGCGACCCATGAAATCAATTCCGCAAGGCCGGCCTCGTCGCGCAGTCGCAGCGGTTTCCCCTGATGGAGGATCAGGGTCTCGGGCCCGAGGGCGGCATGTTGCCGCTCCGGTTGACTCTTGAAAAAGAAGTCCACGCGGAATTCCACTTCCCGTTGTTCATGGTGTTCACGCTCGATCACGAGCCTTGCCGAGCCGTGGGGATCAATCCCCGAGTCCACATACTGGTCCCACTCGGCGTGGAAATGAAGCCGGCTGACATACCCGGCTGCTAGAAATACCAGGTCGCTCAACGGCCGGATCCGCTCGTGTCCCATCGAGTCTGTTAGGACGAGATCGCCCTCGCGAAGCTCCAGCGATTGGACGCGGAAACTCTCGGGCAAGAGTGGCACTTCCTCATCACACACGACCGTGGTGGGAAAGGAATGCCGCTCAAGCTCGGCTTGGAATGCCAAGGCTTCTGCTTCGGAAAGATTGGATACCACGATTCCATAAAGTTGCCGGTGAAGCATCGCGCAGTCCACCCGGGCCAGCGAGGGAACCACGGCGGATGCATCTTCAAAGGCGTGCCGGTCGATGCTTTGATCCAATGACAACTGCAACAAGCTATAGGTATCCATGATGATTAGGGGCACATGCGAGCAGCGCTGCCATCACTGAGCATGCGGGTGATAGCAAATCCCACCGGCAGAATCAATCCAAAGAAATGAGATGGACAATGCCACCCTGCCTGCCACCCTTGTGGCAATCGCTTCTCGGCCATGAAGATTTTTGCGCCCAAAGAAATCAACCCGATCGAAACACGCGCTTCGCTCGATCCTGCGGCCGTGAAAAAGCTGGTAGGCCTCGGGGCGGAGGTCAGCGTCGAGAGCGGTCTCGGTGCCCGTTGTGGCCACGGGGATGCCGCTTACATCGATGCCGGTGCCACCGTCACCGCGGACCGCGCGGCCGGATTGGCCGCGGCGGATCTCGTCACCCGGGTGCGCCAGCCAGCCCTCGATGAGGTCGGCTTACTCAAGGCCGGGGCCATCCATATCAGCTTTCTGGACCCTTTCCACGAGACGGAGCTCATTTCCCGCTTCGCCGCGCAGCAGGTCAGCGCGATCAGCCTTGAAATGATCCCGCGGACGACGCTGGCACAGAAGATGGATGCGATCAGCTCCCAGGCCAACCTTGCGGGATACGCCGCGGTGGTGATCGCGGCGAGCCGCATGAATACCATTTTCCCGATGATGATGACCCCGGCTGGCACGATTTCACCGGCCAAGGTGTTCGTGCTGGGGATCGGAGTCGCGGGGCTTCAGGCGATCGCGACGGCCAAGCGGCTCGGCGCCCGTGTCACTGCGTTCGACGTGAGGCCTGAAGCGCTGGAACAAGCAGAATCCCTCGGCGCGAAGGCGCTCCGCATCGACCTCGGCACCACCGCCGGGACGGATCAAGGGTATGCCAAGGAGCTGAGCCCCGACCAACTTGCCAAACAAATCGACGCACAGGCCAAGGTCTGCGCCCAGAGTGATGTCGTCATCACCACGGCCAAGGTCTTCGGCCGGAAGCCACCGATCCTTATCAAAAAAGACGTCGTGGCGAGCATGCAGAGCGGCAGTGTCATCGTCGATCTTGCCGCTGAATCGGGTGGCAACGTGGAGGGCATCACCCCCGGGGAAGTGACCGTCACGGCCAACGGGGTCAAGCTGATCGGTCTCGCCAATATCGAAGGCACCGTCGCCAAACACGCATCACAAGTCCTCGCCGCGAACTTCGCAAACATGATCGAGCACTTCTGGGACAAGGAGGCGCGGACCTTCATGATCAAGCCGGCGGATGAAATCCAACAAGGCTGCCTCATCACCCACGGCGGGTCCATCGTGCACGAACGATTCAAGATCTAACAAACTCCCATCATGGAAACACTCATCCTTCTTCTCTTCGTCTTCGTGCTCGCTGCATTCCTCGGATTCGAGCTGATTCAGAAAATCCCGAGCCAGCTGCACACTCCGCTGATGTCGGGGTCCAACGCGATCTCGGGCATCACCATCGTCGGAGCCATCATCGCCTGCGGGGTGGATGCCCACGGCATCGGCAAGTGGCTTGGATTCGGCGCGGTGGTCCTGGCGATGATCAACGTGGTCGGCGGCTATGTGGTCACGGACCGGATGCTCGGGATGTTTAAAAAGAAAAACAAATGACCTAACCGGATTCCTTGCCATGGAAAAGCTCATCGATCTCGCCTACATCCTGTCGTCGATTTTATTCATCTTCGGCATCAAGATGCTTGGTAAGGCGGAATCGGCGCGGCGGGGAAATCTACTTTCAGCGGTGGGCATGCTCATCGCCATGGTCGCCACCCTGCTCTACAAGGAGGTGGTGGATCTCAAGTTGATCGGCATCGGGCTGGTAGTCGGCACGGTGATCGGCGGGGTGTGGGCGCAAAAAGTGCAAATGACCGGGATGCCGGAGCTGGTGGCGCTTTTCAATGGCTTCGGAGGGCTTGCCTCGGTCTTTGTCGGCTGGGCGGAGTTTGAGTTTGGCAAGCAAACGGACGTCGTCACCGAGGTGGCGATCTACTCGGCCATTCTCATCGGCGGTGTGACTTTCACCGGCAGCTTGATCGCCTACCTGAAGCTTGCGGGGAAAATGAGCGGCCGGCCGACCTTGTTTCCTGCCCAGAAGGCGATCAATGCAGTGATCTTCACCGCCCTGATCGTGCTCGGGGTGATCTACGTGGTGCAGGGTGCGAGTTGGGCCTTGTATGGCATCATCGGACTTTCCCTGCTGCTCGGGGTGCTTGGGGTGCTGCCCATCGGCGGAGGCGATATGCCGGTCATCATCGCCTTCCTGAACAGCTTTTCGGGGCTTGCGGGCGCGGCTGCCGGATTTGTGATTTTAAACAAAGTGCTCATCGTTGCCGGTTGTCTCGTGGGCACCTCCGGGATCATCCTCACCATCATCATGTGCAAGGCCATGAACCGGACCTTTGGCAACGTGCTGTTCGGTGGCTTCGGGGCTGCGGGCGGGCCCGCGGGCAAGGCGGTGGAAGGAGAGATGAAAGCCGTCTCGGTGGAGGATGCCTACTTCGTGCTCGAAGCGGCCCAAAGCGTGGTCTTCGTCCCCGGCTACGGCATGGCAGTCGCCCAGGCGCAGCATGCCGTGAAAGAACTGGGATCCATCCTCGAAAAAAATGGAGCTGACGTGCGCTACGCGATTCACCCGGTCGCAGGCCGCATGCCCGGCCACATGAACGTGCTGCTCGCGGAGGCGGATGTGCCTTACGAACAACTCTGTGAAATGGAACCGATCAACGCCAGCATCAGCCAGGTGGACGTGGTCATCGTGATCGGCGCCAACGACGTGGTGAACCCAGCTGCGGTGGATGACCCGGAAAGCCCGATTTACGGGATGCCGATCATCAATGTGCATGAGGCGCGCACGGTCTTCGCGCTGAAGCGTGGCAAGGGCTCGGGATTCTCCGGTTTGGAGAACGCCCTTTTCTTCCGCGAGAACTGCCGCATGATTTATGGCGATGCCAAGGAGACGATCGTCGGCTTGGTGGCCCAGTTCAAAGGTTGAAAATCAAAGGTTTTTTCAGGGCGGGGCTTGCTTGCAGAATATCCGCTGGCTATTCTCCGCAGCACGCTTATTAGCCTGTCCAAGCACGCTTATTAGCCTGTCCAACTTCTCACCCATCACATTACAGACTTTATGAATACTGAATCCAAATGCCCATTCCTGCACGCCGCCGGCAGCGGCACCACCAATCGTGATTGGTGGCCGAATCAATTGAACCTGAGGATCTTACACCAGCACTCCTCGCTCTCTGACCCGATGGGCAGCGACTTCGACTACGCGAAGGAGTTCCAGAGCCTGGACCTGGAAGCTCTCAAGGCGGACCTGGTCGCGCTGATGACGGATTCCCAACCTTGGTGGCCTGCGGACTTCGGGCACTACGGCGGGCTTTTCATCCGCATGGCATGGCACAGCGCGGGCACCTACCGCACGGGCGACGGCCGTGGCG
>CALMKO010000466.1 GCA_937867415.1 uncultured Verrucomicrobiota bacterium | reverse complement strand
GGCAGGTCCTCGCGGAGGGTCGGGTGGGAAAGGAGGAACTCGCGGCAGGCGGCGGCGAGGGTTTCGATTTCCATGCCGTCCCACAGCGCGTCGCGATCCAGCAGGACGCGGAGGACGACCATCTTGTAGGACTTGTTGAGGTTGGTGGCCTCCAGCATGGCGAGCCAGGGCTCGAAGGAAGCGAAGACCTGTCGCTCGGCATCGGTGAGATCGTTTTCCTCGGAGATGAAGCCGAACCATGAGCCGAAGCGGGCGGCGAGGGTGCGGGGCAAGTAGCCGTGGTGGAACAACTCGCTGGGCGAGGGTCGGCGACCGAGTTCATCGCGCATGCTGCGGTAGGCTTCGACGACGGCGGAGCCGGTGTTGGGCAGAAGGCGCAGCATCAGCTCCTTGGCCTCGACTTCGAGGTCGATCAGGCAGCCCTCGGGGAGATCCGGAGTGCCGCCTTGGAGGAACTTTTTCAGGTGAGACCAGGTGGCGGATTGGTTGCCGAGCGAAAGCAGGTGGGTGAGGCGGCTGGCGAAGACGCGGTGATTGCCGACGAAGTCGATGACTTTCAGCCGCAGCTTGTGATCGGCGGCGCGGAGGCCGCGGCCGAGTTGTTGGAGGAAGATGACTTTGGATGTCGTGGGGCGCAGCATGACCACGCGGTCTACGTCCGGGACGTCGAGGCCTTCGTTGAAGAGATCGACCACGCAGAGGGCCTGGAGTTTGCCATCGATGAAGGCGTTGAGGCTGTCGCTGCGCGGATCGCCGCCGGAACCGGAGAACACGGCAGCGGCGGGGACATGGCGGCGGCGGAGCCAGTCGCGGGTGTAGAGCGCGTGGCGGCGGGAGCAGCAGAAGACGAGCGTGCGGGCCTCGGGATCGGCCTGCCAGGCGGTCCACAGGCGTTCCATGCGCTCGCTGTTTTCGAGTTTCTCCTCCAACGCGGTGGGATCGAAGCGGCCGTTGCGCCACGGGATCTGCTCGAAGTCCACATCGTCCTTGAGCCCGAGGTAGTGGAAGGGAACCAGCGAGCCTTCGGCGATGCCATCGCCGACGGTGGCCTGCCACGCCAGCACGTCGTCGAAGAGCGAGGCCACGTCCACGCCATCGGTGCGCTCCGGGGTGGCGGTGAGGCCGAGGGTGAAGGTGGCATTCAGCCGGGCCATGACCCGCCGGTAGCTGGGGGCCTGGGCGTGGTGAACTTCGTCGATGACGACGTAGTCGAAGCGCTGGCGATCCAGCTCGGCGAGGCCTTCGGGCCGGGTGAGTTTCTGGACGGACGCGACGACGAGGTCGCCGCTCATGTCGCTATTCGCGCCGAGATACCAGGTGACGCGGGTTTCCTCCCACTCCGACCGCATAGCGGTGCGGACGGTGGCCTCCGCCTGGATCAGGATCTCGGCGCGGTGGGCGATGATCAGGACGCGGGGCGGGCGCTGGAGGGCTTGACCGACGGCGAGGACATCGAAGGCGGCGAGCCAGGTTTTCCCGAGGCCGGTGGCGACGGCGACGAGGGCGCGGCGGTAGTGGTTCGAGCGGATCTGATCGAGGGATTCCAGCGCGCTGGCCTGCCACGGGCGAGGCGGGTGGAGGGTCGCGGGGAGATCGACCGTTTCCGGCGGGATGAATTTCCGGTGGGCGTCCTTGGCGTGTTCGGCGTAGCGGGCGACGAGGGCGTCATCGAGCGGCGTGGCCTGCTGCCAGAGATCGGTGAAGGCGCGGGCGAGTTCCAGATCGATGGGCTCCGTGCCGGTGGTCTGGCCGATGAGGTTCCACTCGACGCCGGTTTCGAGCGCGGCCTTGGAGAGATTGCTGCTGCCGACGACGAGCAGGCCGCCGGAGGAATCGATGATGCGCCAGGCCTTGGGGTGGAAGGAGTCGGGCTTGGAGGGGAGCTTTGAAATTTCCGCGAGTCGGACTTCGAGCGAGCTATTTTCGCCGATGTCGGCGGCCAGCGACATCCAGGCGATCAAGCGGCGGAGGGCCTCGGCGGAAGTGATGTAGAGGTAATCGCCGACGAGGATCCGGATGCGAGCCTCGGCGCGGAGGGCGGCGAAGATCGATTGCTGGATGAGATCGAGGCCGGAGGGCTGGATGAAGGAGGCGAGGAGGTCGATTTCCGCAGCGGCGGAAACGCGCTGGCCGATGCTCTTCCACAGCGGGGCCGTGGGGTGGCCGGTGGCGAGGGTGAGCGCGGGCGGCGCGTTGGTTTGCAGGGTCTTTCCGGTGAGGTAGTTCCCCTTCCCCGGGATGACATGGCGCACGCCGCCGCGGGGATCGGCCATGTCACCGAGATAGCGCGGGATGACATGGATGTGGACATGCGGGACCGTCTGGCCTGAGGCGGCCCCGGAATTGAATCCGACGTTGTAGCCATCGGGCTTCGGGTCGAGGCGGAGGTCGAGCAGGCGCTTGGCTTCCTTGACGAGGGACATAAGCGCGGCCTGTTCGTCGTCGGTGGCATCGAACCAGGTCTCCACGATGCGGCGGGTGGTGACGAGAACGTGGCCGGGTGAGACCGGGAACTGATCGAAAATCGCAAAGGCCAGATCATTCGAGCAAAGCCAATCGCTCACCGGCATGGCGAGGAAGGGTGACTCGAATGGATTCATGAACAGATAGAATGATATTAGTGCTTGGCTGGCAACTCAATCCCGGTCAAGCGAGCCGTAAAGCGGGAAGCCGATGGTGCGGAGGATGGTAGTCTTGCCCGTGTTGTTAGGAGCCAGAATCACCACCAGCGAGGTTTCCTTGGGATCGGGAAATTCGATGGAGTTCGGTCCGCCCTAACACTGGGGATTGTGAAGAGTAAGTCGTTCGAAGATCATGGTCGTGGGCGGCCACTTGGCTCTACGAAGAAGTTGCGAAAGATCGTCGGCTTGGGCACTTTTCGAGGTTCGGCGGGCATGGGGAGGTAAAAACTGAAACGCTGAAAGCGGAGACAGATGAGGAGATACTAGAACCGGGGAAGTTGCTAGATTTTTCTGAATCCTGCTGCGCTTAGAATGTCATTTCATCGGCGGATGGATAGGGAAATGTTGGGGGATGGAGGAATTTTGAATGGGAAGAGGGCTTCGCGCGGGGCATTGGCGGCGGCGAATCGGAGTATCGCCGCTCCTTGGGGTGCTACGACCTTCGACCTTCGACCTTCGACCTTCGACCTTCGATCCACAATCCACAATCCACAATCCACAATCCACAATCCACGATCCACGATCCACGATCCACGATCTACGATCTACGATCCACGATCCACGATCCACCTGATTGATGAATGCTGATTTTTGGTTTTTGATTGGAGGACTGCTGGGAAAGTAGCGGGAGGGTTGG
>CALMKO010000465.1 GCA_937867415.1 uncultured Verrucomicrobiota bacterium | reverse complement strand
CTGGAGCTTGGTTATGACTTCACCCGCGCACTGGGCGGAAGCGCCGGGCAAATCCGGGCTCGGGAAGACGCGTTTGCCTCGACGCAGGGCGCAAGCTTTGGTTTCAGTGCCTATGGAGGCAACCGCAGCGTCAATCTCGGAGGCGCAAGTGCCGCCGTGCAATTCGGAACCGCGAATTTCGTCGGAAACCGTGACGCGAAACTCCTCCTCTCTTCGACGACCTCCGACAGCACGGTGGATTTCCAGAACCCGATTAACCTCAACAACGACTCACAGACGGTGGAAGTTCGCAACGGATCCGCCTCCGTTGACGCGAAACTCAGCGGCATTCTCTCCAACGGATCGCTTATCAAAACTGGCGCGGGCACACTCGAACTCACAGCAGCCAACACCTACGCTGGCACGACCGTCGTCGGAGCTGGAACCCTGCTCGTCAACGGAACCAACAGCGGCACGGGCTTGGTGAGAGTGGCTTCAGGAGCCACCCTCGGCGGAACCGGCCCGCTCGCCGCAGCAGTCAACGCTGCCGGAATCATCGCTCCTGGAAATGGCGTTGGCACCGTCACCGCAGGCGATGTCACACTTGGTGGGACTCTTGCCGTGGAAATCAACGGAGCCAGCGGCGACAGACTCGTTTCCACTGGAGCGATCGACCTCACCGGAGCCACTCTCACGGTCTCCCTCCTTGGAGGTGGATTCACCCAGCCCTCCTATGTCATCGCAGAAGGCAGCAGCCTGACCGGCACATTCGCAAGCGTGCCGGTCGGCTACACCGTCACTTATACCGCGACCCAGGCGATCCTCAGCCTCAGTGGCCCTCCGGCGAACGACTACGCCGCCTGGCTCGCCGCCAACCCGCCGGCCACTGGGTTTAATACCGACAGTGACAACGATGGGGTTCCCAACGGTTTGGAAAATATTCTTGGAACCAGCCCTAACGTGTTTTCACAAGGACTCACCCAGATATCCGCCACACCCACCAGCGCCACCTTTATCCACAGCGTCAACGCCACACCCGCCAGCGACGTGACACGAAGCTACCAATGGTCCACCGACCTCGTGGAATGGAGAGCCTCCGGCCAAACCAATGCTGGCGGCACCACCGCCACCATCACTCCCTCCGCTCCCGTGGCCGGAAATGTGACGGTGACCACCGCGATCACCGCAGGTCCCTCCGGCAAGCTCTTCACCCGCCTGGTGGCGACAAAAGCTCCATGATCCAGCCTGTGTTCGACGAGACTCGCCGCTCATGGCGCTGACTCCTTGAACCTGAAATCGAACCCGCCAGCGCGCACCGCTCTGGCGGGTTCCTCCTCTCCGAACATCTCCAACATACCCGATCCCGGCCCACATCACCCATGCCTAAAGCCACCCCCGCCTTCACCAGAAACCTCGCATCGCTTCGCAAGCGCCACGGCGAGCTCCTCACCCATAAGAACAAAATCGATAAAGATTGGTTCAACGGCGTCTATGAACGTTACGAAAACCCTGTCATCACACCGGACCACGTGCCCTTGGAGTGGCGCTACGACCTGAACCCGGCAAGCAATCCGTTCTTGTTGGAGCGCCTCGGAATCAATGCCACGCTCAACGCCGGAGCCATCGAATGGAAAGGGAAAATCCTCGTTTGCGTGCGTGTCGAAGGCTGGGACCGGAAAAGCTTCTTCGCCATCGCCGAGTCGAAAACCGGGCTTGATGGATTCACTTTCTGGGAAAAACCCTGCGTCATTCCGGAAACCAAGAATCCCGATACCAATGTCTATGACATGCGCCTGGTGAAGCATGAAGACGGCTGGGTTTACGGATTGTTCTGCACCGAGCGCCGCGACCCGAAAGCCAAGCCCGGCGATCAATCGAGCGCAGTGGCCCAATGCGGGCTCGTTCGCACCAAGGACCTCAAAAATTGGGAACGCCTGCCCGACATCAAGACGCCGTCGGCCCAACAGCGCAACGTCGTCCTCCATCCGGAATTCGTCGACGGAAAATACGCGCTCTATACCCGCCCCCAAGATGGATTCATCGACACCGGCTCGGGCGGAGGCATCGGCTGGGCACTCTGCAAAACCATGGAAAAGGCCAGCACTGGCCCGGAAACCATCATCGACAAGCGCGTGTATCACACCATCTCCGAGCTGAAAAACGGGCAGGGTCCCGCGCCGATCAAAACCAAGGAAGGCTGGCTCCACCTCGCCCACGGCGTGCGCAACACCGCCGCCGGGCTGCGCTATGTCTTGTATCTGTTCCTAACCAACCTCAAAGACCCCACTCGCATCATCGCAAAGCCGCAGGGCTATTTCATCGCCCCCATCGGAGCCGAGCGGGTGGGAGACGTCTCCAACGTCGTCTTCAGCAATGGCTGGGTTGCGAAAAAGGACGGCACCGTCCTCATCTATTACGCCTCTTCGGACACCCGCCTGCACGTCGCGACCAGTTCCATCAAACGTCTGCTGGACTATGTGAAAGATACTCCTGCCGATGGCCTGCGTTCCGCGGTCAGTGTCCAACAACGCATTGCTCTTATCAACGCCAACCGGGCGTTCACTTCCAAATAACCTCACCTGTTTCCCACCATGACTTCCACCATCGAACTCAACTCCACCGCCATCGCGCGCACCTTTGACCACGCACTGCTGACCCCCACCTTCACTGATGCGGAGCTTCGCAAAGGCTGCGAAGAACTCCGCGCCTACCCCATCGCCAGCGTTTGCATCAAGCCTCACGCCGTGAAAATGGCAGTAGAAATCATGGCAGGTACCGTCGTCGATGTCTGCACGGTGATTGGTTTCCCGCACGGTATCCAGCTCCCGGAAGTCAAAGCCTTCGAGGCGGAATGCGCCTTCCGCGATGGTGCCCGCGAGGTGGACATGGTGATCAATACCGGCGAGGTCCTCAGTGAGGATTGGGAATTCGTCCGCGAGGATGTCCGCGCCGTCACCGCCGTGGCCCGCGCACACAAGGGCATCATCAAGGTAATCTTCGAGACCGACTTCGTCACCGAAGACAAACACAAAATCCGCCTGTGCGAAATCTGCAGCGAGGAAGGCGTGGACTACGTCAAAACCTCCACTGGCTTCGGTTATGTCAAAGGCCAGCAAGGCGGCTACGAATACTCCGGAGCCACCCCGCACGACCTTGCGCTAATGCGCAAGCACTGCGCCCCCAGCGTGGGAGTGAAGGCATCGGGCGGCATGCGCGACCTTGACAAAGTCCTCGAAGCCTTCGACCTCGGCGTCACCCGCATCGGCACCACCAGCACCGCCGCAATCGTCGCGGAGGCCATCCAGCGCTTCGGAAGATAACCCGTTTCCCATGCCAAAACCCTTCGTCATCATCGGCAGTGCCAATGTGGACTTCATCATGAAGGTTCCGCATCTCCCGGCGCGTGGAGAAACCGTCACCGATGGAACCTTTCTCCAAACTTATGGTGGCAAGGGTGCGAATCAAGCCGTCGCCGCCGCCCGCGCTGGCGCGGCCACCCATTTCATCGCCTGCGTCGGTGAGGACGCGTTCGGTAGGGAAATGGCAGCCAATTTCCTACAGGACAGCATCGGCCTAGCAGGTCTCATGCGAAGCATCGACCAACCGAGCGGCTCCGCCCTCGTCATGATCGAGGAAGGTGGGATGAACTACCTGACTGTGGCCCCCGGTGCCAACCACGCCCTTTCACCGACCCACGTCGAGGCCCATGCTCGCATGATCGCATCCGCAGGTCTGATCCTCTTGCAGATGGAAGTCCCTCTCGAAACCAATCAGGCCGCCATCGCGATCGCCCGCGGTGCCGGCGTCCCCGTGATCCTCAATTATGCACCCGCACACCTCATTTCACAGGATCTGCTGCGGGGAGTGGACATTCTTATCGTGAATGAAAACGAGGCGGCCGAACTTTGCGGCATCAACCCCATCGATCCCACCACGGCTGAAGCCGCCGCACGAGCCTTGGCTTCGATGGGTCCCGCCAGAGTCCTCGTGACCCTTGGTTCACAGGGATGCCTGATCTTCGACGGTGGTATGGCAACTCATGTCCCTGCATTCAGGGTGGCCGCAGTGGATACCACGGCGGCAGGTGACACGTTCTGCGGAACGCTCGGAACCGCCTTGCTCGAGGGGCATGACTTGCCCGCCGCCGCCCGATTCGCCTCTGCCGCCTCCGCCCTGAGCGTCACGCGATTCGGCGCACAGCCTTCAATCCCGCCGCGGATAACCATTGATGATTTTCTCCAATCCCATTGAGGATTGAATCATCAACCTCACCGCGAAAGCGGCAGATCAGGCGTGCTGATGGCCCGGTCGTATTCGGTCTTCGTCACCAGGCGGGCGGCCCCGTCCCAGAAAACCATAGCCGCCTTGTTCTTGCCGAAGCGATCATACGCGCGGGTCGATGAGCTGAACAGGTGCCAATCATAACTGCTCGCATACATGCAGCGACTGGAAGAATGCGTGATTCTTGAAAACTGGATCGGCACGCTGGGGCTCCCCCAACTCGCATTGATCGAACCATTGCCACCGACAGAAGCGAGCATCGGCTGAACATTGTAGCCGATCCCGCCAATCGCATCCGGAGTTTGGCGCTTGGCGATTGCCTGTTCTGCCTTGTTGAAACCCTGGCAAACAAAAGGAGCACTCTTGTATTGCTTCATGAGATAGGTCCATTGATCCATCCCTCCATTGCTCTTGTTCAGCAACACAGGAGGGTCTGCACTAGGATCCAGTTCCGGATAACCGACATTCGAGGCAATGTGATTGATCCAAATGACTCCACGCCCGCCTACTCCCGCGCCGTCCGCCCCTTCATCCCCGCGCGGTATTTGGCCGTCGTGATCCTGCGCATAGAGCACCGTTCCCGCCGCCAGTTGGCGCATGCCTTCAAGAGTCCTGGAAGTCCTTGCGCTCTTCATCACCCAATCAGATCCGGTGAACGCGATCGTGGCGAGCACCGCAATGATCACGATTGTAACAAGGAGCTCCACCAGCGTGAATCCGGGGCAAGATCTCGAATGTGGTAAAATCGAACAGTTGGTTTTCATGGGAGAAGTAAATTGGGTTTGAGCTATCGTGCTACCAAACGCACCTCACCCGGCAAGATGATGCACAAATCGACAGGAGATTGCACGCACGCTGACTTCTGATCCCGTTCACTACAAAATGTGGGCGGGGTTCGGACGTGCCCACGTTACCAATCAGCGGGTTGATGTGTTTTGGCAGTTTTTCCGCAGGTGCTTGTGATTCTTCGCAGTTTTGAGCCAGCGTGGCGGCAGCGAATACCGCCACCTTGGGCGCGTTCACTTGGTTTGCCCGGCAGGAGCCTCGGTTTTGATTCCAAGCGCGGCGAACACGGCAGCACGGTCAAACCGGATGCAGGCTTTCCCCCACCGATAGCTGGGGATGGTTCCTGCCTGGGCGAGCAGGTGAACGTATCGCGTCGAGCAGGATAAGTCTCGAGCGATGGCTTTTGCGCTAACCACTACGGGCTGCGCTTCGATTTGTTTTGTTTGTGGAATCACCTTCATGGCGATTCCGAATATTCCTATTTTTTCGTGCCCTACGACACGCCGCCCCCTAAAATGAGAGGGTTTTGGGGGATTGTCTAAATCGATATTCCAGCGCCCCCCACCACACGCTTCAGGGCTTTACTCATGAAGGTGAATCCAGAATTATACAAAGCATTTCTACAC
>CALMKO010000464.1 GCA_937867415.1 uncultured Verrucomicrobiota bacterium | reverse complement strand
CAGCCCCCCACCACAAACAATTTTGCGGAAATCCCCGGCCTGCCCGCCCTGCCACGGTGAACGCAAATTGAAAGAACCCGCCAAAATCATACGTTTGCTAGACATCTTCCTCCAGCCCAACTAGCCTCCACCGATTTTCCTTCACACCACAAGCAAATGAATACCGACACCTGCAACACCTCCAACTGCAACACCGCCAACACCCTGGCCCTCATCTACGGTGCGCTCCTCCTCCGAATCTGGCTCGGCGTGCGAGCGATCCAGACCGGCATCGAAAAATTCGCCGGTGCGGTATCCTCCACCGAAGCCATCAAAGTGGACGGCGTGGTCAATGAGGAAGGCCTCACCGCCGTCGCCGCCACCAAGGCCTATGCCCTCGATAACTACCACGGCGTGCCCGAGGCACTCATGACCAAGTTTCAAGGTGAGCCCCTCATGCTCAAGTTCGCACTGCCCATCTATGATAAAATCCTCGGACCCGTGCTCCTGATCCTCGGTGCCACCATTCTTCTCGGAATCGCCAACCGCACCTCGCTGTTCTTACTCGGACTTCTCTACATCAGCCTCACTTGGGGCTTGATTTTGATCAAACAAGACGAAGGTGTGTCATGGCTCGGCGTTCACATGATCCTCATCGCCCTCGCACTCATGCTTGCCGAGCACAACCGCTTCGCAATCCTCAAAAAATGGTAATCCTATGAACTCCGAACCATCACCAAGCTCCAGCATCAACCGCCGCGACTTCCTCGCGAAAAGTATCGCAGGTGCAGGCGCGGGCCTTGTCCTAGGCGCCCCCAACATCCTCAGCGCCGCCAACCAGTCCGCCGCAAGCCAGGATGCCATCCACATCGCCCTCGTCGGCTTCGGAAAACAGGCGGAAGTCCTCCTCAACTGCCTCAAAAACATTCCCGGCCTCCGCTTCCAAGCCGTCTGTGACATCTCCAAAAACCGCATCAACAAGTTCCGCTCGGAAAGCCGCGGCCTCGCCAATGCCGAAGGTGCCAAGTTCTACGAGGACATCGATGACATGCTCGCCAAGGAGAAGGGCCTCGATGCCGCCATCGTCTCCACCCCAGACTTCTGGCACTCTCCGCACACGGTGAAATGCCTCGAAGCCGGTCTCCATGTCTATTGCGAGAAAATGATGTCCAACACCCTCGACGGTGCCCGAGCCATGGTCAAAGCCATGGAAAAAACCGGCAAACTCTGCCAAATCGGACACCAGCGACGGTCAAACCCACGCTACCTCTACACCCTCAACCGCCTCATCAACGGACACAAAATCTGCGGCCAGATCACCAACGCCAACGCCCAGTGGAACCGCTCACTCGGCTCCTCACAGGACATCGGCGGCGCCAAACTCGCCCAATCCATCATCGTCCCCAATGACATCCTCAACCGCTACGGTTTCAAGGACATGCACCAATACCTCAATTGGCGCGTTTACCGCGACCTTTCCGGCGGCCCCATCTCCGACCTCGGTGCCCACCAGATTGACATCTTCAACTGGTTCCTCGGCACCACTCCCAAGCGCGTCTACGCCTCCGGAGGCAACTCCTTCTTCAAGAACCGCGAGCACTTCGACAATGTCATGTGCATCTTCGACTACGACACCCCGCAGGGCGAAGTCCGCGCGTTCTACCAGGTCCTCACCACCACCAGCTACGGCGCAGGCTTCTACGAGTCGTTCATGGGAACCCAGGCCTCCCTCAAAATCTCCGAAATCGCCTCCTCATCCGCCATCTATCGCGAAAGCGGCGACCACGTGCCAGACTGGGGCTCCCTCGTTGACAAAGGATACCTGATCCGCAAGCCATCCCCTCCCAAGCCCGAGCCCTCCGCAGATTCCGTGGCCTCCTACGAGTCGGCACCACCCGACATCTACGACCTTCCCGGCGGCTTCTCCAAGCCGGCCCACCAACCGCACCTCGAAAACTTCTTCAGCGCCGTGCGCGGCAAGGCCAAGCTCAACTGCGACGCCCGCCACGCCTTCGAAAGCGAGGCACCCATCTTCTGGGTCAACCCCTCCGCTCTCACCAAGCAACCCATCGACTTCAACTCCGAACACCTCTCCGTCTAACATGAAACCGAAACATAACCTCGCCGCCCTCTGCGCGCTCTCCGCACTCGCCCTGTCCTCCTGTGGGAAAAAGTCTGAAACACCCGCGGATACCGCTGCCACCCCACCCGCTGCCGCTCCCGCAGCTTCCGGCGGAACCGTCGGCGGCGTTCCCTTGACCACCGAGTTCCCACCAGAACTCATCGAGGGCACACCCAAGCCCATGAACGTCCCCAACCTGGTCCCCTCCCCCGCCAAGGCTCCTGAGTTCCTCGTCCCGGAAGGCACCACCCTCCTCTCCAAGGGGAAAAAAGTCACCAGCAGCGATGACAACCCCATCATCGGCGACCTCACCCTCGTGACCGATGGCGACAAGGACGCCGGCGAGGGCTACTTCGTCGAACTGCTCGATGGACTCCAGTGGGTTCAAATCGACCTCGAAAACAGCGCGACCGTCTCGGCAATCTGGGTCTGGCACTTCCACTCCCAAAAACGCGCCTACAACGACGTCATCGTCCAAATCTCAGACGATCCTGAATTCAAAACCGGCGTCACCACCGTTTACAACAACGACTACGACGACACCTCCAAGCTCGGAAAAGGCTCGGACAACCCCTACACGGAATCCCGCTTCGGCATCGTCATCGACGGAAAAGGCAACAAAGGCCGCTACGTCCGCCTTTACAGCAACGGCAGCACTGCCAACGAGATGAACCACTACATCGAAGTGGAAGTTTTCGGCAAAGCCCCCTGAAATCCCTTGAATCCAACTTGGCGAGCGGGCTGAGGCTGGTGGACACTTTGGTTCGCCAGTCTCGCTCCATCGCTAGGCTCAAATGCTGCATAATCCCCCCGGAATCTCGTTCCCCCGTCTTTGGGACGCCCCTCAAAAGCGCCGAGGCCAAAGAAAA
>CALMKO010000463.1 GCA_937867415.1 uncultured Verrucomicrobiota bacterium | reverse complement strand
GTGCGGGGGAAAAGGGGAGTTGCGGTAAATCCGAAACGCTGAAAGGGAAAAAAACCCGCAGCACGCCGGGACCTGGTAGGAGTCTGGGATTTCACGGCAGTTTTCATTTGCTGCGAGCGTAGCTTTCCAAACCGCTTTACCAAGATTCTTTTGGCAGGATGGAACCGGTAAGACTTAGTAAGAGGTGTCCGGGATGCCATCATGGAGCGAGCGAGAAAGGGGGTAAGAATCCTAATGGATGGCTCCAAGCGTCTAAACATGGATGGATGGGCCTTTTTTGCCGAACCCAGCGACCCAATTTGTGAGACTGAGGGGCCTGGTATCAGCGAGGTTTATGAGGCGCTGTCACGGAGAAGGTGGCACCTTTGGCGCTGAGTCCGTAGGACGAGGCGTTTCTCCGTCGTAAGGCAGTGCTTTTGGGGCTGCCAACGCTGCAAGTCTGATTTCGGCTGCTCCAATCGTCGCGTCGTTTAGCTGAGGAAGACTTGAAAAATCCGCCGGAGCGGTCTTAAGGCCGATAAGCCGTACGTATTCTGATTGGCTCTGCTGGTATTTTTCAAACACGTTGTCGAAGACCTTCTTCGAGAGCTTGATCCCATCAATTACCAACGAAAGTGCTGGGACTCCTTGTTGCTGGCCGACCAGCTCGAGGAGGAATCGACCCGTTAATTCAGACCATGCTCCGATTTCATAAGTAGAAAGTTTTGGTCTATTGCGAATCTGATCGAGTAGTCTGTTGATGTCCTTCTCCACTCTCGAACTGAGGGTGCCGTCGTCTTCCGCGATGATCTTTTCGAGAGTTTGAACAAGTTGATCTATGAGATCGTTCAACTCGCCATCCTCTCGATATTGCTCGTAGATGTCGTGGAATGAGATGAAACTCATCCCTGTTCTTGGAATTTTTTTGACTGACCTGATAGCAGCCAGCAAATCATTCAAGGCGGCAGGGAGGTTCCGATTATTGTGCAGGTATTCAACTTCGATTCTTAGTTGATTGATCTCTTGCGGGAGATTTCCAGAACCGTACATCGCGGCCAAGTTGGACACTTCCTGTAACGCTCTGGCATACGAATTTTTCCTGTTCACGTCTTGGACTGCACTTAAGGGACCCGGGTCCGATGAGATGAACCGATAAATTTCTTTCTCAACTTCTTGGATTTTCAACTCCAAGTTCTTCTGCCATTGCTCAAAATTTGCCTGACTCATTGGGGAAATTCTGTCAGAAAGTTTTGTTATTGGCAAGCTTGAGGATCACTACCGCACCTAGACCAATCGGACTGACCAACCGCTCAAATACTGCTAGAAATTACTGGCTGCTAGGAATTTGCTTTTGGCGGGAAGCTTCTGAAAGAGCCGTTGGGCTAGACCGGCTTGCCTGTTGTAGCCTTGGCGAAGATTGGAAGACGGGGAAACGCGATGGGAGAGGCTATCGGCGGTTGATGAGGCGACCTGCGCGGCGTAGGTCCGGTGAAAAGAGAATGGCGATTTGCGCCTGGGGGCAAAAGAAAAGCGCGCTTTGGATATCCCCCCGGATCTCGCAAAGCGCGCTTTTTTCTCAATCACTTGGCTCGGGTCGTGTTCGGTGAACTTCCCCCCGGAGGTTCATTCGAAGCAGGTGACCCAGCACTGGGTGGCTGGAGTTCCAGTGAGGCGGACCTCGCTCAGAACGAACTCAAATTACCTGAAAATCAGGAGAACGAAAGCAATTTAGGCTCCCGATTCCGGCCATGTGGTCCCAAAATCGGCCATAAAAGGGGATCTCTCAGCGATTCAGGCCTCTTCGGCGACGATTCTTGGGAAAATGGGCTGCGGTTTTTCGATGAGGTGGCCGTCGGGGAGGAGGCCCCAGTGGAGGTCGGCGAGCTTGAGGGTGGTGAGGGACGGGAGATTGATCTGCGCGGCAAGCTTGG
>CALMKO010000462.1 GCA_937867415.1 uncultured Verrucomicrobiota bacterium | reverse complement strand
CATGGGAAGTCTGGTTCAGATGGGGATCATCATGTGTTGGCCAGTAAGAGCATCAATCACGCGATTGCTTGCGATGGACAGGGAGATTCGAAAGGACTTCGATGTCAGGGTTGCAGGGGACCCCGGGCGTTAGCGCTGGATGGGAGCTGTCCGTCTCCGGTGGCGTATGGGCATGCGTGCTGACGCTAGGCTCGCGGCTGCCGAATCGGCGCAAGATCCACTTTCTCGACCTTTCCTCTACGAAATGGTAAGAAAGGGCGGAAATAGCCACATTGACAGCGAACACAATCAGGACGATGAGGTGTAATTCAAGGGTCGGCAACCAGACGATCATTCGTTTTCCTAGCTCGATGGCAGCAAATTGCCACAGGTAGAACGAGTAGCTGATGAGACCGAGATAGACCAGTATTCTGTTTTGGTAGAATGCCGACGTTGAGTAGCGCACGAGGGCGATCCAGATCCCGAACAGGGGAACGATCAAAAATTGCCCGCGCATGTAGGAATATTTACCTGAACCAAGATATGCGGCGGCAAAAAAGATCAGCAGGATGACCAGCAGATGAAGGCCACGCCGGGACGCGAGGCCGCGCAGTCCGAAATAACAGCCCACGCCGCAGGTGAAATCCGCGATCCGGAACACTGGATTTGCATACACCGGGTCAGTTCTATCAAGTTGCACATTGATGCTGGTCAGCACCGCGATCACAATCCCCGCGATGGCAATTCGCGGGGATTTTTCACTTAACAAAAGGATGAATGGAAACAAAAGATACAGGAACATCTCCACCGACAACGACCAAGTGCCACCGTTGATTCCTAGCTTGAACATCGAAGGAAAAAAGCCCTGCACGAGGAACAGGTCATTGACAAGGATCCGCGTATACTGTGGCAAGGAGTAATCACGGAAGAACGCAAAGTAGATAATCGTGGTTAAAGCGTATGTCGGGTAGATTTTGGCGAACCGTTTGAGATAGAAGGATCGGATGTTGCTGATTTTTGTAAAATCAGTGAATGCATAAACATGTGCCATGATAAATCCTGAAAGGACGAAGAATCCTGTCATAAAGACGGCACCATGGTTGATAAAGCGGTCAAAAATATCGATTCCTGTTTCCCAGTTGAGATGGATCCGGCAATGGAACAGGAAAACTACCAGCGCCGTGATGAAGCGGAAGGAGGTGAGACTCGGAATGGTCACATTGGTTTTGGAAGTCATGGGATGAAAACTGCTATTAGACACTCGCGTGCCAAGTGTTCCGGTCATTTTGAGGCGGCGGCGATAAAGTCCGCGTAATCCCGGTAATAATCCGCTTCGTCGTAGAGATTGGAGGCCAGCACCAGACAGACCGCGCCGGATGAGAAGTTGTCCATTTCCCTCCAGATCATCGGGCAGACATAGAGACCGAAGTACGAGCGGTTGAGGTGATAGCGCTGCTTGCGGTGCCCGTCATCGAGCACGATGTCAAAGGCCCCGGAAATGGCGATGATGAGCTGATGCAGGCCTTTGTGCGCGTGGCCACCGCGTTCCGCACCGCCGGGCACGTCGTAAAGATAATAGGTACGCTTGATGTCGAACGGGATGTGGCGACCTCCTTCCACGAAGGTGAGGTTGCCCCTCGAGTCGGTGATTTTCGGCAAGTCGATGATGTGGCAGGTATCTAGGTTGAACTGACTCATGGCTTTGGGATGGGGTTTTCGAGATATCCTGAGATGACTGCGGGATTGCCTTTGACGACGGCGTTTGCCGGCACATCCCGTGTCACCACCGAGCCTGCCCCGACCATGGCACCGCTGCCGATGTGGATGCCGGGCAGGATGGTGGCATTGGCGCCGATGGATGCACCCTGGCCGACAGTGGTGACGGGGTATTGGGCGGGTGTCTTGCGCGAGCGGGGGAAGGGATCGTTGGTGAAGGTGACGTTTGGACCGATGAAGGCGTCGTCGGCGATGCGGATGCCGTCCCAGATTTGCACGCCGCATTTCACAGTGACCCGGTCACCGATGACCACGTCGTTTTCGATGAAGACATGGGAACAGATGTTGCAGTCGGCTCCGATTTTGGCATTGGCGAGAACCACGCAGAACTGCCAGATACGAGTTCCTTTACCGATATGAGCGGACTGAATGTCGGATAGCGGATGAATCACTGCGATCGATCTTGGATGAGGGATTCAAGGTATCTGGCGTAAGCGGTTTTGCCAAGGGAATTGATGGATGTGCGGAGCTCGTCATTGGACATCCAGCCGTTTTTCCATGCGATTTCCTCGAGGCAGGCGACCTTGAACCCTTGGTGGTGTTCGATGGTGCGGACAAACTGGGAGGCTTCAAGGAGGGATTCGTGGGTGCCGGTATCCAGCCAAGTGTGGCCGCGGCCGAGAACTTCGACGTGGAGGTCGCCACGTTCGAGGTAGGCGCGGTTGATACAGGTGATTTCTAGTTCGCCGCGAGGCGAGGGTTGCACTTGTTTGGCGATGGAGACGACGTCGCGGTCGTAGAAGTAAAGGCCGGTGATAGCGAAGTTGGACTTTGGATCCGCGGGTTTTTCTTCCACCGAGACGGCCTTGCCGGACGAGTCGAACTCGACCACTCCGAAACGGTGTGGATCATGGACTTCGTAGCCGAAGACCGTGGCTCCGGATTTCCGGTTGGCGGCGGATTTGAGTTTGGGAGAGAAGCCCTGACCGTAGAAAATGTTGTCCCCCAGCACGAGGGCACAGCGCTCGCCTGCGAGGAAGTCCTCCCCGATGAGAAAAGCCTGCGCGAGGCCTTCAGGGCGGGCCTGCTCAGCATAGGCGATTTTGGTACCAAAGCGCAGCCCGTCACCGAGAAGTCTCCGGTAAAGCGGCAGGTCTTCGGGGGTGGAGATGACGAGGATTTCCCGGATGCCTGCCAGCATCAGCACGGAAAGCGGATAGTAGATCATCGGCTTATCGTAGATCGGCAGCAGTTGTTTGCTGACTGCCATGGTACAGGGGTAAAGCCTGGACCCGGATCCGCCAGCGAGAATGATCCCTTTCATTTTGAATTCACGGTTAGATCGAAAAAAGAGCTTGTTTTAAAGCTCATTGGATAAACTAAACTTTTATAGATCAAAAGATTCGATGACGGTGATTGTAGCCCCGCCGGTGATTAGAATTCGATCACTCATGAGGGCTTATTTGATACTTTGATAAAGCTGGGGATTCAATGCGGGATCATTATACATTTTAAATTGATAGTACACACCGAAGGTCCGAGCCCCGGTGCTGACATCGGCGATGAGTTCCCCCAGGCTTTGGGTGAGGTCGGCGCGTTGGAGAATGATGCGTTCCAGCTTTTCCGCACAGGTTGCCCGATGCGTCTCGCTCGCTTCTCCGCGCAGGGCTTCTTCGCGCATGTGGAACTCCTTGAGCGCCATGATCGAGAGTCGGTCAATGATCATCCCCGGGGTTTCGGAGTTTTTCGGGCAACCGGTATCGGCGGGCTGGAGTGCGGCGACGAGGGCCTTGTCCATTTCCTCAATGAAGTTGTTGCGCTCCTGATTGTAGCGGTCGATCGCGCGCTTGGCCTGATGGATGCGCTCGGAGCCGA
>CALMKO010000461.1 GCA_937867415.1 uncultured Verrucomicrobiota bacterium | reverse complement strand
AAACCAACGCCGAAAAACTATGGGATACCTTTGCAGGACAGGGGACAGGGGTGAGGATTGCGGTCCGCGTTGACGTTCACCCGGAGTATCAAAACTTCCGCCGGGTGTCCTACCAGAATTCCAACTCCGTTGCGGTTCTGAAGGACCTTCTCAATTCTTTTCGCAGCTTGGGGCGCCATTTCATCCCCTTCGGCATTTCCCGAATGCCTGCGTATCACCAACTCAAAGAGTATGCCTACCAAAACGAGTGCCGCTTGATGGCCAAGCGACACCCAGGTGCCCACGACTGCTTCCCATTCCAAGTAGGCCGAGACGAAAGCGAGCAGTGCAACTACATCGACTGTTCGCTCCAAACACCAACGTGGCCTGCATTTCAGCTCCGACTGCTTCACGTTGATAAAGGCCCCGCTTGTGACGCCAACAACTTGAGGGGAATCCTTGAAAAACTCGAAGGCCATGACCGAATGGAAGCGGATGCCGCATTGACCGCCCTAAATCTTTGAACTCACAAACCGCCTTCCCATCACCGACGCGCGAACACCTTCCCCCATCCTCCTAGTTAGCCGTGCTCCCCGCCCTCAAAAAACTCCATGCCCTCTGGCCCTGCCGCGAGGCCATCTTCAAGACACATCCCGCCGCTGTCGCGCGAGTGAATCAGATCTTCGAAATCGCCTCCCGCTGGGATGGAAGGGTTCCAGAGAATTTCGATCTTCCCAAACCCGCGGACAAGGGAATCCCCGTCGACAATTGGACTACGGTAAAAAACTCGATTCGAAACATCTACGAAACGCACCAGGTCCCCAACCCCGGAGACATCGACGACGTTGACGCCCTCCTCTGCGTCAGCCGCCCGATCGCGAATGACCGTTTCCGCCTTTCCTCGAACGCTGCTTCTAAAAGCGATTACGAGACCGACAACTTTTATGCCGGGCGAACCAACACGGAGTCGTATGTCGGATCCTATAACTACCCATTCCAGATCATTCGGAAGTATCACGATCCGTCTGAACCGCTCGAACACCTTCCCGACGCCAAGTTCATCGCCAAATTCCTCTGGCTCATCAATGAGCGCGACAAACATTTCCCTATCCTCAGCTTTGCCTCCTATCTAAAGCTCGCCGCGGACTTGAAGCCCGAGTTCCCTTGGATCCATAGCTCTGCTCCCATAGCAGAGTTTCGGGAGAAGTGGCCCGCCGCCAGCTCGCAAATCGCTCTAGCAGTCACCGGCAAGGAATACTCCCAGCTTGATCCCAAGGAACGCCTCGAACTAACGCAATTCATATTCGTGACCACCATCAATTTCACCTCCGTCCGCAACGCTCTGGACATGCTCGACACCGGGAACCGCGCCATGATCTTCCACGGTCCGCCCGGCACGGGAAAAACCTGGCACGCCCGCAAGATCACCGCCGAAAAACTCGGCCTCGAAGGCAAGTTGTTCGACGAGGCCCGCTTCAGTCACTCGCAGGGTTCCAATCCCGCCGGCTCCTGGGAGGTAGTTCAGTTCCACCCGAACTACACCTACCACGATTTCATCGGCGGCATCGCCCCCAGCCTCAAGGATGACCAGACCTTGGGTTATACCTTTCGCAAAGGCCTCTTTTTGCGTTTCTGCGAGGCCGCCAAGGCCGCAGGCAAGGACCTGCCCTTCATACTCATCATCGACGAAATCAACCGTGCCGACCTTTCCGCCGTCTTCGGCGAACTGATGTATGCAATCGAATACCGCGGCCACAGCGTCGCGGTCCCGCACATTCCCGACTTCGAGATTCCGGAGAACGTCCGGATCATCGGCACCATGAACAGCAACGACCGGAGCTTGGCGAACTTCGATCTAGCCCTCCGTCGCCGCTTTCTCTTCTACAAATTGATGCCCGATCTTACCTCGCTCCGCGTCTGGAATGCGACTCCCGGAGAAGTTGCCTTCGAGGATGAGCAGATCGAGGAACTCATCCGGCGCGCAGAGGTGCTCAACAAAGCGATTGTGGATCCGCATTCCGGACTCGGCCTGTCCGTGGACTACGCCATCGGACAGGCCTACTTCATGAAAATCCGAGGCTTTTCACGGTCGGGCATTCCCCAAAGTGATCAGGCGGCCATCGACGATTTTCACTACGAACAACTCTGGGATTACCATCTCGAACCTCTGATCGAGGAGTATCTTGGCACCGAAGCGGAAGATCCCACCTACCGAGCCAAGCTTGGAGAAATCCGGCGGCAGTTCACATCCGGCGCGTGAGTAATGGCAGGCACCCTGACACTGAATTTGAAGGACAGCCGCCCGGACCAAGAAGTTTCCGGCGGCAATGTCCCTTGGTATGCGCAGGCGATTGATCGTCTCAATCAGGATCACGCCGAGGGGAAGATTCGCTACATCTCCCTTTCCGGAAAGGCACTCCAGACACCAAACCTGAGCCGTCTCATCGACTATCGGTTCACCAACTTCCGCACCGTCCATGGGAACCCACTCGCCAACGCGCTCCACGCGGACGTTTCCCACATCATAGGCTCCTATACGACCCATGTTGCAGACTGGAACGTCGAGATCGCCATCGGGCCGCGGTGGGGAAACGGAATACTTTCCCATCTTCTACGCTATACCACTGGCATCCATTCACCACCCTCACCCTCCGGAGGAGGACAACCGGACCGCGACTCGGCCGAATGGCTGCTCGCCCTCGCTTGGGTCTCCACCTTCCGTCACGCGATGCGGAGGTCGCATATCCCCAAAGAATACCGGATACGCCACTCGCACGGTCCGTTTTTTCGCGGCAGACTCGATGTCGCCCGGCAGATCCGCGACAGCATCAACGACGCCAGCCGGTTCCATTGCGTTGACGCTCCCCTCACTGCGGACACCACCATCAACCGCACCATCCGCTGCGTCTTCCGCCTGCTTTCCACTAACCGCGCATACCGTGAACTCCTGCGTGATGCCATCGGCTATGACCAGCAACTCGCCGGTTTTGGCGTCGCCGACGCCGACGTGGCCTTGGAAAGTATCCGCCGGATCCGCTACACGCGTATGACCTCCGGCTACCGCCCACTCATGGAACTCAGCCGCGCACTTCTCCAACGGCTTTCCGCCAAGCACCAAACCCAGGGGAACCAAGTCCTTTCCTTCTTCATCGACATCGCCGAGCTTTGGGAAAACTACCTCCACGCCATCCTCGTCCGCGAACTCCCGCCGGGTTACACGGTCCACAACCCGAACGAACGTGGTGGCGAGGCGTTGTTCACCGACGGCAGCCGTCACATCCGGCCCGATCTTATTATCCATCGCGAAGGCATCCCTGTCGCCGTGCTCGATGCGAAATTCAAAGCCTACAAGCGCATTGGTCGCATCGCCGATAAAGGCAATATTTCCCGCGAGGATCTCCACCAAATGGCCACCTATCTTTATCACTACGGAACGCCGGGCCGCCCCATCACCGGATGTTTCGTCACGCCTATTCCCACGGATGACAACGCTCACAAGTCACTGGCGGGCCAAGCCAACCACCACATCACCGTGGTGGGTCTGCCCATCGACCTGTCTCTTATACACATCTGACGCTGCCGACGATCTACTCTGTGTA
>CALMKO010000460.1 GCA_937867415.1 uncultured Verrucomicrobiota bacterium | reverse complement strand
CGTTGCGCCCGCGCGACCACCAGCCGCCTCAAATAGCGTTTCAACGGCAACCCGAGCGCGCGTTGAAACCGCTTGGAGAGCGCCGGCGCCGTGCAGCCCATTTCGGCGGCCAACGCACTCACCCGCCACCGGGCGGGCGGCTCCGCCGCCAACCGCCGCGCGAGCGGAGCGAAGTTTCGCCAGGCGGCTTCGCGCATCGCGAGTTCAACCCACCGGTTGTTCAAAAAGTGCAGGATCGTCTGCTGCGCGACGCAGTCGAGCACCCCGGGTGCCAGCGCCGCCAGCGCGTTCTCCGTTGCCGCCGCGAGCTTCGGGGCATCGAGGCGAAACGGTCCCGGCCCGGTCCACACGGGCAGCCCGGCGGCGTCCTCGGCGGTGAACAGGTGACACACCAACCGGCCCACCCCGTATTCCGCGGCGAAGCCCGGTCCGGCCGGCAACAGCAAAAACTCCCCCGGCTTCGCCTCGTGCCACCGGCGTCCGATGCGAATCTTCACCGACGCCCCCAACGAGAGAAACACCCGCCCTACCGTCGTCCGCGGGTGTGTCCATCGCTCCGGCGCGACGCGTGTGATGTCCTGGTGTGCCAGATGCCTGATGCGCAGGGTCGCGCGCCCGGCCGGCGTGCTCACGGTCTGCACCAGGTCCACGCCGCCCACCAGCCACTCCGAGCCTTCCTGCATGAGTTGATCCAGAATCACGATGTCCGAAAAGTGCAGGAAACCGGATCGTTTGTCGATTCCGGTTTCCGTCGTTTCAGGGTATGATCGGCGTATGGCACAAAATTCTCCCGAAGTGTTCGATCTGGTGTTGGACGGAGTCGTCGTCCCTGGTCACGGAGTGGCGTCCGGCAAGGGCGTCCACTGTCCCTATCCGGGCGGCAGCATCCGCGCCCAAGCTCCCGTTTTCGCCGCCCGCGGTCTCGACCTTTCCGACTGCTTTCTCGGCACCATCAACGTCGATGTTTCGCCCCGCACGTTTCGGGTCACCGACGGCGACCACGTCTTCCGCGACGTGTGCTGGACCGAGCGTATCCCGCCGGAGCACTTCACCTTCTCGCGCGCCGAGCTTGAGGTCGCCGGCCGCCGCCAACCCGTCTGGATCTATTGGCCCCACCCGGAAACCAAGATCGAGAATCTCCAATCCCAGTCCTTGGCCGAAATCATCGGTCCGCGCATCCCCGACCTGCCTTACGGCCAAAGCTGTCGCCTGCACCTGCGCTCAAAGCACGTCGAGTCGCACCCGCTTCCGCGTCAACACGCCCCGCTTCCGAACGTGACGCCGTTCACGCTGCGCCTGCGCCTGCGCTCCCGCCACGACGCCCCTCAGGCGCGTCCGATCTTCCGCCAAGCCGGCTCTGCTTCCGACCGCCCCGGTTTTCTGCTTGAGGAGATGCCCGACGGCGGACTCCGCGCCACCCTGGCGTTTCAGCGGCCCGGCGCCTGGCCGCAGGAGTCGGTCAATCTCTCCCGTGTCCAGCGCACCTTCATGGCCGCGCTCCCTTATTGGCGCCACGGCGGCGACATCGAGCGCGGCGAAATCTCCGTCTGCGTCCCCGGGCACATGATCGAGCGCCGCCGCTGGCTCGATCTCACCCTCACGCTCGACGGTTGTCGGCTCGCCCTTTGGCTCGACGGTGTGCTCATCGACGAAGAGTGGCCCTATGGCACGCCCGCCCTCACTGCGGAGCTGGTGGATCAACTTACCTTTGACTGGGAACTCGCCGCCCAAGGCTGGCAGGTCGAAGCCCGCGCCTGGACGGAGGCCGATGCGCTCGCCTCCTCGCCCCGCGTCGCCGAACGCACGCGCGAACTCCTCGGCCCCGCGGAGCCCTTCGGTGCCTATTGGCGTCCCCGCGGCATCAACACCTCGGCGGGCGACGTCATGGTGGCGCACGACGGACGCCGGCTCCACGTCCTCGCCCTCCTTGACCGGCGCAACAGCGGCGCCGCCTGGAGCACCGGAGCCCACCGCTTCGGCCACTGGACCACGGAGAACCTGCGCGATTGGCGGGAACTGCCGTTGCCGCTGGATCTCGAAGCGCCCGCAGAAGGCGCCATCGGCACCGGCGGTCTGTTTTTCGACGGGCGCCGCTACCACGTCTGGGGCAACGTGCTCTGCAACCGCGTCGGCGAACCCGCCACCACCACCCACCCGCACCGTGTCGTGCGCGCCACCAGCGAGGACGGTGTGAACTTCACGCGCGTTGACGGCGCCTGGCTCGACGGCTGCGAACCGGGTCTCTGGCACGAGCCGGCCACGGGGATTTTCCACCTCGTGTGTGCCGATCGCCGCTTGGAATCCATCGACCTGGAAACATGGAGCGTGGCCGATGCTGCCTTGCTGCCGCCGCCTTCGCTGATCGGCGACCCGTCCGACGCGCCGACCCGTGAATGCTACAGCGTCTGGCGTTGGAACGAGTGGACCTACGTCGTCGGCGGACGCACCGGTTTCTGGATGGCCCGCGACATCCGCGGCCCCTTTTGGCCCGGTCCGGGCGGTGATCTTCCCGCGGTGCGCCCGCGTTGGGACATCTACGACGGCACGATGGTCCCTCAAGGCGTCGTGATCCATGACAACCGCTGCCTCCTCGTGGGCTGGATCGTGGATCGCTGGTGGGGTGGCCGCCTCGTCTTCCGCGAACTGCGCCAGCTCGCCGACGGGACGCTCGCGCTTGGCTGGGCGCCGGAACTCACCCCGGCCTTCGCCACTCCCGCGCCGCTCGCCTCCGAAGCCGGCGCGCAACACCCGGCAGGCCGCGAAGAGTTCGCGCTCGAGGCCTTGCCCGGAGGCTTCGCCGCCCACGCCTTCGTGCTCCCGCCCGGCGACGCGCACCTTGAGTTCCGCTTGCGCCCGGAGCCCGGCACCGCCGCCTACGGCGTGTGTTTTCGCGCGACCTCCGACTACAGGGGCGGCCGGGAATTGCGCTTGGATCCGCTAGCCCGCGAAGCCCGTTGGGGCGCGGCAGACGGCGGGCCGGCCCCCCACTTGGACCGCCCGCGCCATTACGCCGAGGAATTCGCTATCGCGAACGTCGAAAATCTCGAAGGGCCCGAAGTCACCCTGCGCGTGATCCTGCGCGACTGGGTGATCGATGTTTGGATCAACGGCGAACGCACCCTGCTCACCCGCCAGCACGAACCCGCCGGCGACCGCCTTTTCATCTTCATGCAGTCCGGCCGCCTCCGCTTCACCGCGCCGCTCTACGCCCCCCTGCTCTCGCCGTCTTGACGATACAAAGGGGACCGAGGGCCCGCGGTGGTGAAAGCGGAGCACCTGCGCGAGGCAGCGAATGCGGGATGCTTCATCGCCAACCCGGTGCGCTCGGAAATCCTCGTGCAACCGCCAAAATGAACACAACGACGAAAGACCGCGCATCGACTACATCGGAGAAGAACATGCGGACATCCTCGCGACGGAGTGGCACGCTCGCTCACGGATTTCGCCTATTGTTACTATTTGTCGGAGCTTGCAGTTGACGCTGCCTATCAGCGTCGAGGCATTGGGCGCGCCCTGATTGCCCTCACCGAGTCGCGGCTCGCGCCTGGCACAAAAGTCATCCTTCTATCCGCTCCGGGCGCGGTGGACTATTACCCGAAAATCGGCTTCGCCGCGCATCCCTCTGCGTGGGCACGGGCGGTTTTGGAACAAAACATGCTGGCGTGAAGTTGAGAACACACCCGACGACCGAGATGACCTCATGCCGCATTCGACCCAACTCCAAACATGAAGAAAATCACTGCTAAGCGCAGTTCCTCGCCATCCTACTCGGGCCGCTGCTTGTGCGGGGGAATTGAATTCACTTTTGCCGCCGAAGCGGACTGGCCGCATTACTGTTGTTGCGACGATTGCCAGAAGTGGAGCGGAGCGCCCGCCGTCGCGTGGGTGGATTTCCCCCAGTCTTCGTTCCAACTTTCCGACCCTCAGGATCTTTTGCGCAAGTTCAAGTCATCGCCGATAGCGCAGCGGGCTTTCTGCTCCCGGTGCGGCAGCTCTTTGTTCGCAATCGATGATGACGGGAAAAACATGTCGGTCACGATTACGACCCTTGATCGGCCCAATTTGCACCATCCCGAATCGGTGAGTTACAAATCGTTTTCGCCGAAGTGGTTTCCGCACAAAAACATCGTGGAAGCGAAAGTTCCTGAGTGAAAGAGGCCGCCTCGCCATCGCCGCACGCGGTGCCGGGGCCGTGGTTCTACCCGGTGAACGTTGATTCCGAGAAGGCCTTTGTCGCCAGCACTACATGCGGGTTTAGCGGTCCGCTGCTACGAGGACCACACCAGTGGCTTGTGAGTGCAAACTACCAGTCCAGTCTGTTGCCGTCCTTGTCGAAGAAGATGTCCTCCGTGGCCGCGTTCTTTTTCGCCAGAGTTGCCATGATCGCTTTTGCCGATTCCTCCGGTCCCAGGCACGCGTCGGGCCCGCCCATGTCGGTGCGCATCCATCCCGGCTGAACCGCGAAGACTCTGAAACCTTCTTTGCGATAGCGGTTGTGGAGGATCTTCACGGCCATGTTAAGGGCGGCCTTCGACATGCAATACCCATATTCCTCCGTCCGTCCGCACTGGCTGATGGAACCCGCCTCTGATGAGATATTCACAAGCAGCTTGTCGTTACCTTTCCGCAACAGCGGGATGAAATACCGTGCCGCAAGGACGGGAGCGAACGCGTTGACCTTCGCCATCTCAATGATTCCCTGGAGATCCTCCGAAGTCAGCTTCTCCAGATCTTGTTCAAGAGGCATCGGATAGATGGCCGCGTTGTTGATGAAGACATCCACCTTGCCGAATTTTTTGGCGATCTCATCGGCAGCGGCCTTCACGCTCG
>CALMKO010000459.1 GCA_937867415.1 uncultured Verrucomicrobiota bacterium | reverse complement strand
ACCCGTGGTGGGATCAACAGGGCGATACTGAATGGACCATTAGTGGCGGTAGCGGAGACCAGAATACGGGGATATTGAGTAACGGTATGAAATCCGGCGTAGCCAAATTCGATTTGGTTGCAGGCACCGTCAGTTTGTGGGTGGGCGCTACCGGTTCCACCATCGATGTGGGCAGCACTGCGGATGCCTCGGTGTCAGGTCTGAGCCTTGGGGGCATTCAAGGAATTCGCATCCTTGGTTATAATGGCTCAGCATCACAAAGTTTCGATAACCTGGTCATCGCAACCACCTTGGGCGACATCAATGCCATCGATGGGCCTCCTCCCACCGCCGCCTCGGGCACGTGGACGAATACGGCCGGTGGCACATGGGCATTGGCCTCGCCGAGCAACTGGCTCGACAATATTGTGGCCACCGGCAGCGACAGCACGGCCAATTTCAACACGCTGAACATTACCGCGGACACCACGGTCAATCTGGATTCGGCGCGGACGATCGGCAACCTGGTTTTCGGCGATACGGACACGTCGTCGGCCGCCGGCTGGACGCTGGCGAACAACGCGACGCCGACCAATACTCTGACCTTGGCCGGCACTACGCCGACCATCACGGTGAACGCGCTCGGCGACACGAAGACGGCGACGATCAGCGCGGTAGTTGCCGGCTCGGCGGGCTTTACCAAATCCGGCTCCGGCACGCTTGCCCTCACAGCCGCGAATTCCTATAGCGGTGCGACAACGATCAGCAACGGCACCTTGCAGGTCATCGGCCAGCGCTATTTCAACGTCGGGCGGACGACTACGGTGGCGTCGGGAGCGGTTCTTGAACTGAATGATTCCAACAATACCTTCACTTCACTCATGCCGGTTTCCTCCATCACGGGTGCGGGTACATTCAGGCTCTCGGGGAATTCCACGATCAATCAGGAGCTCAATGGCGCCGTTTCAAACCGGCTGACCTTTGCCATGGATGCAGGCGGATTGATTGATCTCCAAGGCACGTCAAGATTGACCAATGGCGGTTGGAAACAAATGAATTGGACCAACAACAATGCCTCCTTGAACATTGCCAGCGGGGCCACCTTTGACATCTGGGATGGCCTTGAGGTCCGGGTTGATGCACTCAATGGGTCGGGCACAGTCACTAAAGGCCATCCAGACCCTAATACCTTTTCCTTGACCGTGGGTGTCGCGGGCGGCAGCGGTAATTTCAGCGGCGCGATTCAGAATACGAGCGGGGCAGGGATCGTCGCCATCACCAAGGTTGGTAGCGGCACCCAGACCCTATCCGGTGTCAACACTTACATCGGCAACACATCCGTTGTTGATGGTGGACTGAACATCACCTCCACCGGTAGTCTGCGTTTCCGCCCCACCAGCGCTGGCCAGACCAACTCGTTGAGCGGTTCGGAAACGGCGACGCTTTCCTACCTGGGAGCTGTGGATCTGGATCTGTCCGCCGCAGATTCCTCAAACGGGAACTTCTGGACAATCGTCAATCTCAGTTCTTTCAGCGGACCGGTTCCTGTGTTCCAACCTGCCGGCGTGACCAGCACCTTGGGATCGTTTATCGAAGTCACTCCAGGCACTTGGGAACTTTCGACCCTTAGCGGCAAATGGACCCTGACGGAATCCGATGGCGGCCTGTTTTACGAATCAACGGCCAGTGGTTATGGGGCCTGGGGAGCGGCCTACGGCCTCACCGAGGGCAGCCAAGGAGGTGACCTCGACAACGACGGGGTGACCAACTTCGAGGAATATGCCTTCGGCCTCCTCCCGGACAGCGGTGCCTCCGTCAACCCAATCGCCGTGCCACTGAATAGGGCCACCCGGGCTTTCTCCTACACCCGCCGCGCCAACAGCGGCTTGGTTTACTCGGTCTGGTTCTCCACCGACCTGACCAACTGGACCGAGGATACCGCGGCCGCCGAGGGCACTCCCGTCTCTGCCGGCGCCAACGAAACCGTGCCCGTCACCCTCTCGACCTTGGCTGGCGATCCGCTGCCTGGCAGGCTCTTCATTCAAGTCCGCGCCAATTGAGTCTCCGCTCGGAACCTCGGAATCAACGAGGTGGTAGATACTCGAAATGAAACTGAAAACCCCCGGATTGTAGGTCTTGCCTGTCATCCGGGGGTTTGACGTCAGTGGTGTCACAAGCGTTCGGAGGCCGCCGCTCCTTGAGGGGGCATGCTCAGCCGATGAAAAAGCGCGTAAGCCCCCATACCCAAGCAGGTAGCGCGGGCTGGCTCAGCCCGCAGGCGCATGCCCGACCGATGAAAAAGCGCGTAAGCCCTCCTTCATCGACCCCCATGC
>CALMKO010000458.1 GCA_937867415.1 uncultured Verrucomicrobiota bacterium | reverse complement strand
AACCAGACGGACCGAATCCTCCTCTAAATATTCGCTAACAGTTTGAATCCGCCGAGCTTACTTTCCTCCACAATCAGCGAATAGGAAGAGTGGTTCCGGTTGGCGATTCATTCCCCAAACACTTTCTCCACTGCCTCTTTTGTGACGACCGCTATCGGCATCATATCGTGGGTGGGGCTACGGGCCTAGCCGTAAAGCACACATCTCCCTCCCGCATCCTGAGCTTTCAAGCAGCTCTACCGAAAACGAACCAAGTGATTGATCAATTTGATCGCAAAGCGGAAGCTATCTTCCGGCGGGTGAATCTCCTAATTGAAGCAGTCGAGAACCTTCGACGCACCCGCAACCTCCTGCTGCCGAAGCTGATTAGCTCGCACTCCGAATCCAATTCGAACAAAAATACCGTATGATGGTTGATCTCGATGAACGCGTTCAAGTCGCGTATAAGAAACTGAAGCAGATGGTGCATTTCGAAAAGCATCCACTGTCGCTACGACAACGTCTTGCTGAATTTGAGTGTAGTGGAGATTTATACGATAGGCTAAGCAAAGTTCAGAGGGTGGTTGAAGCTCAAAGCCCATTCGAGACGGAGCAATTTGTGTCGTGGTTATCGGAGATCCGGTTTGAGATCATTCCGAAAAGTGTTGATACGACCAACCCTAGCGATAATCACGGAACATTCGTAAGTAATTATACCAGTGCCCCGTTCCATCAAGTTTCAAAAGTCAACTACCTGTTTGACGGGCCAGTCGAGTTACATCTTATTTCTGTTTTGTGGCTGATGTTTGAAGGTCCGTACTACGACAATATGCTCTCAAAGCATTGTATGGGAAGTAGGCTTCATGATTTTGTTGGCAAGGACAGTGACCATTCAGGATATCTGTTCAAAAAATATCATGATCTGTATTCAAAGTGGCGAGATGATGGTATTCAGAAAGCGAGGGATCTTCTTGAAAGGGAAGGGCAGAGCGTTTGTCTTATCGGCCTCGATGTCCAAGAGTATTACTACAGGATAGAATTGGACTGGGACTTACTCCGGGAACAAATCGCAAGACGAGAGCCGTCGAATCCCATCGAAATATTTTTCATGGAAGAGCAGTTGATCGGCGGGAGGCTTTTCCGATGTATCGAGGAAATCTGTAAAACGTATTGTAAGGCGCTGAAACCTCTTCTTTCCATCACGCATCCAGATCTTCCGGAAACTGCAACTTGTTTGCCTATCGGGTTGTCAGCGTCGCCAGTAATTGCCAACTGGTATCTTAAAGTGTTTGATGATGATATCTTGGGGTCCGTGCGCCCCGCTTATTACGGGCGGTATGTAGATGATATATTGTTGGTGATCCCGCTTCGGGAGCCACCAGAGGAAGATGATCCGGTAAAGAGCCTAATGGAAGAGCTTCTAGAGAAAGCAGGTGTAATTGCTTACGACACCCAAAAGACTGAAGCCGAACGCTTCGAGCTTTGTTCTCGCCCAGGTCTCTACTTGCAGCAGCAAAAATGTGTCGTCCAATTCTTTGACTCAGACCACTCGACTGCAGGGTTAGATAAATTTCAAAAGCAACTCGAAGACAACGCAAGCGACTTTGCACTCCTGCCGGATGAGGAAGACGATAGTCCTCTTGCCCAAGTTGCTTACGATCTTTTGTATGATGGATCGGTGAACAAATTTCGTAGCGTAAAGGCTATTTCGGCTAACCGTTGGGCGCTAGCGGTGCATTTGGCAAAACAAACTCAACTTCACCTTATGACTGAAGAAGGTCTCGATTCAGATTTGAGAGAGGAGTTGTTCAAGTTCTTCAAGGGGAGTAACGCTATTAATTTTTGGGATCTTTGGGAGCGTGTTATCGGCCTTTTTGTGGTTGCAGGTGCAAAAGACTCTGCTCTAAAATTCAAGGAAAAAATGCGCGAGGAAATCTACCGAATTCAGTGCACTAAAAAAATTTCTGAGACTGG
>CALMKO010000457.1 GCA_937867415.1 uncultured Verrucomicrobiota bacterium | reverse complement strand
ATGCGACATACATATTTGAAAAATTCGACGATGCTCGGCAATGCGAATCCTGCTAGTCCTCCTATATTCCGTCCTGCTGGTCACCGCCCAGGCCCATCAGGTTACTGACCTCCGCTGTGAGGACTTGGTCGCTCCCATCGGTGTGGATCTGCCACAGCCCGCCCTGAGCTGGCAGATGGAACAAACCGCCGGCCCGCGTGGACAAAAACAAACGGCCTATCAAATCCTGGTGTCATCCACCACCGCGAAACTCGCGGCAAACGATGGCGATCTCTGGGACAGCGGCCAAATTTCCTCCGGGCAATCCTTGCACGTCCGCTATGGGGGTGCCGCTCTCCCATCCCGCCAGCGCTGCCATTGGAAAGTTCGCGTTTGGGACAAGGATGGCAATCCATCCGCATGGAGCGCCCCATCCCAATGGACGATGGGTCTGCTGAACCCCGCCGATTGGTCCGCCACATGGATCGCTCATTCCGCCAGCGGCTTCGATGGGGCCGAGTGGATCTGGTTCAACGAAGGAAATCCCGCCAGCAACGCGCCGCCCGCCACAAGGCAATTCCGCCGCACCATCACGCTGCCCACCGACCGCGCGCTGACCTCGGCCAAAGTCCGCATCACCGCCGACAATTCGTTCACTCTCACCATCAACGGCCAACAAGTGTCATCCGGCACTGAATGGACGCAGCCGGTTTCCGCCAACATCATCTCCGCCCTGCAAAGCGGATCTAACAGCATTTCCGTCAGCGCCACCAATGGCGGCACCGGGCCCGGCCCGGCCGGTCTGATCGCGCGTTTCGATTTCACCTTCGCCGCCGGCGAGCCGCTTACGGTGGTGACCAACAACACTTGGGAGGCGAGCACGAATGGCAGCTCATGGAGTCCCGCTCGATCGCTCGGTGCCTACGGGATCGCGCCTTGGGGCTCGGTCGCCAGCACGAATTTTCCCGATCCATGGCTTCGGGGTGAGTTCGCTCTCACAGCCATTCCGGAGTCGGCGATGGTGACGGTCCATTCGCACGCCTACTTCGAGTTATATGTCAATGGCGAGAAAGCCAGCGATGACGTGCTCACACCCGCCGTTTCCGATCCGAAGACGCGGACATTCACCGTCACCTACGACGTTGCCCACCTGCTCAGGTCAGGCACAAACTGCCTCGGGCTGTGGATGTCGAAGGGTTGGGCGGAGCGCGTCGCCGTGCGCGCCCAGCTCGATGCGGTGGTTGGTGGGGCGAATTTGACCTATAGCACCGGCCTGGATTGGAAATCCCGCCCAAGCGGCTACAGCCACATCGGCGGTTGGAGTTGGGGAAACTTCGGCGGAGAACGCATCGAGGCCGCCGCGCATTTGCCCGACTGGTGCGAGCCCGGACTCGATACCAGCTCATGGTCGAACGTCGTGGGCACCACCGCTCCGGCAGGTCCGCCCGCCAATCACTACGCGCCCTTCAACCGCATCGGCGCGCGCATCCCCGCCAAGGAAATCACCGCGCTAGCCGGGGGACGATACGTCATCGATTTCGGCACGAACCTTACCGGCTGGCTGCATCTGAAATTTCCGCAACTCCCGGCAGGCCGACTGGTGCGCATGCACTTCGCCGATCGCGTCTTTCCCGATGGCATCCATGCCTCACCCATCGGCAATATCTCCGTCAGCACAAACAGTTGTGTTTCCTTTCCCCGTTTGGGCGGCGGATTCAATCTCTATCAGAATTACAACCAGACCAGCGAATTCATCTCCGCCGGCGGAGCCAACGAGGAGTTCCACCACAAGTTCAACTATGCGGGCTTCCGATATGTTGTCGTCGAGGGGCTCGATGCCGCACCGAACCTGGAGGATGCCACCGCCATGCTCGTCGAGAGCGACCTGACTGATGCGGGCACTTTCGAATCATCCGATCCGCTGCTCAACCGCATTCATCAGGTGAACCGCTGGACGATGCGCGCCCTGAACCTCGGCTCCTATTATGTCGATTGCCCGCACCGCGAACGCATGGGCTACGGCGACGGCCAAGTCGCACTTCAAGGCATGATGATGAATTTCAATGCCGCGAATTACTATACCAAGTGGGCGCAGGACTGGCGCCTCGCCTTGGAGAAGAAAAACGAATCCCTCGCCTACATCGCGCCACCCTTTGAGCCGACAGGCGGCGGCCCTGCATGGCCGGGCAACATCGCACGCATCCCATGGCAGCATTACCTGCACTATGGAAATCCTGCCATCCTCGAGGAAAACATCGATGCCGCGCGGAGTTATTGCGAATACCTCGACGGCCGCTCCACCAATGACGTCCTTCGCGATTGGGGCGGCGGGTTTTCGTTCATCGGCGATTGGGTGCCGCCCGGTCGTGGCATGGACACGAGCAACTGGCCAAGCTCACGGATGGCCGAATTCTTCAGCAACTGCTACCGCATCCACCTCTGGCAACTGGTCGGGAAAATGTCCACCGCCCTCGGTCGCACCAGCGAAGCGGCGCACGCCAACCAACGCGCCCAAGCCATCAGCAATGCCATCCATGCCGAGTATTTCGACGCCACGAACAATCGCTATATCATCGATGAGCAGATCTATTATGCCTTCCCGCTGATGGTCGGTGTCACACCCACCGCTCAACAGCCGGCGGTGCTGGAAAACCTCGTGCGCTGCATCGTGGAGAAGAACAATGGGCATCTCGACACCGGCATGTTGGGAACGATGTTTCTGATAGAATTCCTCAATGACATCGGTCGTGACGATCTCATTCTCGGAATCTATCAGAAAAAGGACTATCCCGGCTGGGGTTACATGGTCGAGCAGGGTGCCACCACGTTGTGGGAACAATGGAACGGCTACTGGTCGCAAATCCACTCGTGTTTCACCTCGGCGGACAACTGGCTCTATCAGGGGCTCGCCGGCATCCGCCCGGACCCGGCACAAGCGGGATTCAAGAACGTCATTATCCAGCCAGCGGAGGTAGGCGACATCACCTCGGTTAATGCGAGCCACGATGGCCCCTACGGGCTCATCACCTGCCAGTGGCAGCGCGCGGGTCTCAACGTCACCCTCAATGTCACCATTCCACCCAACAGCTACGGGGAAATCCATGTGCCTGCCAGCACGGTCGGCGAGGTCACCGAGTCGGGAAATCCCGCTGCCACGGCCCCCGGAGTCGAATTCCTGCGCATGGAAAACCGCCACGCGGTCTTTGCCGTCGGCGCGGGAACTTATGCCTTCACCGGAACCCTGCCCGTCACGCTCGGACCGGTGGTCGAGGTTCCGGCAGGCTCGCCGCTGGCGCTGGATTTCGCCGGCAGCCAGACGATTTCCGCATTGTTGTTGGATGGTGTGCTTCAGGCACCGGGGACCTACAGCGCGGCCACGCATCCGGATTGGTTCACCGGCACCGGCAGCCTGCTCGTGCTGCCGGAAGCCCGCACCTGGGACAATGGAGCCACCACCGGAAAATGGAATGGCGCCGATGCCAACTGGTCGGGAGAGAGCTGGGCGCCCGGGAGCAACGCTACCATCGCCCACAGCGCTGCGCCATCGACCATCACCTTGGAAGGCACCCTAACAGCCTCTTCGGTTTCCATCGGCAAGGGCAGCAACAACGGGACCTACACCTTCACCGGTCCCGGCTCGCTCACCACCGGCTCGCTCACCCTCCAGGGCGCGGGCGGCAGCGACCAGTCAACGATGCCGACATCGACCTTCACGGATGCGACCATCACGGTTTCTGGCGACCTCGGCCTTGGCCGCGCCGGGCTCGTCATCGGTGGTAATAGTGTGGTAAGCGCCAAGCGTCTCGGCGGCACGGGCATCGGCTCGGTCTCCAGCGCCGACTGGGGCACGCTCACGCTGCAAAACAACGCCCAGCTAACCATCGCGGACGGCATCCTCGCCAACACCACTGCCTGGGGCGTGAATCTCAACGGCGGCATCCTCACCACCAAGGGGATCAACTACGGCCCGCACGCTTACAACACCTCGCTCACTAGACTGTTCTTCAACGGCACGCTGATCCGCGCCAATCAGGACAATCCCGCTTTTCTCAGCTTCACCGGTGCGGACTACAGCCCGCCGGTCGTCCAGAGCGGCGGCGCTCGGATCGATACCAACAGCTTCGCGATCACCCTCGGGCTTGGCCTCACGGGCCCCGGCGCCGTCACCAAATCCGGTGCGGGCAGACTCACCCTCGCGGAGACTCACAGCTATCAAGGCGGCACCATCGTGGATGCAGGCTCGCTGAATGTCACCGGCACCCTCGGAACCGGTGACCTCAGGATTTCTAACGGAGCTACCGCCGAACTGAAAAACAACGCGGGCTCCATCGCTGATACCGCCGCCGTTCACCTCACTGCTACGGGCCGCTTCCACCTCGCCGCAGGCGTGACTGAGATCGTCGCCCAACTCCATATCGACGGCATCCTGCGCATGCCCGGCACGTGGAATACCGCGCGTGATCCGCTCCACTTCTCCGGACCCGGCAATCTCGTCGTCACCTCCGGCGGCCCACCCACACCCGCCGAGGCCTGGCGTTTTCAACACTTCAACAGCTACAACAATAGCGGCGACTCGGCTGATGCTGCGGATGCGGACAACGACGGCGCGACCAACTTGTTAGAGCGCGGCCTCGGGACCAATCCCACCACCGGTGGTTCTCTGGGCAGGCCGATCCTCAACCCTGGCAGCCCCGGTTTTTCCTTCCAGTATACCCGCGCCAAGGCCGCGACCGAACTCATCATCGACATCGAGATCTCATCCAACCTCGCTCCGGCTTCGTGGCGGAAAGCGACCGCGGCCGATGGCTCTCATACCCTGACCGACGACACCCATCCCGACTTGCAAACATGGCGCTTCAACGCCCCCCCCGGCGCATCCCGGATGTTCTACCGCTTGGGCGTCGCTGAATCAGCACCTTGAAATCACCTGCGTGCCCAAACCCGACAAAAGTGCCCCCCCTCCACAGCATCACCCACCCAGAATTCTTTTGATGAACCCAGCCAAAAAAAGAACCAGTTGGAACACCTTGCCGGACCTCCGAGACACAAAAAGAACCCAAAACCCCTGATTTTAATGAATTTCTCTCCAAACCCGCCGCCTGACGCCGGGGAAAAACTCCTATGAAGGACAAAACGACTCCAGCATTATCGATTGGAGATTTAGAGAAAACCGTAACACCCTTTGGACGCATGAAGAAAATCCAAATGTTGCCGATGGTTGTTGGCGGGGCCGCGCTTGTCGGTCTCGCGGCGATGCGTCCGGCACCGCAGGCTGATCCCATCCGCAGTGCGGCTGCGGTGCGCTCCGAACACACGACTCGGCAGGACAATTCGAGCACCGCGCCTCTCCCCGCTGCGATCGTCGGACCCGCCGTAGCGAGCTCATCGCCCGTCGCCCGGCCTTCCGCAAATCTTCCTGAGCCGAGCCAGCGCTTCATGACGCTCATCGCGGAACTCCGCCCGAAGGTGGATGCTGCTTTGCTCGCCAGCGATTTCAAAATGGCTGACCGTTATGTTGATGAAGCACTCACGACTCCCGGTCTGGAACCCATCG
>CALMKO010000456.1 GCA_937867415.1 uncultured Verrucomicrobiota bacterium | reverse complement strand
AAATCAAACACCCGCTCCCGGTTCTTTTCATCCAGCGCGCCTGTCGGCTCATCACACAGCAGCAGCTCCGGATCATTCATCAAAGAACGCACCAGGGCGCCGCGCTGGCGCTCGCCGCCGGACAGCTCGCGCACCCGTTGCCCGAGCCGGTGCTCCACCCCCGTGGCAAGCGCCAGTTCATGCAGGCGTGCCATGCTTGCCGCGCGGGATCCACCCGCTGCGATCACCGGCACCATGCAGTTCTCCGCCAGCGTGAGATCCGGCATCAGATGGTGGAATTGAAAAACATAGCCGATGTGGTGGCGCAGTAAATCGACGCGCGTGGACTCCTTGACCACATCATAGCCCGCCACCCGCACATTGCCGCGATCCACCTCCTCCAGCCCGGAAATCACATTCAGCAAGGTGGACTTCCCGCAACCGGAAGTGCCGCACAACGCGACCACCTCCCCCTTGGGCACCTTGAGCGCCACGCCCTTGAGCACCTCGATGCGCCCCCGGTCGAAACTCTTCCATACATCCTCCACCAAGACTTGGGTATTCATGTTATTTCCTTTCTTTATTCAAATCGTAATGCCTGCGCCGGTTTCAGCCGGGCGGCATACCAGGCCGGATACATCGCGCCGACCAAGGCGGTGAGCGCGGCAAGCGCCATGGCTCCGGTGACTTCCTGCCAACCGATGTTCGGCTCGATGTAGCCCTGTAAATCCGGGATCGCCTTGAGCAGCCGCAGCCCCGCCGCGCTCAAGCCCCAGCCCGCGACCGTTCCGATGGCGGAGACGAGCAGCGACTCCCCGAAAATCATCAACGCCACCTGGGTTCGTGAAAAACCGCAGACCCGGGCGATCGCGATTTCCTTGATGCGCCCGAAGACTGATAGAATCATGGTGTTGGTGACACTCAGTCCGCCTAACAGAAACGCACACCCACCCACGACCCACGCCGTGGTCTTCATGATCTTGAACTGCGAGTATGAGCGGCTGAACTCCTCGTTCTCCAGCGCCGTGAGTTTTTCGTGATTGGCGTTCATCCAGTTCTTGACCGCTGAGGATTCATGGCCCGGTGCCAAGGCCACCGTGACCACCGAGCAGACGCCTTCTTTGTGAAAAGCCTTCTGACATGCGAGCAGGGGCATGAACACCCCGCCGTTTTCAAAACCGTTCTCCAGCCGCACCACCCCGACGACCGGATAGACGCCCTGTCCCAGTTCGATGGTGCCGCCGGCCTTGGCCTTGAGGAAATCCGCCGCCCGCTCGCCGAGCACCACACCATCCCCGGAGTCGAGAAAGGCGGCGGCGCTGCCGTCCAGCCACTCACCTTTTTTCAAGCGCCCATCCGCCGCGCGAATCCCGAAGCAAGTCACTACCGGGCGGTCAGGCGCGGCGATGATCGAAAACAATACCGGCTGGGCATCTTTGACGAAGTCCTGCGCCTTCAATTCATCAACAAGGCTCACCGGCACGTTGCTGAAGAACAGATCCGAAACGTTTTTCTCAAAGACCACCATTTCCGAGTCGCTGCGCAGAATCCGCTCGAACATTTTGACCGCCCCGCCTAACAGACCCACCACGCTCAGCATCGTGGCAACTCCAAGGGCGATTCCCATCGCCCCGATCGCCGTCCGGACACGATGCCGCCGGAGGTTGGTGAAAATCATGCTCCATAAACTCATCTGCGTGTTTGAGAAAACTAAATGGCAGCCGAGAACATCGCCGAGTTGACCGCAGCCGGAGACACCGGCATGGACACCTTGAGCCCGCCTAACATCAACCAGCGTTCCGCCGGACCGGGCAACCGTGACTGCACCCGATCCCCCATCTCATTGAGTCGTTGAAACCTGCGCAAGGCTGCGGGCAAACCTTCCGCGATCACCAGGCTCGGCCGCCCCAAGGCCTCATCCCGCCCACTCGTTTTCCCCGAGTCCTCCTCGGGGCTGATGGCGTCTTTCAAGTCATCCGCCGCCTGATAGGCAAGCCCCCGAAGCAGGGCGAGGCGATCCAGAATCTGAATTTCACGGTTGCCACCGCGCCCGATGATAGCGGGAAGCACCAATGCGAGCCGGAGGAGGTCGGCGGTCTTTCGCGCCGCGACTTCGGAGACCTCTGCCGCGCTTTGTTCGCCCCGCCAGCCTCTCAAATCAAAGGCCTGCCCGCCGATGACACCACCGATGCCGAGGCGGCCATCGACCCATTCGCCCGCCTGGGCGCGGCGTTGGGGGCTGGCATGGCGGATTCCCTGCCAGATCAAGGCGTAGCCACGGTTCACCATGGCCAAGGCCGCCAGGATCGCCACCGACTCGCCGTGAACCACGTGGATGCAAGCCGCTCCACGGCGGGTCCGGGCGTCATCCATCGCCGGGAGATCGTCGAAAACCAGCGAGGCGGTGTGCAGATACTCGATGCCGCAGGCCAGCGCCCGGGCGGCTTCCTCCATGACACCCATCTCGATCCCCACCGTGTAGGCGACTGTCGCACGCACCAGCGAGCCAGGCCTGGCGAGGAGGTCCTGCATGGCTGCCGCCAGGCGTGGCTCGACCCGCTCGAAGCGACCCATTCCATTTGAAAAGGTTCCAAGCATCAAGGCGCGCACGCAAGCAGCTCTCCGCCGCCATCGAATTTCCGGTGTCATCTGAGAATGGGGTCGAGTTCGAATCACTTCACTTTGCCGACGATGTGGAAGCGGATCACCAGCTTGGGATCCACGGTCATCACGGCCATGGA
>CALMKO010000455.1 GCA_937867415.1 uncultured Verrucomicrobiota bacterium | reverse complement strand
GCCAGCACCCTCGAGATCCACGGCATCGACAACTTCTCCCGCTCGGGCTCATGGCTGAACCGCGATGAACTTCAAACTCGCGGGATCCGCGTGACCCATGGCGATATCCGCCAGCCGAGCGACTTGGAAGCAATCGGCCCCTTCGATTGGGTCATCGACTGCGCCGCCAATCCCAGCGTGCTCGCCGGGGTCGATGGCAAAAGCTCCTCCCGCCAGCTGATCGAAAACAACCTCGGCAGCACCATCAATCTGCTCGAAGCCTGCAAACGCTGGAATGCCGGATTCGTCCTTCTGAGCACCAGCCGCGTTTATTCCATACCACCCCTCGCCGATCTGACCGTCGAGGTCCATGACCGCGCCTTCCGCCCGGCCTTCCCAGACTCGGTAGGGAGTGACCGCCGGTCGCGCCCGCTTGTCGCCAGCGAGGTGGTTAGCGAAAGACTTCCCCCCTCTCCACTGATCACTGATCACTCGGCACTTCGGGTATTTCCCCGCTCGGCATCACCGAGAGCTTCTCCACCGCCGCTCCCGTCTCACTGTATGGAGCCTCCAAACTCACCTCCGAGCAACTGGCCATGGAGTATGGACATACCTTTAACTTCCCCGTCTGGATCAACCGCTGCGGCGTCATGGCAGGAGCCCGACAGTTCGGTAAACCCGATCAAGGAATCTTTGCCTTCTGGCTCCACTCGTGGCGTGAAAAACGCGCGCTGAAATACATCGGTTTCGACGGCATGGGCCATCAGGTCCGCGACTGCCTGCATCCACGGGACCTCGCGCCGCTGGTCCTCAAGCAGATGGCCGCCGGCACACCGGCGGCCGAACAACCGGCGATCCTCAATCTCTCCGGTGGTCAGGCGTCTGCCCGCTCGCTCCATCAGCTGAGTGATTGGTGCGAGGACCGCTGGGGTCCCCTACCCGTGACCACCGATGCTAACCCACGCCCCTTCGATCTGCCATGGGTCGTTTTGGACCACTCCCTCGCCACCGCCACCTGGGGCTGGGAGCCCGCCACTCCCGTCGAATCCATCATGACCGAGATCGCCAATTTCGCCGACGCCAATCCCAACTGGATCGCGGTCTCCGCCAAGCAACTGCACCGCCTGTAGCGGCGTCTCGATGAGCGCCGCGCCCATGACCCACGCGAAGCTTCTTCATTCCACTTCCCCATTCACCCCACGGCCTCAAGGCCCGTGAGCGACGGTCGCAGACGCGCCGCTACAAGTTGCGCCTGACTGCGGTGTAAAACCGGCTATTAGGATTTCATCATTAACCGAGCAACGCAGAGCTTCGCGGCTCACGATGAACGATTTGTGTTTACACAAATGAAATGTTTCAGGCAGTCACGGCGCATGCTGGCGATTCAACATAATGTCCGCTATTCCCTATCGTACAAGCATTGATGGTTTACGCGCCTTCGCGATTCTATCCGTCTTTATATTTCACCTTAATAGGGAATGGCTACCCGGGGGCTTCGTGGGTGTTGATGTGTTTTTTGTCATTTCAGGCTTTCTGATTACAAGTATAATCTACCAAGAGTGTAAGGAAAAACGCTTTAGTTTAAGTCGGTTTTACCAACGCCGGATCGCCCGGATCTTCCCTGCCTTTTTTGTCGTCGCTCTTGTTACGTTGGCAGCCGCCTCAAAGATCTATTCTCCGCAGGATTTTGCATCAGCAGGTGCCAATCTAGCCGCCGCCGCCCTCTCAGTATCGAACCTCAAGTCAATGTTGCAAGGTGGCTACTTTCAGCTATCAGATGACGCGCTGCCTTACCTTCACTACTGGTCACTTGCCGTCGAAGAACAATACTACCTGCTCTTCCCGCTGTTTTTCATCGGGATCTTCAAATTCCTCCGCCGTCAAGTTACAATCGTCCTCGCTGCTGTAGTTCTAGTAAGTCTGGTCTTGGGAGTCGTGCTGACGAATCTCAACCCTGTTTGGGCCTTCTTCCTCTTGCCTGCACGCGCTTGGGAGTTAACCGCTGGAGGTCTTCTGGCAATCATGCTGGCAGATGGCCGGGTCGCACAAAACAAGTTTACAGCAATATTACCGGTAGCCGGCTTGGTTTTGGTGTGCCTCTCATTCCTGGTCGTTCCAGACGGCCCGTCGTTCCCGGGAACATGGGCATTGTTACCGGTGGTTGGCACATTAGGGATCCTCACGAATACCAACCCGAATCACCACATCGAAAGATTCCTCTCGTGGTTGCCACTGGTTGCGATTGGGAAAGTTTCGTATTCGTTGTACCTTTGGCACTGGCCAATATTTTCGCTGATTGATTATCAAATGCTTCTTGCTCCTGAGTGGGTAAGAGTAATTCTTAAGGTTGCACTGACCGTAATCGCAACGTTATGCAGCTACTTTCTGATCGAAATCCCATCCCGTGGATTCCTGAATCAACCCAAATATCGCCGCCACGCTTACGCAATCACCTCGATGGTGGTCATCTTATGCTGCATTCTCGGCAGCCACATACGCAACGAAAATTACATTAATGCAACCGTTGCGGATGTCGCAAAATCGGGCCTCGTTTTCGGCGAAAAAAACCCGGAAAACACGGTCATTCTCGTCGGTGATAGCAACGGCTCGATGTATGGCATCCTACTGAAAAAGCTAATTGCTGACCAGGGAGGGCGTTTTATCTGCCTTAGCGTCGCCGCTGCAGATCCTCTCCCAAAACTGGGCGAACCGTTGCCTGCCCTTTGGAAAAATGTCCTCACAATTATTAAGAACGAGCGGCCGACAACTGTTGTCCTAGTTTGTCATTGGGAAGATAAACTCAAAAAAGGATACGCCCGGCTAGATTTGGCGATCAATGAGCTATCTCCCCTCACCGATCATCTGCTCCTGTTCACCCAGCCCCCCATTCTCCCACTAACAGCTACACGAGAACATCTAAGGAATAAGGAATCCAGAGAACCATTTGTCGAAGACGCCGACGTCAGAGAAGGGCGCATCGCAGCGAATGCATTTGTGATGAGTCGTAGGTCTTCCAAAGTCGCTGTCTTAGACGTCGCCAAATTCTTTGAAGGTGAGAATGGAGAGATCAGGTCCAGTTCAAAGGATGGCAAACCGTTTTATCATGATTCCACTCACCTCTCCGGATTCGGCTCACGCGCTGTCGAATCCGAGGTTGCCAACATTCTCCGCAATCCTCGTTAGATCCGATCTACCCACGATCGGTAGCTCAGCTGGATGTCGTCCGCTCATCATCTCTTAAACCCCACGGTCTCAAGGCCAGTGAACGACGGTCACAGACGCGCCGCTACCAATCGCAACTGCACCGCCTGTAGCGGCGCGTCTGTGACCGTCGTTCACTGGCCTTGAGACCGTGG
>CALMKO010000454.1 GCA_937867415.1 uncultured Verrucomicrobiota bacterium | reverse complement strand
GTCGGCTGGCTTGATGGTCGGTTTCCCATCGAATTTGCTAGGTTGTTTCGCCCGGGACATTCGACCCGCACTCTCATCGGAATCCCCAAGTCATCCCGCGCCACACTCAATCCCAGTAAAATCCGCATCCCTCCGGACCGTGCCGATCATCTGCCCGATGAATTAGACTCAACAGCGGAAGCCGGAGGTTCACGGACCTACAGCCACTTCGCCATTTTCAGGAATACCAAGCTGATGATGGTGAACAAAGGCGTGAAGGAGAAGCGGCTGCATCCTTTCCTCGGCGAGACCTCGACAGAGCGCGAGGAGGTCTGGATCAGTGAAGCGCTTGGAGGCGAATACTGTCTGCACCAAGCCGGTGACCATTTGGAAATCCACTTCCGCCATAAGGCGGATACCGATGAGAAGGCGATGACCCAGTTCTGGTGTCTCATCGACGCAGTGTCCCTCATCCATGCCATCCTTCCTTGGCCCACCTATCGGCAGCACCGCCGCGACGGGACGCTGTTGGAGCGGGAACTCGCTCTTCATGGTGCCATGCCTCAGGGGCGTTTCGTGCCATTCCGGAAATCGGACACTTACGGCAATTCATCCGCTGGCAGCCTGCTCGCCTCCGTTGCCCTGCTACTCAGCGATTCACCCCAAGAACACCGCGAAAGATTGAAACGCCTCCTCTGGGTGTATCGCGGTGCCGATACCACCACAGCTCCGTTTCCCACCCAGCTTATCGGCGTCTGCACAGTGGTCGAGGGGCTGGTTGAACTGCTCCTGGAAGAAAAAGTGCCAGCTCCGCCCGATTTTCTCGCCTTGCGAACTGAGGCCTCGAACTGGGCCACAGAACATTTTCCAGAGAACCCTCACGCCAAGCGTTTGGCCGGCTACATCAAAGGCTGGCACTACCAAGATCGACGCACCTCATGGCGTGCCGCTTTCGATCCGCTCTTCCCCGACAAGACGGAATGGCTGAATGAACTCTTTGGCATCTTCAACAAACACCGCCATGGCCTCGCCCACGGCAACTTCGACCGCATCCTCACCGACGACAGCCATGGTGATCTCCAAGCCCTTAGCCGCCTCGCCGGCCTCGTCAACCTCACCTTCGCGGCCATGGCGGGTTTCGGGGGCCGCCTTCTCGAAGCACCCTTCGGCGACAAGAAGATTCTACTGGACCCAACAGGCAGAGTGAAAACATTAACGACATGCAATCCACAGATCAATGCACGTTGATTAAAAATTACGATTTAGGATTCAAAAATGCCAGAACCCATTGATAACTCAAGACTCCCTATTCTAAATGGGACTGGCACGTTTCGAGCAATTCTTGATAGGTGCCCAAGAATCTCTCGAATTCACACTTAGATGCCCCTTTTGAAATGACTGATTTGAATCATCCACACGTCCCGTCGGCGGACTACGAAAAGTTTCTTTCTGAAGCTGTCGAAAAGCATGGCGCGCGGATACAGACGCTGGAACAAATCGCAAAGATCTGGAGAGGAGGAAACTACGAGTCCAGCCAGTTGCTGAAAGGCGATGCATTTGAGAAAACTCGAATGTCCGACGAAGTATTGGTGCTTAGAGCCTTAAATCACCGAGGAAAGACAAAAGAAGAAATCTCCGCCTTCAGTCTAAAGGCAAAGCTGACTGCTGATGCTGCCGCCGCTACGAATCAAGAGGATCTTCTGCAACATGATGATACTCTCGTCATGGCTTCAGGGGAAACGGGAAAAGTCGCGAGGTTTTACGACATGATGAGCGAGCTTGCAGGCCCGGAACATCGCACGCGAACCGTCGCCACAGACAAGCATATCGTGATTCGGCTGCGAGGTGAATTTGAAGAGCTATTTGGCAAACATGGTCTGACTAGACTCCTCTCTTCCAGACCGTATCACAATCTCTTCCTAGATCTCTCCGGCGGAACCAAAGTGAGGAAGTTGAGTTCCCAGCAAATTGCAGGCATTAAAGTTCCGATCTTCGCGCGAGACAAAGCTCTACTTCTCAATATCTTGCTCAGCGTCGAACCAAACGCGCCTCTTGAAAAAATGTTCAAGTTGCTCGATCGCCGACAGGGCTCCAAGGAAGCGATCCTCTGTTTTACCGGGGAGCCAGCATGGCGCGAGTTTTCAGAACTCCCGGCCCAAACGCCGATTGCGGCGGTCCGCGAATGTTTATGGAAGCTAGTTAGAAACCATGGCGAGGTATTCTTGAACGCGAATCGCAGTTCAAAGGATCCGTTTGTTGAGTGGATGCGGCAGTTCGTGGTGGTCTCTAATCATTTAGAGGAAATTCTGAAATGCCACCCCAGCGCTGAACAAATTGTGACTCTACAAGGTTGGCGAAGTGCATTATCAGATCGAAAACTGGCATTTCGTGCTGCATGGGAACACTTTCTAAATTACGAGAGACAGAAATAATCAAAATTTAGGAGTTGGGCGATGTTGGCGAG
>CALMKO010000453.1 GCA_937867415.1 uncultured Verrucomicrobiota bacterium | reverse complement strand
CAAATCCGGCGCAGGCACCCTCACGCTCTCGAACGCCAGCGCCCTCGCTTCCTCCCTCACCGTCAGCATCGATGCCGGCGCGCTCAGCCTCAACGCCGCCCACACCATCACCGCCCTCCGCATCAACGGTAGCTGGCAAGCCCCCGGCACCTACACGGCCGCCAACTCGTCCGGCCGCATCCTCGGCACCGGATCCCTCATCGTCACCACCCCGGGCCCCATCGGATTCGCCACCTGGATCAGCAGCTTCCCCGGACTCTCCGACGCCAGCACCACCGGCGATCCTGACTCGGACAGCATCCCGAACCTCCTCGAATACGTCCTCAACGGTCTGCCTAACACCCCCGACACATCCATCCTCCCCGCCCCCTCGCTCACCGCCACCCACTTCGTCTTCACCTTCATCCAGCGGGAGGAATCCCACACCACCTCCACCCAAATGTTCGAATACAGCACGACTCTGAACGACTGGACCCCGCTCAACATCACCGCTCCCACCGCCGCTGAAGTCACCCTCGGCCCCACCACCGCTGGAGCCCGCACCGTCACCATCTCGATTCCCAGATCCCTCGCCCTCGAAGGGAAAATTTTCGGCCGCCTTCGAGTTACCCAACTGTGAAAATCAGGCATCCGCCCCTACCCACCAGCCTTCGACTCCGAATCACAACTTTACGCCGTCTCACCCTACCGATTCTCCACCCCGCCACGGTCGCACCCGGCAAAGCCGCCTGGAGCTGGCCACTCCTCAAGGATGAAAAAACCACCCTCGACGTCCAAAAAACCTTCGTGGACTACGTGTGAAATCGCTCCCGCGCCATCCATCCCCATGCCTCCCTCCGCGTCTGTAATCCGCCTGGCAGCTCTCGCCCTTCTCATTCATGGATCTGTTTCCGCCCAGCTCACCTGGTCCCTCGCTGGCAGTAATGCCTCCTGGCCCGCTGACAAACGCACCGCGATTGTCAATGCCATGACGGAGGCCGCCGCTCTCTACAACGCCCACGGCCATTTCCCGAAGTCCCTCTGGATCAACTACGACCCGTCCGTCCCCACCGCCAATGGCAACTACAACGGCGCGATCAACTTCGGCGGTAGCATCAACACCCGCGTCGCCCTCCACGAAATCTCACACACCCTCGGCGTCGGCCAGTTCTCAACTTGGAACACCAACCGCTCCGGCAACACTTGGACCGGCACCTTCGCCATCAACCGCGTCAGGCTCTTCAACGGCCCCACCGCCACTCTCAGCGCGGATGCCGCGCATTTCTGGCCCTATGGCCTGAACTTCGACAGCGAGGACGGCACCACCAACCGCATCCGCCACATCAAAATGGTCTCCGCCATGCGCCGCGACATGGGCATCGTCACCGACTCGGACGGCGACGGCATCCCGAACGATTGGGAAATATTCCACTTCGGCGACCTCTCCCAGACCGCCACCGGTGATGCCGATGCCGATGGCGTCACCAACCTCGCCGAATACAACGCGGACACCAACCCCGCCGCCCACGCTACCCAGTGGAACGGCACCACCGGCAGCGACTACACCACGGCCACAAACTGGACACCCACACCCGCTCCCTCGAACGGGACATTCTTCACCCGCATCAATATCAACAACGCTTCTAACAATCCCCTCATCTACGACTCCTCGCGCGGCAGCACCACCCTCCGCCCCGCCGACCGCGGCCTCGTCATCGGCTCCGGATCATCCGGCAGCGGCAGCATGACCATCACCGGCGGCTCTTTCTCCACCCTCGGCGCAGCCTCACCGGACGTCCTCGGAAATGGTGTAGGAAATACCGGAACCCTCACCCTCGATGGCGGAAGCTTCACCAGCGATGAACTCCACCTCGGCGCTTCAGGCCAAGGCACCGGTATTCTGAACCTCAACGCGGGCATCGCCAATATCGGCATCCTCTCCTTCCGCTTCTCCTCGGGCGGCAACGCCACCATCCACCTCAATGCCGCCACTCTGACCACCAGCGCCATCTCACGCACCGGCAGCGGCGCCGCGACCCTCAACCTCAACGGTGGCACCCTCCGTGCCTCCGCCTCATCCAGCACCTTCCTTGAAAACCTAACAAACACCTTCATCCGCTCCGGTGGCGTCACTCTCGACACCGCCGCATTCAACACCACCATCGCCCAAACCCTCCGCACCGATCCCGCCTCCCCACTCGGCGGACTCACCAAGTCCGGCACCGGCACCCTCACTCTATCAGGACCTAACACCTACACCGGCCCCACCCTCATCACCGCCGGCATCCTCATCCCGGAAAATGCCGCCGCACTCAGCTCCACCGCCTCGGTCGCCGCCGATGCCACCCTCGCGCTCAGCGGTGGCGTAGCATTCCCGGAAATCACCACCCTCACCCTCTCCGGCACCGGCCAGAAAAGCACCACGACGCCCACCCCCGCCGTCCAACGCGGCGCACTCCAAAGCATCTCGGGATCCAACACCATTACCGCTTCCATCAGCATCGCCGCCACCAATACCCGCATCGGCGTCCAAGACGGCGCTTCACTCATCCTCTCCGGCCCGATCACCGAGACAGCACCCACCACCCACGTCATCTTCCGCGCCGGACTGAACCCCGGTGACAACATCACTCTCAACGCGCCCGCTTCCTGGTCGGGCGACAGCATCGCTTATTCCAGCAGCGCCACCGGCGGCGCTCTCCGCCTCGGTGCGTCCAACGTCCTGCCTGTCACCTCACCACTCCTTCTCGCAGGAAACAGCGTGTCCGGCCGCCTCGATCTCAATGGCTTCCATCAAACGGTCGCGGGACTCTCCAACGCCACCGGCGGCTCGTCCCCCGTCGGCGCCGGCATCATCACCAACCAGGGAACCTCCCCATCCACGCTCACGGTCTCACCCACGGCTACCCGCACATTCATCGGCACCATCCAAGACGGCACCCAGCCCATCCACCTCATCAAGTCCGGCAACGCCACCCAGATATTCACCAACGCCCAGTCCTACTCCGGAAACACCACGGTCACCGCTGGCACTCTCCGCCTGGATCAGAGCTACCTAACAGACATCGCGGGTGTCGCCATTTCATCCGGCGCGCGGCTGCACCTCAACTTCTCGGGCACGGACACCATCGCCGCTCTCACGCTCGGCACCACCCCCATGCCTCCCGGAACCTATAACTCCACCACCCACTCGGCCTTCTTCACGGGCACCGGCAGCCTCGTCGTCCCCACCAACTTCAGCACCTGGCTCAACCTCGCTCCCGGCTTGTCCGAGGCGGAAAAATCACCCACCGCGGATCCCGACGGTGACAACCTCGCCAATCTCATCGAATACGCCATCGGCTCCCTCCCCCACCTCCCCCAACAAAACGCCCTCACCATGGGCTTTTCCACTCAAATCCTCAGCCTCAGCTTCGACCGCCTACCCGCACGGGCGGACGTGACGATCACGGTCGAGGCCTCATCCTCCCTCGGCTCATGGACACCCATCGCCCGCTCCACGGCTGGAACCCCCTTCAGCCCGCTGCTCGACGGAGTGCAATGCACCGAGAGCCCGGTGGACGCCAATCGCTTCCGCGTCACCGTTACGGATTCCCCCCCTTCACCACCCAGCCGTTTTTTGCGAATCCGGGTCACTCGTTGACAGGTTTTTAAAATCCAGAACGTCATAATCCCTTGATGAAAATCCACTTTCCGCTCCGCGCACTCGTTCTGCTAGGCCTGGCCATGCCCACATGCGCCCAGCACGTTCTGATCGAAGCCGAGCAATTCACCGATACCGGCGGGTGGGACGTCGATCAGCAATTCATGGATCAAATGGGATCCACCTACCTGCTCGCCCACGGCCTCGGTGTGCCAGTCAAGGACGCTGTCACTTCGGTGAAATTCGACACTCCCGGACCTCACCGCGTCTGGGTCCGCACCCGCGACTGGGTCGCTCCATGGAAAGCTCCCGGTGCGCCCGGAAAATTCCAGCTCATCGTCAACGACAAGCCCCTCGCCACCACCTTCGGCACCCAAGGCGCGGATTGGCATTGGCAGGACGGCGGCACCATCGAGGTCACCCCACAGACCAAACTCACCCTCCACGACCTCACCGGCTTCGAGGGCCGCTGCGATGCGGTGCTCTTTTCCCGCGACACCCGCTTTGTCCCGCCTAACGAACCCACCGCCCTGGCGAAGTTCCGTGCCGCCCAACACCGACTGCCCGCCCAGCCGGACGATGGCGGAAACTTCGACCTGGTCGTCGTCGGCGGTGGAGTGGCTGGCACCGCCGCCGCCGTCTCCGCGGCCCGCAACGGCCTCACCGTTGCCCTCGTCCAGGACCGCCCGGTGCTCGGCGGAAACAGCAGCTCGGAAGTCCGTGTCTGGCCGGAAGGACACACCCGCCAAAAGCCTTTCACCCACATCGGCGACATCGTCGAGGAACTTTGCCCCCCGAAAGCCAAAGGCCACGGCAACGCGGGCCCGGCGGAGATTTTCCAAGACGCCCGCAAACTCAAAGTCGTCCGCGCCGAGCCAAGGATCACCCTTTTTCTCGAACACCGGGTCAACGCAACCCAGCACTCCCAACAAACGATCCAGTCCGTCACCGCACAAAACACCCGCACCGCCCAACGCCTGAAAATCTCCGCCAAGCTCTTTGCCGACTGCACCGGGGACGCCACCGTCGGCTTCCTCGCCGGAGCTGACTACCTGATGTCGGACGAGGGCAACATGGGCTCCAGCAACCTCTGGAACGTGCTCGACCAAGCCAATCCGGAACGCGTTCTAAAATGCGAGTGCAAGGACAAGGACGCGCTCTCACTCGCCACCGCCGCGGGCAACGTGGCCGCACCCTTTCCTCGCGTCCCCTGGGCCGTCGATCTCACCCACAAGCCTTTTCCCGGACGCCCCACCAAGGGCGCTTCATCAGAGGCCCCGCCCAAGGACCTCGGCGGATGGTTCTGGGAAAGCGGCTTCGACAAGGACCCCATCCAGGACATCGAGCGCATCCGCGATCTCAACATGCGTGCCATGTACGGCGCTTGGGACGCCCTGAAAAATGTCGATGGCCTCTACCCGAATCACCGCAT
>CALMKO010000452.1 GCA_937867415.1 uncultured Verrucomicrobiota bacterium | reverse complement strand
ATCTCCTCCAAGCGCAAACGGGCTCCCAAGCTGATTGTGGCAGGTTTCCCGGAAGTGCTTCCTCGAACTCATTCAAGGCGCGGACCGGGCACCAGCCGATCACCAGAGGGAAGAACGGGCAAAGGTCTCGCGCTTCGTCGCAAGCCTCCAGATCCTACCCTTCGCTTCCGACTCTGCCCGCATCGCCGCCCGTATCAATGCAGACCCGCTCAACCGTGGAACGCCGGTAAGCATCACCGATGTTTTCGTCGCCGCCACCGGGCTGCGCCACAAGCTGACCGTTGTCACGAACACCACCAAAGGCTTCCGCCACACCAGCTGGCTAAAACTCGAAAATGGGCGTTGAAACCCCTGTCGTGTCCCATTCACTGCTCAATGCCGACGCTGTATTTCTCGGATTTCACTTTCGATAGAATCATCCCCAAGCCATAAACTCTGATCTGAATTAAACCGCACTACGGGAATGGGTCACGGCCTGTCTCCGGCGTCTGATAGCACCCGCCGGACGCAATGCCAGCGCCGCTGGAGCGGTCCTACCAAACGCGAAGCCTGACTGCTTGGACGGATGCACGGAGTCAAACACGCATGTCCGGTGGTGTGGGAGGGGGGGGATTCGTTGGAATTTTGACCACGGATTTCACGGCTTTCAAAATGCACCAAACCGGTTTGGGATCATTTCCACGACCACTTCATCATCTGTGTCAATCCATGAAATCCGTGGTCGAATTTCGGTTTTTGGGTTAACTGCCAGCGCGCAAGCACGCGGTAAAGGGTCATGCGCTAATCTTACCCTGATCTTACCCTGAGACTGCGAGAAGGCGATTATCTTTTGCCGCCAAAGTGATGGTGCACCCACTAGCGGTGCCAACGTTGATCGCGGAGTTGATGTTGAAATTCCGTGTGAGCATCGAACACAGTGGGGCTACTGGGGGGCATTCATGACTTGTTCAAGTCCGTCTTTGGTTTTGCACTTTTCCTCAGACGCAAGAAGACCGAAAAGCCTGCCAAAACAAAAAAAGCCGACGTGCTAGGTTCTGGGACAGAGGCAAGCCCATGTATCGAACTCACCCCAAGTGCCCCAACACTCACCGCAAGCCCGATATCCGGATCGATCGCATACAGGTTGGTTTGATTGCGAGATGAGGCATAGAGAACATCGGTCTGCGAGTCGTAGGCAAGTCCAGATCCTCCGTTCGAGAACTCTACTCCGAGCGATCCGACCGCACGCGAGTCACCAGTGACAACATGAATGGAATAGAGAGAGGTGGTTCCTACACCGTAAAGTGTGTCCCGAAGTGACGAACACGCCAAACCGTGGAGCGCAGCACCGCTGCCCAAAAGGCTAAATGCACCGGTTCCGGGAACGATCAAGTAGACCTTCCCGCTGCCATAGTCACTTGCATAAAGGAGCCCTCGTCCGGGGTCGTATGCGAGTCCATTCCCCATAAATGCGTTTGCAAAGTCTCTGACCAAAGTTGCGGCTCCAGACGTGGTGGAGACTGAATACAGTTGATCACCACTCATCGCCCAGAGCAAATCAGCAGAAGAGCTTTCCGCCAAGCTGTCCCCAACGAATATTCCGGTCTGTCCCAGGATCGTGGCGGATCCAGATGCAGTGCCGATTGAGTAAAGCTCCGAGTTGCTACGCGCTCGGATACCGTAAAGAGTCGCCGCTGAAGCGTCGGCAACTGCCATGATCGCCATCGCAATGATCGACAGAATGGTAGCCATGTGGAGAGTTCGATTCATATTTGGATTTTTTTCAGAGAACGATTGAGGCCTCCTACGCCTGACCCGGGGGCGAGCGTTGAACACAGGGTTGATGTTGCAGCGGTCATGGTGGCTTGAACTGGAGACGAGTCAGGCGTTAGGAGTTACGTCCTTTTCAGCGTCCTTCGTCCGGCGTGTGTAGGCAATGACGAGGGGAAGCGTGATCAAAGCCGCCGTAACAAAGCAAAAAGTGATGTCAGCAACGAATGTCGGATGGGATTCGGTGTTCAGATGATTGCGCATCGCCGAGACTACTAGGACTGCTCCAACAAAGGCATGAAATGGTCCAAGGAGAAGAATCAGACCACGAAAAAACGTCGGTCTGAAGCAGGCGAGGATTGACGCAATTCCGATACAACCGAACGCTGCCGATGCCATCCGTAACCAGTAGTCCAGTAAGGGATTGTATTCGATTGTGCCCGCTCCCATGAGGTAGAGTTGATCAGACGCGGAATCCCAGGTAGCAAACGTGAAATAGAATGAGATTCCCCAGCCCATGCTACTGAACAGAAGGCCGATCTGGAGGATTCTCAACCAACCTTTCGTCGTCGGGATCATTGGATTTCGTTGGGTATGCAAAGAATTAGTCTGAGTTTTCTGCTGTCAAAGTGCATTCACCGCTAGGTAGTGTAAAGATTCGTCTGTAAAAGCCCGCCACGCAGCAAGGGCGCGCCGA
>CALMKO010000451.1 GCA_937867415.1 uncultured Verrucomicrobiota bacterium | reverse complement strand
CACCCACCCGGCGCACCAGCGGCTCGACCGCAATGGATGATTACCTTGAGCAGATCCTCCATCTGATCAAGGACAAGGGGTACGCAAGAGCGGTGGACATCTCGAAAAACCTGGGAATCTCTCAAGCCAGCGTCACGAACATGGTGCAGCGGCTGGATGCGGAAGGCTTGGTCAAACATGAGAAATATCGAGGCACGGTTCTCACCGACGAGGGTCACCGCATCGCCCTGGCGATCATCGAGCGCCATGAGACGCTGACGCGGTTCCTGCGCTTGTTCGACCTGGATGAGGATACGATTTACAAAGACGTGGAAGGCATGGAGCACCACGTCTCCCGCCCGACCTTGCAGGTGATCCGGGCGGTGGCGGATGCGCTTGAGGCGGATCCGGAGCTGTTAGGGAAAGTCCGTGAAGGAAGCCGTCGTGAGATCGGCGCGGGCGTCATTCCTTCCTGAAGACCACCTCGCCGTGCTCCATGTCGGCGAGGATCACGTCGCCATCGACGAATTTGCCATCAAGCACGTCGAGGCTGAGCGGGTCTAACAGCGCGTGTTGAATCACCCGCTTGAGCGGGCGGGCGCCGTAGATGGGGTCATAGCCAAGGCTGCCGATGTGCTCCTTGGCGGCCTCACTGAGTGCGAGAGCGAGCCCCTGCTTGGCAAGGCGCTGGCGGACGCGGGTCAGTTGGAGATCGACAATGGTGGTGATCTCATCGCGCTGGAGGCGGTCGAAGATGATGATTTCATCGATGCGGTTGAGGAACTCCGGGCGGAAGTGGCCGCGGAGGGCTTCAGTGACCTTGGCTTCTCGTTGTTCCGAGTTTTCCTCGTGGAGGATGAACTGGGAGCCGATGTTGGAGGTCATGATGAGCACGGTGTTACGGAAGTCCACCGTGCGGCCCTGGCCATCGGTGATGCGGCCGTCGTCGAGGACTTGCAGGAGGACATTGAAGACGTCCGGATGGGCTTTTTCGATCTCGTCGAAGAGCACGACCGAGTAGGGCTTGCGGCGGACGCGTTCGCTGAGTTGGCCGCCTTCCTCGTAGCCGACGTAGCCGGGAGGAGCGCCGATGAGGCGGGCGACGCTGTGTTTTTCCATGTATTCGGACATGTCGATGCGGACCATCGCCCCTTCGTCGTCGAAGAGAAATTCCGCGAGGGCCTTGGAGAGTTCGGTTTTACCGACGCCGGTGGGGCCGAGGAAGATGAAGGATCCGATCGGGCGGTTTTCATCTTGCAGGCCGGCGCGGGCGCGGCGGACGGCGTTGGCGACCGCCTTGATGGCTTTTTTCTGGCCGACGACCCGCTCGCCGAGGCGTTGTTCCATGGTGACGAGTTTTTGTTTTTCGCCTTCCTGGAGGCGATTGACAGGGATGCCGGTCCAGGAGGAGACGATGCGGGCGATGTCCTCCTCGGTGACCTCCTCCTTGAGCAGGCCGCCTTGGTTTTGGCGGGAGGTAAGTTGTTGTTTGGCGGACTCGAGCTCGCGGTGGGCCTCGGGGAGATCGCCGTAGGTGATCTGCGAGGCGCGGGTGAGGTCACCGATGCGCTGGGCACGCTCGGTCTCGCCTTTGAGCGTTTCGATTTTTTCCTGAGCGGCGCGGACCAGGTCGATGATGGATTTCTCATTGCGCCACTGTGCCATGAGGCCGGAGCTTTGCTCGCGGAGGTTCGCCTGCTCTTCCCTGACCTTCTCCAGGCGGACGGCGGAGGCCTTGTCGGACTCCTTTTCCAGGGCTTTTTTCTCCATTTCCAACTGGAGGATCTGGCGATCTAACACATCGATCTCGGTGGGCATGGAATCGAGTTCGATTTTCAAGCGCGCGGCGGCTTCGTCGATGAGGTCCACCGCCTTGTCAGGGAGGAATCTACCTGAAATATACCGGTCTGATAGAGTGGCGGCGGCGACCAGGGCTCCATCCTGGATGCGGACGCCGTGGTGGACTTCGTAGCGCTCCTTGAGGCCGCGGAGGATGGCGATGGAATCTTCCACGGAAGGCTCGCCGACCATGACCGGCTGGAAACGGCGCTCGAGGGCGGCGTCCTTTTCGATGTGCTTGCGGTATTCATCCAAGGTGGTGGCGCCGATGGTGCGGAGCTCGCCACGGGCGAGTTGGGGCTTGAGGAGATTGGCAGCATCCACGGCGCCCTCACTGGCTCCCGCGCCGACGATGGTGTGCAACTCGTCGATGAAGAGGATGATTTGCCCTTGGGAATCGGTGACTTCCTTGAGGAAGGCCTTGAGGCGCTCCTCGAACTCGCCGCGGTATTTGGCACCGGCCAACATGCCGCCGACGTCCATGGCGATGATGCGCTTGTCCTTCATGGAGTCCGGCACGTCACCGGAGACGATCCGGCGGGCGAGCCCCTCGACGATGGCCGTTTTGCCAACACCGGGCTCGCCGATGAGCACGGGGTTGTTTTTGGTGCGGCGGGAGAGGACTTGCAGGACGCGGCGGATTTCATGGTCGCGGCCGATCACAGGGTCGATTTTTCCCTCGCGGGCGCGGGCGGTGAGGTCGGTGCCGTATTTTTCAAGGGTCTGGTATTTTCCCTCGGGTGAATCATCGGTGACCTTTTGGGAGCCGCGGACACCGATGATGGCGTCACGGGCTTTTTTCTCATCGAGGCCGGCTTCCTTGAGGAGCTTGCCAGCGGGAGAGTCCCCTTTCAAGGCACCGAGAATGAAGTGCTCGACGCTGAGGTAGTCATCGCCGAGAGATTCGCGGGCGGAATCGGCCGCATCGAGGGTGGAGCGGAGGCCACCGCTGATTTGTGGCTGGGTGGAGGCTCCCTTGACGCTGGGTTCCCGCGCGAGGGTGGCGGCTACCGAGACTTTCAGGCGTGAAAGGTCCACTCCGGCCTTTTGAAGGATGGGTGCGGTGATGCCACCTTCCTGTTGGAGGAGGGCGATCAGAACGTGCAGGCTGTTGACCTCCGGGTGGGAGGACTTTGAAGCGAGGCTTTGCGCAGACTGGAGAGCTTCTTGGAGCTTCTGGGTGATTTTTTCGAGTCCCATGGCGGTAAGTGGATTTGAGAACAAAACCTAACTCCATCCTGCCATTTCCGCAACGCATGAGTTGCCGATCACCCAGCATGGGGTGCTGTGTGACTCACTCCGCAGGAGCGGCTTCGTCGCCGTAGAAGCTCTTGATGTAGCCGTATTCGACAAGGGTGTCCTGCCACGGCGCAAGCACGTTGGGATCTTGGAAAATCCGGCCGGCGATTGCGAGCCATTCCTCCGCCTTGATGAGGTCCTTGGCGTCGTAGGAGAGGGCGGCCTTGGCGTAGTAGTAGAAGGGAGAATCATCGAGGAAGTCGTATTTCTCCGCCAGGATGGTGACCTCGTTCTTCATGCCGAGTTTCTTCATGCAAAGCAGCATCTTGAACTCGATGAGACGGCCGAGGGCGATGTTCTCGGGAGGCAGGACCTTCAAGATCTTCTGGAAGAGATCGAGCGACTTCTGCCACTCCTTGGTGACGAAGTAGACTTCAGCGATGTTGAACTCGATGCTTGGGTTATTCTTGGTGAAGCTGGCGGCTTTTTGGAAGTCGTCGATGGCCTTGTCAAAAGAACGCATTTCAACAAAACAACTGCCGCGGAGGTTGTAGATTTCCGGGCTGTCGGCGAAGATCTGGGTGGCTTTTTCGAGCTCCTCCAGGGTTTCAAAAACCCGTTTTTGTTGGAAAAGGCGGGTGGCCTCGCCGAGGCGCTTGATGAATTCCTTGCGATTCTCCTCGGGAAGATTGAGGAAGGCCTGTTGGTTGGGCATCAAAGCGGTTTCCCCACCCGTCGTCTTGCCACCGCTGGTTTCTTCCTTGGCTGGTGGCGGGCTGACCTCGGTCTGCGCCATAAGCGGCGTCAGGAAAACGACGAACGAAATGAGGGAGATGGCTTTCATAAATAGGTTCTTGGACATAGATTAGACAGCAGATTTGGAAACGGCAAGCTGTCGTTTTCCCCGATTTGAGGAGGATTTTGATTTTTCGTTTTGCCTGAATCGGTCGGGGGTGTTTGCTGTGGGCGTCCATGAAAATCGGAATCGCCCAAATCAACTCGGTCATTGGAGACTTTCCAGGCAATGCCAAGCGTATCCTCGCCGCATATCGGGAATGCTTGGAGGGCGGGGCGGAACTGGTGGTGACACCCGAGTTGTCACTGGTGGGATACCCGCCGCGGGATCTGGTTTTCAAATCCCAGTTTGTGCCGAAGTGCCTTCAAGCGCTAGACTACCTCGCGGGGGAGATCCGGGAGGTCCCCCTGCTTGTCGGATACGTGGACCATCACCACCCGGCCCATCCGGGGAAGCCGTTCCGGAATGCCGCGGCCTGGCTGGAAAACGGCAAGGTCCAGCATCGCATTTGGAAAACCTTGCTGCCAACCTATGATGTTTTCGACGAGCGCCGCTACTTCGAACCCGGCGACTCCAGCGAGCCGATTTCATGGAGAGGGAAGCGCATCGGAGTGACGATTTGTGAAGACATCTGGACCGAAGACTATCTTCAGCGTCCACTCTACGACCGCGATCCGGTTGAGGAGCTCAGCGCCAAGGGGATCGACCTCTTGCTCAATCTGAGCGCTTCGCCCTTTCATCTGGGCAAGCCGCTTCTGCGTCGTGCGATGATCGGCGGGATTGCCCGCAAGGCGAAGGTTCCGGTGGTCTATTGCAATGCGGTGGGCGCGAATGACCAGTTGGTCTTCGACGGCCACTCGCTGGTCACCGACGGCAACGGCCGCATCGCCGAACAATTGGCGGGCTTCGCGGATGAGTGCGAGGTGATTGATCCATTTCTAGCGGTGGAGCGGGATGTGCCGCTGGATTCCTGTGACGCGGAAGATCTCTACAAGGCGCTGGTGTTAGGCGTTCGTGATTACGTCACTAAGTGCGGATTTTCCAGCGTCTGCCTCGGTCTGAGCGGCGGCATCGACTCCGCGCTGACGGCCGTGATCGCCGCCGATGCGCTGGGCCCCGAAAACGTGCGAGGCCTCACCATGCCCAGTCCTTATTCGTCACGCGGGAGCGTGGACGACTCCTTCGCCCTGGCAAAAAACCTGGGAATCCGCTGTGATGAAGTGCCCATCCGCCATGCGTTCGAGGCCGTGAAAGCGACGATGGAGCCGATCTTCGAAGGCAAACCGGAGGACGTGACGGAGGAAAACATGCAGGCCCGCCTGCGTGCGATCCTGCTGATGGCGCTTTCCAACAAGGAAAACCACCTGCTGCTGACGACTGGAAACAAAAGCGAGCTCGCGGTCGGCTACTGCACCATTTACGGCGACATGTGTGGCGGGCTGGCGGTGATTTCAGATCTCCCGAAGACCCGCGTTTACGAAGTTTCCCGCTGGATCAACCGCGAGCGGGAAATCATTCCATGGAACACCGTGGAAAAGCCACCCAGCGCCGAGCTCCGGCCGGACCAAAAGGATCAAGATACCCTTCCCCCCTACGAGATCCTGGACGGCATTCTCGAACTTTACGTCGAGCACCAACTCTCCGCGGATGAGATCGTCTCCCGGGGCTTCGACGAGACCACCGTCCGCTGGGTGCAACGCCGCGTGGACCTGAACGAATGGAAACGCCATCAAGCGGCACCAGGACTGCGGGTCACCTCCAAGGCCTTTGGAATCGGCCGCCGGATGCCCATCGTCCAAAGATTCGTCGGCTGAGGTGCATTCGCCGCTTTTCCTTTCACTCCATCCAGACCTAATTTCCCCCCCGCGCCATGAAGCTGCCTGAAGCCCGTAAAATCCTGGGATTGAAACCCGAGGAAGACCCGCGCCCCTACCTCGCGGAATTCAAAACTGCTCGCGAGCACATCGCCTCCATGGTCAAGACCGCATCGAGCGAGGCCTTGACGGATCGCTATCAAAAAGGCCTCACCGAGTTCGACGAGGCCCTCGCCGCCATTCACGAGCAACTGGAAACTCTCGATCAGACAAGGCCCCCACCACCGAAAAAAGTGGTAAAAGAAAACCTGCCTGCCCCTTCTCCCCTAGCGGCCACGGAAAAACTGGATGATGATCCTGATCAGGACGCGCCCGTGAAAAGCGGCGGATTTCTCCGTTTCACCGCCTGGGCGACCGTCGTTCTTGTCGCCTTGGGGGGAGCTGGCTGGATCTATCTGCAAGACCTCCGGGCCAAGGAAAATCAGCGCCTGATCCGCATCGCCTTGTTAGAGCGACAAGGCTCGATGATGATCGAAAACCGGCGTTGGAACGATGCGACACGCGTGTTTTTCGAGATTGAAAAGCTCGCACCCGGCTCCGCGATCGCGCTGCGCGGGCGCCGCAGCATCGAGGCGGGCATGGGCGAGGAACAAACGCAGTTCATCGGCTACTGGACCGGACAGGCTACCGCCGAGCTCGAGGCGGGCCGCCTCGAAGAAGCTCTCTCCGCCGCGCAAAAGGTGCTGGACCGTTACCCCGCCGATCCGGAAGCCACGGCGATTCTCGGAAAACTGGACCGGGCCCGCAAGGACCTGGTCCGCACCACCGCCCTGGCCAAAGCGCGTCAAGAGCTCGATTTGAAGGATTGGAAATCCGCCATCGCCACCGCCCAGAGCGTGCTTGCCACCACCCCGGACGATCCGGACGCCAAGTCGATTCTAGCGACTGGCACCGCAGCCATCGAGAAGGCCCTCGCCGATCAAGCGCAAGCGGTCAAGTTGCTTCAAATGGCCATCGCCCGCGATCAAGGCCGCTTCGACCCGGAGGTGCTTGAGTGGTTGCGCGAGGCCAGCTCGCTGGACCCAACCCATGTGGAAATCCGCGAGCGCCTTGAAAAGATTTCCAACTATTCACGCACGATTCGCGTACCCGGCGACTACGCGACCCCAGCGGAAGCGCTGGCCCACGCGCAGGATCGCGATCGCATCGTGATTGGCGAGGGGACTTGGAAAGGTCCGCTCGTCGTCAACAACCATGTGGAGATCCAAGGTGCCGGCTTCGCCAACACCCGCGTCGAGTGCACCCCGGAGGATGGCAGCGCGATTTCGATCGGCCCGGATGCCCGTGGCGTCCGGGTCAGCGGGATCAGTTTCCGCCATGAGGCCTTCGCCGTCGGCAGCGACCGGTTCTCCGTGGCCCTCGTCCGCGGTGGGAATGCTGCTTTTGTCGATTGCCGCTTCACTGAGGGTAGCGGCCATGGCCTGGCGGTGATCGAGGGCGGCGGAGCTACCATCAACCGTTGCCGCTTCGCCGACAACGGCTGGAACGGCATCGCTGCCATCGGCAAGGGCAGCACCCTCGAAGTCAAGGACTCGGAGTCCCTGAACAACTTCGAGCATGGCATCGAGTCCTGGGACGGCGCCGCGGTCATCCTCATCAACAACCGCTGTGAGGGAAACAGCCGCAACGGAATCCACGCGGATAACGGGCTCGCCTCTGTCACCCTGGAAGGAAATCAACTCATCGCCAACCGCGAGTTCGGCCTGGTGCTCAACAGCGCGGGTTCCGGCAAAGTCTCCGGGACCACGGCTCAGGAAAATCTTCTCGGTGGGATCGTCATCGGCGCCGCTGCCGAGAACGTCGCTGTCGCATCCAACCAGGTCACCCAGAACCAAGGAGCCGGCCTGATCCTCGAAAAAGGCCTCAACCCGGCGAATTATTCCAGCAACACCGCCTCGAAAAACAGTGGCCAACAAATTGTCTCCGGCATCAGCCTCAGCGCTGAAGAAGAGCCACCCGTAAAAAGCCAGCCCAAGCCCAAGAATCGCGAGTGAGTGTAATTCGCGCTTGGTTCTCGGCAGATCCAGCGTACCTCTCCCCCATGCCCGACGCCGTTTACGTCCATGACGCCTTCGCACGAATTGCAGACCGCTACGTCTTGACCAACCACGTTCTGAGCGGCGGTATGGACATCTGGTGGCGCAAGGTGGTCACCGCACGCGTTCGCGATTGGGAACCACGGCGAGTTCTGGACGTGGCCAGCGGCACAGGCGATCTCGCCTTGGAGATTCAAACCCAATGCCCGCAATGCGAGGTGGTGGCTTCGGACTTTTGTGCGGAAATGCTCGCCCACGCCTCCAACCGCGGCGTCAGAAAAACGCTCGTTGCAGACGCCTTGCAACTCCCCTTCCCCGACCGGGAATTCGACGTCGTAACCGTCGCCTTCGGCCTGCGGAACATGGCGGACTACCCCGCCGGCCTGCGTGAAATGAAGCGCGTCCTCAAGCCCGGCGGGCGCTTGGTCATCCTCGACTTCTCCCTCCCCAAGGGCATCCTGCGGGGCCCGTATCGTTGGTATCTCCACCATGTGCTCCCCCACATGGCGGGCTGGCTCACCGGCCAGAAGGACGCATACGAGTATCTCGGCGGCTCCATCGAGGCCTTTCCATCCGGCCAGGGCATGTTGGACTTGCTGGGATCCTGCGGCTTCAAGGACTCAAGCGCCACCCCGCTCACCTTTGGCGTGGTGACCGTCTATCAAGCAAGCTGCTAGGCCGTGGTGGGCAAGTCCTGGACCGCCTCGGATTCCTGGATGCATTTGCGGAGATCTTTGTAATCCCCCGCCAACAGCGGGTCCTCCGTGAGCACCTGCTCGGCAAGGGACCGCGCCTCTCTCAAAAGGGCCGTATCCGCCAGGAAATCGACAAACCGGAGATTGCTCAAGCCACTCTGCACCGTCCCAAGCACACTGCCGGGCCCGCGAAGCCGGAGATCCGCCTCGGCGATTTCAAAGCCGTCCGCAGTCCCCTCCAGCACTTTGAGTTTTTCCAGCGCTTCCGGGTTTTTGCCATCCGTTAGAAGAATACAATAACTCTTATGCCCGCCCCGGCCAATCCGGCCGCGGAGCTGGTGGAGCTGGGCAAGCCCGAAGCGCTCCGCATGGTGGATGATCATCACACTCGCGTTCGGCACATCCACTCCCACTTCGATCACCGTGGTGGCCACCAATACCGCGATCTCGCCCTCGCGGAAGCGCCGCATCACCTCTTCCTTCTCCTCCGGGCGCAGCTTTCCATGGATCAAGCCCACCTGATAGGAACCCAGCCGCTTGCTCCACTTTTGAAAGGCCTCCGTCGCGGACTCCGTCTTCACCTGCTCGCTTTCCTCGACCAGCGGATAGACCAGGTACGCCTGCCGCCCTTGCGAAAGCTGGTCTTTGACAAACTTCGTCACAGCCGTCTGTTTGGGCGCGATTCTGAGCCCGGTAATGATCTTCCCCCGTCCGGGCGGCTTTTCATCTAACAAGGAAACATCCAGGTCGCCGTAGAGCGTCATGGTGAGAGTGCGCGGAATCGGCGTCGCCGTCATCACCAACACATCCGGCATCACCCCTTGCCGGATCAAGGCCGCGCGCTGTGCCACGCCGAAGCGGTGTTGCTCATCGATCACCACCAGGCCCAGGTCGTTGAACGTCACCGAATCATAGAGCAAGGCGTGGGTTCCGATGATGATTTGAGGATCTTCCCCCGTTTCCAGGTGATCTCCCTCATCGCGATTTCCAGTCCTCAGGGAAACCCGGATTCCCAGCGGTTCCAGCCAACGCCGAAACGTCAGATAGTGCTGCTCCGCGAGAATCTGAGTGGGTGCCATCAATGCCGCCTGGCAGCCGGAGCCGACCGCAAGCAACATCGTCGCCATCGCCACAAATGTTTTCCCCGAGCCGACATCACCCTGGAGCAGCCGGTTCATCGGCCGGGCCGTGCGCATGTCCGCGAGGATCTCCTTGATCGAACGCTTCTGCGCGCCTGTTAGATCAAACGGGAGATTCTCGTAAAATTGTTTCAGGTAGGTCGTGCTCCGGCCTAACACCCGTCCGGCGTGCTCGCCATAGCGGAGGCGCCGCCAGACGACATTGAGCTGGAGCGCGAAAAACTCCTCGAGTGCGAATCGCCGGCGCGCCGCGTGTGCCTGTTCCAGGGATTCCGGGAAATGGCCGGCCTTCAGGGATTCAAAGCGCGATGAGGCCGGCTCGACGTTATAACCCAGCGCGAGAGTGTCAGGGTCCACTTGATGCAGCATCAGGTGCATGATGTCCCGGAGCCGTCGCTGGGCGATTCCCGGAATGTTCCGATAGATGGGAACCAGCCGGTCCATGTGGATCGAGGAGTCCTCCCCGTCATCCTCGCGCAGGATCTCAAACTCCGGGTGATCCATGATCAGCCTGCCATTGGAATCCTTCACCCTCCCGAAAACGCTCACCTCGAGACCCGCAGCGAGCAGCTTGTGAAGAAACGGCATGTTGAACCAACGACAGGTGATCTTCCCCGAACCAAAAACACCACCCGCTTCATTCATCACCACCGCTTCGAAAAACGAGCGCCCCGAACCGAAAAACTTCGGCGCAGCATCGATCACCCTGCCACGAAGGCACACCGGATCCCCTGTCGGCAGGTTCGGGAATGCGTCGAAGCGCCGGCGGTCTTCATACCGCTTCGGCAGATGATCTAACACCTCCGCGATCGTGTTGAATCCCGCAGCAGCAAGCGCGACGACATCCCGCCCGGGAAGCAGGGCAAGTGACGCGAGGTCGTGTCGGGCGGAGAACACAGCGCGGGGATTACGGATCCATCAGGATGGCAACGCCGCCAGCCTTTTCAAGTAGGAGTAGCTGTAAATGCCGGTGGAGTGACCATCCGCCCAGTAAAGTTGCAGGGCATAGCCACCGACCGTGTCGAACTTTTGGAGCTCGAATGCCCGGGGCCCGTATTCGACCACAGGTTTGAGAACCCGGCCCAGCGCGTCGGGCTCGCCCTGGCAGGAAGCGCACGGGCAAGCACGCCGCAGCAGCGCCAGCGGGAGATAGGCTTCCTCACCATCCGTAAACGACAGGGCAAGCTCCTCGCCGATCACCACCACATTCGCCAAAGCAAGATTCATGACCGATGGTGCACTTTATCCAAGCTCCCCGTCCACCCGATAGGCACGATTTCCAAAAATTGACGATCCCACCCGGACGCAGGTGGCACCTTCTTCGATCGCGATCTCAAAATCCCCGCTCATTCCCATGCTGAGGCCGTCCAACTTGACGCAGAACTCGTTCTCTAACGAATCGCGCAACTCACGGAGCTTCACAAACCAAGGCCGACTCTCCTCCGGGCTTTCCCCGGCGGGGGGGATGCACATCAGGCCGCTGACATCGAGCCGCTTCAACTGGAGCAGGCTTGCCATTTCCTGACGCAGGGCCTCGACGGCAAAGCCACCCTTGCTCGGTTCATCCCCGATGTTGACCTGAAGGAAAATCTTTGGAAAAACTCCGAGTTCCTTTGCCACCTCATCCGTGTAGCTGGCTAGCCGTAGCGAATCGATCGCATGGATGATCTCGAAGTTTTGGAGGATTTTCCGGACCTTGTTGCGCTGCACTCCGCCGATGAAGTGCCAATGCAAGCTGCCCGGGAGCGCTTCGATCTTGGGAACCGCTTCCTGGACCCGGCTCTCGCCGAAATGCGTCTGACCACAGGCCACCGCCTCGCGGATGGATTCGGTCGGGAAAGTCTTGGATACCGCGATCAGGGTCAGGCCTGCGGGAGAGCGCCCGGCCCGTGCACAGGCGTCCTCCACCTGCTGCCTGACGTGTTGTAGGTTCTCTGGGACGGAGGACATCAATTGGCTCCGGTGGCCCCCTTCAACATGCCCGCAAGGCGTGCGTTTTCCGTGAGATCCACGAGATCCTTCAGCACGGCGATGGTCTCGCGCTTCACCGGGTCCAAGTTCGTCGGCCATTTGGGCGTTTCGTCCAAGTCGGCGGTCTGATCTTTGGCGCGGCGCATGTAGTCTTCATTTTCGGCGCTCGGGTCCCTTGGTTCAAGCGGGCCGGGTTTGTCGAGGGATTCCAGCTTGAGGTTGAAAAACGTGAACTTGTTTTTGTCCTCCTCGGTGATTTTACCGAAGCGTGCGCGGCGCTCCGCATTCCGCTCTTTCTGGGATTGTTCGGATTCCAGCAGTTCCTTTTCCCGGGTCTCCTTGTTGACCGCGAGCTTGTTGGTCTTGATGCGGGCCTTGGTCTTCATCACATCCTCGATGATGTAGGAGAAATCCTTGCACGAGTTGATCCGCTCGGTGCTCAATTCCTTCAAGCGGGGGATGAACAAAGCCAGCGGATCAAGCGGCTTGAAATCCGCACCCGGACGAATCCGGTCATGCGGCAGGGAATGATCCAGAAATGCCTCGCCGATCTCCAAGGCATCCGCCAGGCTCGGCAGGACGATGTCCGAGGCCACTCCGTCCATCTGCGTCGATGAACCCGACGGGCGGTAGAATTTCTGAATCGTCATCTTCAAGAATCCCGCACGGCTCTTGGCGGCAAACAAGGGTAACATCCGCCCGATATCCATTGGCTGCTGGACGGTCCCCTTCCCGAAGGTGGAAGAATCTCCGATGATCACCGCCCGATTGAAATCCTGCAAGGCTCCCGCTAGGATCTCGCTTGCCGAGGCACTGCTCTTGTCGATCATCACCACCAGCGGACCGGTATAAATCGGCTTGCCCTCGTCGGAATCCTTCACTTGGACCCGCCCCAGGGTGTCTTTCACCTGCACCACCGGTCCGTTTCCGATGAAGAAACCCGTCATGCGCCGGACTTCTTCGAGAGAACCACCGCCGTTGTTGCGAAGGTCCAGGATGAGCCCGTCGATTTTCTCATCGATGAGGCGCTTGAGAATGCGCTCCACATCCACCGAGCAGCGCACTTTGCCTTCGTCGAAGTCCGCATAAAACGACGGCAGGGTGACGACGCCCAGGCGCTGGGTGTTTCCTTGCCCATTCTTCATCTGGATCAGCTCGCCGCTTGCCTGCTCATCCTTCATCTCGACCTTCCCGCGCTCGATGACCACCAGCTTGGTTTCCCCGGGCGAGCCACCTGCCGGCTCGACCTTGAGCATGACTTTCGAGCCTTCCTTGCCGCGGATGTAGTCGACCACCTTATCGATCTTCATGAACATGATATCCGTCATGTCCTCCGGCTTGCCGGTGTTCATGGTGTCCACCGCCACGACCCGGTCATTGAGCTTGAGCGTGCCCTCGCGATCCGCTGGTCCACCGACGACGATGCCCATGATCTTGGTGGCGCCGTCCTCCTCGCCTTGAAGGAGAGCACCGATTCCCACCAATTCGTTTTTCATGCCGGACTTGAACCGATCCATCTCACGGAAGCTCATGTAGTCGGTATGAGGATCGTATGCCCGGGCGATCGAGCTGAGGAAATAGTTGGCGATTTCCTCATCATCAACATCCTTGACGCTTGCGAGAAATCGCTTGTAGCGCAGCGAGACCTTTTCCTTGGGACTGCGCTCGCCAGCGCCTGGATCGGGTTTTCCCTGCTCTTTGGAAAGCTTGGTGATGACATCGCGGCGGAGGATCTCACCGAGAACCGCCTCTTTGATCTGCAGGCGCCAAAGGGCGGCGGCCTCCGCATCGTTCTTCGGCCAGGTGGCGTCCTTGCGGCTGAGCATGACCGATTCATTCGCGGAAAAATCGAAGTCCGGGCCGTTGAGAAGTTTGCCCGCCAGCGCGACTTTTTCCTCAACCCGCTTTTCAAACACCCGGTAAATCTCAGTGGCCGGGGTCATGCTGGTGCCATTGAGTAGCAGTGAATGAAGCTGGTCACCATACTTGGCGTTGAAGCCATTCACATCCTCCTGCGTGAAGTAAAGTTTTTGAAAATCCAGATCCTTCAGGTAGTCCGCTAGAAATCGTTGGCTCAATTCCGCATTGAAGGGAAGCCGCGCGAAGTGCGTGTTTTGCAGCATGATGGCCATCTGACGTCCGACCTCGTTGAAGTCGGCCTGTTGCGCGCAGGCACTGCACGTCAGGGCAACCGCCGCCACAGCCGAAAATGCCTTTTGGAGCCAATAATTTGTCATAAAAATCAAACGGAACGAGAGTGAAGAACTTTGAAGACCATGCCACGCATTTCAAAAATGTCGATTTCTAAAAAAATCAAAAACCACCACTTCCCCAGATTTTTTCTCCCCGATCTACCACATGACTCGCTGCAGAAGCGACAGCGATGGTGGGGAATCCGCCGCATCCCGGCGGAACCCTCAGGACGGCTTCCGCTTGGGTGAGCCAGCTGTCAATCCGCCTTGGCGGGGCCGATCATCGCCCCGGCCTCCTTCAGGAGAATTTGGGCGCTCATCCAGTCGTGCCACTGATCGGACTTACCGGACGCAATTTCGGATGAGAGCTCCAGCGTTCGGTCGATCAGCCGGGCGGCCTCGGCCAGCTGCTTGCGGGCCTCCTCCGCCTCGCCGCTGCGGTGCTGGGCCATGGCGAGCAGCAGCCGGACGCAAGCCACCCGGGAATCAGACGCCATACTGCGCCTCAGGGACGACTCGCCCCAGTGAATGACTTGCGCCGGGTCGCCGCGACGGTGATTCCACAAGGCAAGGGAGTAACATTGCCAGGCCGACCCGTCGTCCTGGCTCCCATTCCCGTATTCCGGTCTGACGGCGCTTTCGAGAAATCCGGCGAGCAATGCGATCTTTTCCATCGTGCCGGGATCGGCCGAGCGCAGCGTGCTGGCCTTGATGATTTGCTCCGCGACGATTGGGTTCTGGGTGGCCCCGAAGCGATCCAACGCCACCTGCCGCACGCGTTCATGGCTTGGCCAGTCTCCGAGTTGACAGGTCGTGACGGCGGCCGGCAGGAGATCGCCGGAAATCTGGTAAACGTCCGAGCGGTCCACGGATGAGATGGCTCCCGCAAGCGCAGTGTAGCGTTCGGCAGCTTGGCGGATGCGGCCGGCCTTGCGGTGCCAGTCGCCCAGCTCACGGTAGGCATTGGCGGCTTCCAGTGAGGAAGGGGCCATGTCGGTCGGGATGGCTGCGAGCAATAGATCCGCCTCTGCGATATGGCCGTAGGAAAGTTTCACGGCGGCTTGGGCGCTCGCCTCCCTCGCCTCCGCCTGCGAGCGCAACTGGGTTTCCACCGTCCGGGCCGCCTCGGCTTCACTGCGCAGCCGCACCTGTTCCCGGCGGGCTTCGGCTTCACGAAAGAACAACCAGGTCGATGTGCCGAAACCTGCCGCCAAGGTGAAAAATGCAACTCCTCCGACCGCGAAGGCCAAGCGGTTCCGCCGCAGGAGTTTCCCGAGCCGCTCGCGGCGCCGGGCTGGGCGGGCGCTCACGAGGTTATCATCAAGATGGCGCTGGATATCCAGAGCCAGTCCGTTCGCGGTATCGTAGCGATGCTGGCGGCTGGCTTGCAGGCATTTCATGACGACGGCGTCGAGATCCCCCTTCACCAGCCGGATGAGATCACGGGCCTTGCAAGCACGGGTGGCAGCAAGTTCCACGAGTTCCACAGGCGGGTATTCACCGAGAATGGCAAATGGCGTTTTGTGCTGCCGCTTGGCGATGGACTGGGGCAGCTCGCCCGTTTGCAAGGTCACGTTCGCCGCAGGACCAAAGGGGGTTTTACCGGTGAGGATTTCACACAACAAAACTCCGAGGCTGAAAACATCGGTGCGGGTGTCGACGTCAAGGCCGCCGAATAAACCTTGTTCCGGGCTCATGTAGTTAGGCGTGCCGAGAATGGGTTCCGGCTCACCGCCGGGATCGGCCAAGCCGCCGCCGGTGGCCTTGGCAATGCCGAAGTCGATGACCTTGGGCAGCGGCACGCCGTCATGGAACGAGGCCAGCACGTTGGACGGCTTGATGTCACGGTGGATCACGCCTTTCTGGTGGGCATGCTGGATGGCATGGCAGACGCGGATGAACAACTCCAAGCGCTGGCGGATGGTCAGCCGGTTTTTGTCGCAGAACTCGGTGATCGGTTCCCCTGTCACCCACTGCATGACAAAATACGGCCTACCGGTGGGCGTGGCTCCGGCATCGAGCACCCGGGCGATCCCCGGATGGTCCATCATGGCAAGGGCCTGGCGCTCCATCTCGAAGCGGGCGATCACTTGCTCGTGATCAAGCCCCATCCGGATCAGCTTGAGAGCGACCTGGCGCTTCACCGGAGTCTCCTGCTCCGCCTGATAGACCACGCCGTGCCCGCCCTCGCCCAACCTTCTGATCAGCCGGTAGCGCCCTATTTTTAGACCAATTTCACCATCATCGGTCTCATCGTTCACGGCACTTGCAGGATCATCGCCGTTTTCCACGGTGATATCAAAGGGCTTGAAATCGAAAAAACGGGCTGAGTTTTCCTGGATCGACAACAGCTTCACCATCCGCGCCCGCAACGAATCATCACCGCGGCAGGCCCAATCCAGGAAACACGCACGCTCGTCCGCATCGGGAAATTCAATCGTGGCCCGGAGCAGCATTTCCTCGATTTCATAAGGATCATTCATGCTCATCTTGGATCATCTCGAAAAGTTTCAGCCGGGCATACGCCCATTGGCGCTCCACGGTCCGTTCGGTCACGTCGTGGAGTTCGGCGATCTGCCGGTTCGTCAGCCCCCCGAAAAACTTGAGCGTGACGATGCGGGCGCTCACTTCATCTTGCTGCTCCAGGCGATCCAGAACATCGTCAATCATCAACAACCGATCCTCCGGCTCCGCCGCGCAGATTTCGAGGTCGTCGATGGAAATTTCCGCCAGTCGGTCGCCCCGTTTCAACGCGGTTTTCCGACGGGCACGGTCCACCAGAATACCACGCATGGCCTTGGCGGCAGTCCTGAAGAAGTGCGCCTTGTCATTCCAGCAACGGTCGTCCACCTGGGCCAAGCGCAGCCACGCCTCATGCACCAGCGCCGTGGGTTGGAGCGACGCCGCCGGGCCATAGGCCGTCATCCGCCGGGCCGCGAGATGCCGCAGCTCGTCATATACCAAAGGCAGCAATTCCTCCGATGGAATGCCGCCCCCGGTGGATGCCGTTCCGAGCAACCCCGAAATGCCTGTGAAATCAATGGAATTTTCCATTTTGCAAAGATGTCAGTTCAATCTCAATTCATTGTCAAGGGCTCGGGTTAGCGCGGAGCTGATACGCCCCATCAAGATACCCGTTTCGTAACCCTACATCGCCTGGGAATCCAATGCTTGCAAATTCCACCATTGGTAAATTTTCTCATTCAGTTTTCGTTCGGAATCGGCAAGCATCAAGGACCGCAGGATTCCCGATGGATAAACGCCGCAGCTTCCGCACTGAGAAGGAATTGTTTCACGCCGACACCTGTGAGCCGCTCAAGCAGGCCGCAGCTGCCGAGGGATTGCGTCTCGAAGCACTGGGCCGCGGCAGCTATCCGGGAACCCAGCTGCCCCCCAACGAAATGAAAGAACTCTGCATGGCAGGCTATTGGAACGCACGCAGCCAGCAGCCATGGGGGCTCGACTGGCATTGCAACGAGGGCATCGAGATCGGCTACGTGTCGGCCGGGCAGTTGCCGTTCGGAATCGGCTTGAAATCCCTGCGGGTCGGGCCGGGCGAGCTGACCATTACACGGCCCTGGCAGCGGCACCGCGTGGGGAATCCGAACGTCCCCGCCAGCCACTATTCGTGGATCATCCTCGACGTCGGCGTGCGGCGGCCCAACCAACCGTGGCAATGGCCGAAGTGGCTGCTGCTGCCAAAGTCCGCACTGGAGCGGCTCACGGAAATGCTCAGCCAAAATGAAGATCCCGTCTGGCATGGTGACCGCAGGATCGGCGATTGCTTCTCCAGACTGGATGAAACCGTGGCGCGCGGCGCTAACGAAACCAACCTCGCACGGCTCAAAATCGGCATCAATGAGTTGATCCTGCTCCTGGCCGAGATGTTAGAGAGCCGCAATCCGCAGCTTGACGCATCTCTCTCCGGCAGCGAGCGGACGGTGCGCTTGTTTCTTGAGGCACTGCACCGGCGGATCGACGAGCCGTGGACACTCGAGTCCATGGCGGAAGCCTGCGGCATCGGGCGCTCGCAGTTTTCCACGCTGTGCCACAAAACCATCAACCTCACCCCCATGACGTATCTCAACGACCTGCGCATGGAACACGCCGCATCTCTGTTAGGGAAAAATCCCCTCATGAGCGTCACGGAGATCGCCTTCCGCTGCGGCTTTCAATCCAGCCAATACTTCGCACGGGTCTTCCGGATGAAATACGGGGCGTCTCCAGGCGCATGGCGCCGTGCCGTGAGAAAACCTGGTGTCGGGTAAAACACCCAGCTCTCCCAAACAAGATGACCGGCATTCCTGATGCCAAGGACACCCTCGCGATGATAAGCGACCATCCTCAATATCACGCGATTGCGTAATATCGCTGAGGCCGGAATTCTGTCAGCCTCTGACCGTTAGCAAGCAATTTGCTTTCCCCTCCTCAGACCCGTGGAGGGTCCCCCACCCCCAAACATCCCCCCAAATGAAACTGACACCATCAGGCACCCAGAGTGCTTC
>CALMKO010000450.1 GCA_937867415.1 uncultured Verrucomicrobiota bacterium | reverse complement strand
CAACATTCAAAATCCAACATTCAAAATTCATCCTCACCTCCTGCGGCGAAGCAGCGCGAGCATGCCGAGGCCGCCGAGGAGGGCAGCGCTGGGCTCTGGGACGACGGTGATGGTGCCGTTGGTATAGAGTTGGCTTTGGTCCCAGGTGAGGCCGTCGGTGAGGCCCGGCAGACTGACTGTGGAGAAGGTGCCGCTCGCGGTGGTGCCCCAGTCGAAGAGGTTGAATGTGTCGCCGTTTGCGAGTGCTGCGCCGATGTTAGTCACACTGAGCGTGCCTCCAAACGCCATGGCAGCGGTGGCGGTGGCCAAGTCGGCAAGGTCACCGGCGGTGTTGATTTCGAAGAGGCTGAAACTCCCGCTGTTCAGAGTGAGGTTGCCGACGATGGCGAGACTCTCGATTCCGCCATCCCCAGGGGCGAAGGTGCCGTTGACGGTGGTCGCTCCCACCGTGCCGGTGCCGGCGAGGGTAGCGTTGCTTGCCACCGTGGTGAGGCTGCTGGTGGAGATATTGCCATTGATGACGAGCTTGCCGCCGCTGACCGTCGTCGCGCCGGTATAGCTGTTGGTGCCGGAGAGTGTCTGGGTGCCGCTACCGGTCTTGGTGATCGAGATGAGGTTGATTCCTTGGTTTTGACCACCACTCTTCCCGCCGCCAATCACGCCATCAAAATTACCCGACCCATTGTCCGCTCCGATGGTGAGCGAGCGGAGGCCAGTGCTGTTGCTGCCGTTGATCACGGAACCGGAGCCGGTCAGCGCGTCGATGGTCACGGCGTTGCCGTCCCAGATGTCAAAGGCCGCGCCGCTGGCGATGTTCATGTCGGCTTTGTTGGTGGTCCATGTGGCCTTTCCATGGCCGCCGTTGACCAATGCGCCGGACTGGATGTCAATCAGGCCGCCAGAGCCCATCGCGATGTCGATGGTGGCCGCGCCGCTGGCGTTGCCGAGCCCGACGTAGTTTGCGATGACGAGCGTGCCCGCGCCATCGATTTTCAAGGTACCGGTAGAGCTACTGCCCAAGGCGAGCTGGTTGTAGTTTCCGCCGATATAGTTTGTCGTATTACCGGTCACCTTCATGGTTGCTCCGGAGGCGATCGTGGTGGCCGAACGGAAGGTGGAGATCGCTGCTCCTTGGCGTTCGAGTGTGCCCCCATTCACGAGGGTCGCGCCGCTGTAGCTGCTCGTATTGGAGAGGATCTGGGTGCCACTACCTACCTTGGTGAGGGCGATGGAACCTGTCCCATTGGCAAGCGTGCCGCTAAAGGTCCCACCGCCGTCCAAGATTCCGAGTGTGAGCAAGGTGGGCGAATTGCCGCCGTTGCCTTTCAGGATCGAGCCCGCGCCAGTCAGTGCATCGATTGTTACCGGGTTGCCGTCCCAGATGTCAAACGTGCCGCTTACCTGCATGTCGGACTTGTTGTTGGTCCAAACTCCCTTCTGCCAGCCACCGTTACGCAGAGTGGTTCCGCTGACGATTCTGATGAGACCGTCGGTCATGGCAAACTCGGAGGATGGACTACCACCTCCTGTAGCCAACTCAACTGTGCTGCCGCCGCTTACCTCGAGGGTGCCGTTGCCGATGTATTTGTTCCCGGGATTATTGAAATTGAGTGTGATGGTCGTGCCGGTGGTGTCCACATCAGCCGCGTGCAGTGGCATGAGCGCGAGAGCGGCGGCAGTGACAAGCGCGGATTGGATATGGCGGGATGGATTGAGTTTGGATTTCATCGTAATTTTGAATTTGAATGGAAGATGAAGAACGTGGGCGGGATGCGCGGGATGCCCACGATTCTTTAGTTAGGGTTGGGTGACTTGGAGGCGACCGAAGAGTTTGCCGGATGGTGCGGCGGCGGATTTCGGGACTTTCACGGTGACGAGTTGCAGGCCGAGAGCGGGGGTGCCGAGGGTGACTCCCGCGCCAGGGGTGCCGGTGATGTTGATGGGCGTCCAGCCGATGAGGTCGTTGCCGTATTGGAAGACCTGGGTGGTGTCTGCGGCGGATTCCTCGCGACGGGTGAAGGTGAAGATCAGGTCGGTGGGATCGCTGTTGTTGACGGAGGGCAGGATGTTGGTGGAGGAAGTGCCGGGGTTGCCGTTGAGCATGTATTCCATGAGGTTTTTGATGCCGTCGGAATCGGGATCGCCGCCAGCGGTTTTATCCGGAAGCGACGGGTAATTGGTATTGATCCAACCGGTGAATCCCGTGCTGGCACCGACCTCGATGCTTCCAGTTCCGGAGATAAAGGAACCGGGCGTAAATTGATTGAAAGTGCCGGAAGTATAGGTGGTGTTGCCGAGGACCAGGGTGGCAACGGTGTCGGTGGCCCCGTGAGGCAGGTGAAGCGTGGCTCCGCTGGCGATGGAAACGGTGGAGGAGTCCGCAAGGGACGCGCTGGCCAGCGAGAGCGTTCCTGCGCTCACCTTGGTTCCGCCGGTGTAGGTGTTCGTGTTGGAGAGAACGAGCGTGCCGGTGCCGAGTTTGGTCACCCCGACCGCTCCGCCGCCGGTGCCGGTGGAGTCTGCGATGGCGTCCGCCACGGTGAAGGTGCCGCCGGAAGCATTGGTCGTGTCGAAGGCGATGGTCGAGCCTGCGGCAAAACCCGTGGTGCTCGTGCCGTTGGCTCCGCCGAGGTTGGTCAGCAAGGTCGTCACCTTGTCTGTGGCGAATTCATCGGTCCCGCCCACATTGAGGGAGAGGGTGCCGGAGTTGGCCACGCTGATATTCGCTGCGGTCCAGCTTGCGGTGGTGCTGTTGTAAAGCGAGACGGTTTTGGCGAATTGCAGCGTGCCTGCGGTGACGGTGGTAAGGCCTTTATAAGTGTTTGTGCCCGTGAGCGTCTGGGTGCCGCTACCGGTCTTGGTGATCGAGACCAGGTTGATGCCTTGGTTTAACCCACCACTCTTGCCGCCGCCAATCACGCCAGTAAAAATGCCCGACCCATTGTCCGCGCCGATGGTGAGCGAACGGTTGCCAGTGCTGTTGCTGCCGTTGATCACGGAACCGGAGCCGGTCAGCGCGTCGATGGTCACGGCGTTGCCGTCCCAGATGTCAAAGGCCGCGCCGCTGGCGATGTTCATGTCGGCTTTGTTGGTGGTCCATGTGGCCTTTTGATGGCCGCCGTTGACCAATGCGCCGGACTGGATGTCAATCAGGCTGCCAGAGCCCATCGCGATGTCGATGGTGACCGCGCCGCTGGCGTTGCCGAGCCCGACGTAGTTCGCGATGACGAGCGTGCCCGCGCCATCGATTTTGAGGGTGCCGGTAGGGCCACTACTGCCCAAGGCGCGCTGATTGTAGTTTCCGCCGACATAGTTTGTCGTATTGCCGGTCACCTTCATGGTTGCTCCGGAGGCGATCGTGGTGGCCGAGCGGAAGCTGGAGATCGCGGCCCCTTGGCGTTCGAGCGTGCCCGCATCCACAAGGGTCGGGCCGCTGTAGCTGCTCGTGTTGGTGAGGATCTGGGTGCCGCTGCCTTCCTTGGTGAGGGCGATCGAACCGGTCCCATTGGCAATCGTGCCGCTAAAGGTCCCACCGCCGTCCATGATACCAATTGTGAGCAAGGTGGGCGAATTGCCGCCATTGCCTTTCAGGATCGAGCCCGAACCGGTCAGTGCGTCGATGGTTGCCGGGTTGCCGTCCCAGATGTCAAACGTGCCGTCCACCTGCATGTCGGCCTTGTTGTCGGTCCAAACTCCCTTCTGCCAAGCACCGTTGCGCAGAGTGGTTCCGCTGACGATTCTGATGAGGCCGTTGGTCATGGCAAACTCGGTGCTTGGGCTGCCGCTTGTTGTGGCCAGCTCAACCGTGCTGCCGCCGCTTACCTCGAGGGTGCCATCGCCGATGTATTGGTTCCCGGGATTATTGGAATTGAGCGTGATGGTGGTGCCGGTGGTGTCCACAACCGCCGCGTGCAGTGGCGTGAGCGCAAAGACGGCGGCAGTGATCAGTGCGGAGTGGATCTGGCGGAATGGATTGGATTTTGGTTTCATGGGGTGTGGAGATGATGAACGACAAGACGACCGGGGGTGGGAAACCGGTTCATGAGAGAAACGTGATCCGGCTCCCAAACCCGAAGCGGGAAGTGAAAATCGGTTCACTTTTTTCAGGGAGCCGATTTTGCCAGGCCTTGGACTGCGTGCTGCCTGCTGCCGCTTTGGCCAAGACAGCCTGCTGTGAGGCGGAAGGTGTCAGGGAGGTGATGAAGAAAATGCCGGGTGCTCTGTGGGCCAGGGTTGTCGGGGCGGCAGCAGGCTGCCGCAGTCCAAGGGACATCGTCCAACCCGCATCAAGGCTGGCAGCAATGATGCCGGTATCGCAACGGTCCTCCTTGGTTGAAACTGCGGTGTTAAAATTACACCGAAAAAGATCGCGGCTGTAGCTCTCCCTCGTAAGCTGCTGCAGGTTGAAGAGAGTCCAGCGACGCCGCAAGGCCAGCGCGGTCGGCCACGAACGAAGGGTGGCTTCGTCCGGCTCAGCCCGCGCTTCCCGGCATCCACTGCGGCACGATTGGAAAAGGCGTCGGCCCTGCGCGGTCTGACCGTAACTGGCTTTATTCTCGACGCAGCCAGGGCTGCTGCCGAGCAGGTCGTGGCTGACGAGACTCGATGGCAACTCGACGAGGGTGAAACCCAGGCGATTCTCAAGTTGCTGGCCAATCCGCCCAAACCGAACACCGCCGCCCGTAAAGCCGCCGTCCTCGCTGCCGAAGTCACGATTCGTTCTTGAGTTGCTGGACGCGACGCATGACCGGAAGTCATTCCGTTCCGGGCTTGATACCATCGACTTGTATCTGAAAGAGACGGCCCGAGGACACGCCGACAAGGGCGTCAGGATCTCCCCAGATTCGCGGCGGCTGTTCCTCCCGACCCGATCGTTGGTGCCGAATTTGAGGAATTGATCAATTTAGCGAATGAAACTGAAATAGGCGGACAAATGGATTGCAATAGCCCGCGAATCGGCTAGTATTTCTGGTATGAGTGCGAATGGTGTGAAATTGCAAGTGCGGATGGACCGAAGCCTGAAAGAGGAGGCCGAGCAGGTCTTTGCGGAAATGGGCCTGGATACCACGACGGCGGTGCGCATCTTCTTCACCAAGGTGGCAAAAACCCGCAGTATTCCGTTCCGTTTGAAGGCAGAACCGGAATTCACGCCCGAGCAGGAGGCACGCATCCTCGCAGCCTGGGAGGAATGCCAGGACCCAGCGAATCTGTCCGGTCCCTACGAGGACGTCGAGGAGATGTTCCGGGACATCCACCGACGAATCGCCGAAGAGGAAGATAACACGGTCCCGACCGCCTCATGAACTTCGTTCAAACCAAGCCATTTCGGAAGGCGTTTGCCCGCCTCGCTCGTCGGGAGCAAGCTGCCGTTGAATCTGCCATGCAACAATTCAAAGTTGACCGATTGAATGCCAATCTGTGCGATCACGCATTGAAGGGAAAAATGAAAACACTCCGTGCCTTCTCCGCTGGCTGGGACTTGCGCGTGATTTACCGCGAAGAAGGCGGCTTCATTACCATCATTCTTGTCGATGTGGGAACACACAACCAGGTCTATTGAATCGGCGATTCAGCGGTTTCCTCCGTGCATTCCGGTCGCCACTCTGCTGAGCCCGAATTCCGAAGTTAAGATTGCTTTCAAGTTAGAATCAACCACTGATTGCATTGATTTTACTGATTTTTTGGAAATTCCTTGTTTCACCTTTCGCTGTGGAAAACCAATTCCATAAAGTCCTCATAATCAGTTCAATCTGTAATCCGTGGTTCAAATATCGGTTTTCGGGCTGAACCGCCTATCGGCGGAAAAGTGGGCCCGCCACGGCGGTCGGGGGCCTACCGGTTTTTGGGTCGCTGCCGGCTGAGCAGCGGTTTTTTGGCTTTTTCACTCACAAAGGCAGGCGGAACCCCCGCCGAATGCACTTACCGGCCGATCATGGCCTCGGCCTCCTTGAGCAGGATATGGGCGTTCATCCAGTCTACCCAGACGATATAATCGGACCACTTTTCGGACGAGGCTTCCCTGACCGCGTCGATTGAATTGGCGGCATCGGCCAGGAGCTTGCGGGCTTCCTCCGTTTCGCCCAGCCGGTACCGGGCCATGGCGAGCAGCAGGTTGACACAGACCATCCTGGGCCGAACCTCCATGCTGCTCTGCAGGGAAAGCTCGCACCAGCGTATCGTTTGCATCGGCTCGTCGAGGCGGTGATTCCACAAGGCGAGGGAATAAGAGCACCAGGCGCACATTCCAGGACCAGTCGCGCGCTTGCCTTCCTGTCCGATGGAATCAATGAGAAATGCGCCGAGCGTTCCAATCTTCTCTGCCGTGGAAGAGTCGGCCGGGCGCAACGTGCAGGCCTTGAGGATTTGTTCCGCGACGACGGGATTTTGGGTCGCCCCGAAGCGTTCGAGGGCAACGCGGCGTACCTGTTCATAGCGTGGCCAGTCACCTGCCTCACAGGTGGTGACGGCGGCTGGCAGGACATCAGTGGAGATCTTGAAAAGATCCGCGCTGTCCACGGCGGTGATCGATGCCGCCAGCGCGGTGAAGCGCTCGGCCGCTTGCTGGATGCGTCCGGCCTTGCGATGCCACTCGCCCACCTTACGGAAGGCAGCGGCGGCCTCAAGGGACGATGGGGCCATATCGGTGGGAATGGCGGCCAGCAATTGGTCGGCTTCCTCGATCTGGCCGTAGGAAAGTTTCACGGCGGCTTGGGCGCAGGCTTCCCGTGCTTCCGCCTGTCCGCGCAATTGGGTTTCCACGGCGCGGGCCGCCTCGGCTTCGCTCCGCAACCGCGTTTGTTCCTGACGGGCCTGCTTTTCACGCAGGAACATCCAGGTGGATGTGCCGAGCCCCGCGATCAGCGTGGCCAGCACCATCGAGCCTGCGGTGAAAACCACCTTGTTCCGGCGCACCAAGCGCTGAAATCGATACCTGCGGCTCGACGGGCGGGCCATGACCGGTTCGTCGTGCAAGTATCGCGACAAGTCCGCCGCCAATGCATCGGCCGAGCCATAACGATGTTGGCGGTCCTTTTCCATGGCCATCATCACGATCCGGTCGAGATCGCCGCGCAGCAGGGAGGGGAGTTTGTGTGAATCACAAGATCGGCTGGCTGCGATTTCCCGCAAATCCGCGGCCTCCATGGCGGCCACTCTCGCCGAGGGCTCACGCGGGTCCACCTCACGGAGGATGCGGCGGATTTCGCTCACATCCAGCTCCTGGAGTTCCTTGGGATCGAAGGGCGGGCGGCCGGTCAGGAGTTCGTAGAGCAAGGCGCCGAGCGCGTAGATGTCGCAGCGGGTATCCACATCCATCCTGCCGTTGCCCGCCTGTTCCGGGCTCATGTAGGCGGGGGTGCCGATGAACTGTCCCACCGCCGTGAAAGTGGTATTCTCGCCGGGAGATTCGGTGGTGGCCTTGGCGACGCCGAAGTCGATGACCTTGGGCACCGCCGCGCCGTCGCAGTCCATGACGATGATGTTGGAGGGCTTGATGTCACGGTGGATGACGCCCTTCTGGTGGGCATGCTGGATCGCGAGGCAGACGCGGGTGAACAATTCGACCCGCTGTCTGACATCGAGACGTTTCTTGTCGCAGAAATCCGTGATTTTCTCCCCCTCCACCCATTGCATCACGAAAAACGGCCGACCGGAGGAAGTCGCGCCGGCATCGTAAACGCGGGCGATGTTCGGGTGATCCATCATTGCGAGCGCCTGGCGCTCCATCTCGAAGCGGGCGATCACGTTTTCGGTATCCATGCCCAGGCGGATGATTTTCAGGGCCACCCGCCTGCGCACCGGTTCCATCTGCTCCGCCAGATAGACGATGCCGCAGCCGCCCTCGCCGAGCCGATCTAACAAGCGATAGCGGCCGACCCGCGTGTCCATTTCCTCCGCGTCGGTCCCAGGCGCGGGTGAATCGGATGTTCCAGCCATGTCTTCGTCCTGGAGAGAAATTTGCAACTCTGCGGCTAGAGGTTTGAAGAAACGATCCGCCGATTCCTGCAAACGCAGCAGAGCTTCGAGGCGCTGCCGGAGTTCAGGCATGCCGTTGCACGTTTGATCCAAAAACGCCTCGCGTTCGTCCGGGGCATCGATGCTGGATGCCCCTTCAAACAGGGTTCTTTCGATGGTTTTGGACGTGCTCACGGTCTGTTGGATGGTTCTTCCATTGGATCAGCCATTTTCCTGGATCAACTGAAACAAGCAGGTCTTGGCGTAGGCCCACTTGCTTTCGATGGTGCGCTCGGTCACGCCATCTGCCCTTGCGATTTCCTTGTTGGTCAGACCGCCGAAGAATTTCAGCGTGACGATGCGCGCGCTTTCCGGATCCTCACGTTCCAGAAGATCGAGCATCTCGTTGACCAGTAAGACCCGCTCATCCGGCGAGGTTTCCGCGACCTCGATGTCTCCGAGATCGACCCGTTCGGACCCGTGGTTGCGCTTGAGGGCGCTTTTCTGCCTAGCGCGATCGACCAGGATGCAGCGCATCGCCTGCGCCGCCGTGCGGAAAAAATGGGCGCGGTCATTCCAGGTGCGGGCATCATTCCCGGAGAGGCGCAACCATGCCTCATGCACCAGGGCGGTCGGTTGCAAGGTCTGACCCGCCGCGCCGGCCATCCGCGCAGCCGCCAATCCTCTGAGCTCCTCGTAAACCAAGGGCAGAAAATCTTCTGCCGGAAGTTTCCCTTCGGCACCCGCCGCTCGCAGGATTCTCGTCACGTCACCTTCCATGGCTGACGCAAATCAGTAGTTAGCCACCGGAATAAGTAAACGAAAATTGGGCAATTGATAGGCTGTGGCGAGTTCCTTAGACCTTTTATCAAAAATCATTTCCGCGATTCATAATGCGTCGTCGTGAGACGGGGGGGGAGAGCAGCCCGAGGCGGACCTGCGGTCCCAAACGAGAGTGAACCCGATTCGGTTTACAACAACGCCGAGCCTTCGAGCGATTGGCGAAGCCTGCCGCATAAGCGGCAACCGTTTCCTCCCACATCCCTCGTTCACGGGGAGAAACGGGTTGTTAGGGATGGTTAGGGTGAGAACGCAGGGAGGGTATGATGTGGAAGTGTCGAGATCTGTCAGGGCAGGAATCCGCGTCAGTTTTTTCGGTCGTTAGAGCGGGGGGTAAACAAGCGGAAGAGGACCTATGGCAACGCTACAAGGCCGAACGCGGAGTATGTACCAAGCCGATGCTTGCGGCCCTCGCAAGAGGGGTGAAAGAGCCTTTTGAAACGCGGAAGTGTTACGACTGGCGTCGAGCCGGGTGCGATGGTTTTCGAATCCGCTGGAGTTGCCGACGACGCGACCAAGGGCGAGGAAGGATTGCATGAAGTCGATGATGTAGTTCGCGCAGTCGCTTTGCCGCTGGCTGTTGGAGAAAACCGAGTGGAGACGCCGCCATTTGGTGGGTTGCAATCGGTAGGCGGCAAGGCGCAACCCCGCTGCGATTCGATTGTTGCTCTTGCGTGCGGCAGCTCAACACGCGCCCGCCGCTGATGCGCTTGTTCGGACACACGGCCAGCCACGCGCAAAAGCCGTCGGCGCTCGAAAAGGATTCAAGCAGCTTTTCACGGCGTCACAGACTCGCCCTTCTCCGGCAAGCGAGTTCAGGGAAGTCCCAGAAAAGCGCGGGCTGCGGCGCGGATTTTTCCCATTTCCTCTTCGTCATACGCGCGGTTTCCCTCGTGAGCCCAGACCGTTCCCGGCCATGCGGGGTCGTTGGCGGAGCGGCCGACGATGTGGATGTGCATCTGTCGCACGAGGTTGCCGATGCAGGCGACGTTGAGTTTTTCGGGTTGGAAGTAGCTGGCCACGAATTCGCTGACCTTGCGGGTGGCGGCCATCACTTCGTCAAACTGCAATTGCGGCAGCTCGTGCAGGTCCTCGATGCCCTCGACCTCGGGGACGAGGATGAGCCAGGGAAACAACGCATTGTTTTTGAGGAGCAGCCGACAACCGCCGATGCGTCCGATTTCGAAGCCGCCTGCCGCCAGTTTGGGATGGATTTCAAATGACATACCTCGCGATCCAAGCAGCTCGGCTGGCGGCTGTCACTCATCGAATTTCCCGGATTGCTTGCCCGCCGCTCAACGGGCGAGGGCATCCGACTGCTTGACGAAGTCGTCGCCGTCCCATTCCGCATCATTTTTGACCATGCTGGCACGTTCCTTGGCGGCGGCTTCGTCGGCCTTGCGGGCGAGTTGCATGCGGACGAGCTCGGCGTGGGTGGTGAAATACGGGAGGCTCAGGCCTTTGAAGTCATTGATGGTGTCGAAGCCCTTGCTCTCCATGAATTCCAACAAGCCTTCGCAGAGATCCTTGGCCATGCCGTAGCCGAACTTCATCACCCCCGTGCAGACTTGGACGGTGTCGCTTCCGAGGAGGATGAACTGCGCCGCATCCGCCCCGGTTTCGACCCCGCCGAGGCCGGAAAGCGTCCGGCCGGGGAAATCTTTCCTGATCAGTTGGGCGATTTCCATGACCATTCGCAAGGCGATGGGCTTGACCGCCTTGGAGGAATATCCGCCGGGGGTGGTGTAGCCTTCCACACTGGGTTCGGGGCGGAGGGTTTCCAGGTTGACGCCCATGACGCTGCGGATCGTATTGATGGCGCTGACGCCATGGCAGCCGGCGCGGAGGGCGGCGGCGGTGGGTTCTTCGATGTGGGTGACATTGGGAGTCATTTTCGCCCATACGGGGATTTTCGAGACGCCCATGACCCAGCCGCAGACCTCTTCGAGCACATCGGGATCCTGGCCCATGGCTGCGCCCATTTTTCGTTCGGGCAGGCCGTGGGGGCAGGAAAAATTCAGTTCGAAGGCATCCACACCGGCATCTTGACAGCGCTCGATGATTTCGCACCAGGCGTCTTTGTTGTATTCCTCCATGACCGAGGCGATGAGCATTCCTTCCGGGTGTGCGTCCTTGGCCTCCTTGAACTCGTCGAGCCAGACCTCGAATTTCCGGTCGCTGATGAGCTCGATGTTTTCCCAGCCAATGACTTCCTTGCCATCGTTGGCCATGAGTTTGCCGTAGCGGGGGCTGACGTTGACGACTTTGGTGCAGTCGAGGCTGACGGTTTTGGCGATGACGCCGCCCCAGCCTTCTTTGAAGGCGCGCTTGATCACCTTGACGTTGGTGCCCGGAGGTCCCGAGCCGATCACGAAGGGGTTGGTGAACTTCAGACCGTCAACGATGGTGGCGAGAGTGCTCATGAGTTGAGAAAATGGCGATAAACCTCCGTAGCTCGATTTATGCCGATTGATTAAAAACCCACGCTGCTAAAAAGGGGGGAGCGCGACAGGTGAGCGGGTGTCGTTCCGCTCAAGGTGCTTCTTCCGGCAATTCCGCGACTTCGGGAATCTCGCGGCGGAGGATGCGTTCGATGCGGTGCAGGACCGACTCCGGTTCGTGCCACCAGTCCTTGGCGGTCACGACCACGACCTGCCACCCGAAGGCGCGGAGGATGCTTGGCCGGGTGTGGAATCTTTCCAACACATCGGCCGCATCGGAGATCTCTAACAAAACCGCAAGCTGATGTCGGTCCGCCCCGGGGAGGCGGACGGCGACGTCGCAGCGGAAACGGCTCTGGCCTGCGGAGGTTTGCGCGGACCATCCGCGTTGGTTGAGGGCTGCGGCGATTTGATCCGCGAGAAAGCCGCCCTCCGTTAGAGGGGTGGGCGACTTGCGTTGCAGCGGGTTGAGTCCATCGAGCACCTGCCGTGCCATGGCGGAATCGCCCTGGGAGAGGCTCTCTGCGTAGTGCAGGAAGTTTTTGAGAGCCCGTGCGCCATCGTTGTAATCGTTGGTGATGTGGGTGTGGCGGATGCTGCTGACCAGAACCATGTGTTGGCGGGCGCGGCTGAAAATCACATTCAGGCGTTTCTCTCCGCCGCGCTGATTGATCGGGCCGAAATTCATGCGCATTTTACCGGCGGCATTCGGTCCGTAGCAGACCGACATGAGGATGATGTCGCGTTCGTCGCCTTGTACGTTTTCGAGGTTTTTCACGAAGAGTCCGCAGAATTGGTCATCCTCCTCGCGGATGTATTCGGCTTCGAGGCGGGTGGCGAAGTCGGAGTCCTCGGCGGCGAGGGCATCCAGTGCGGATTCGATTTCGTTTTGTTGGGCCTCGCTGAAGGCCGCTACGCCGATGCTGAGTCGGGTTTCAGCGAGGAGAATTCCCCGGACGATGCGGGCCACGACGGCGGCTTCGGTGGCATTGCGCCGGTTTTCGTAGGGGGCGTTCTGGCAGTGGATGAAGCTGATGGGTTTCGACAAGACGGTGGAAATCATTTCTCCGGCATCGATCGGGGCATCCACGGTGAGATTTTCTGGCGTTGTCCAAGCGAGTTGGCGGTCCGGGATGGTGTAAAGTTTACCCCGGTAGAACGCGGCGTTACTGAAGCTGATGAGCGCCTCGTAACGGCTGCGGTAATGCCAGGCGAGAAGGGTGCTCGGCAGATTGCGTGCGCACTGGGTGAGGAAGCTATCCGCATCCATCAGCACGCTCACCGGCTCCCCGTCGTCTTCGAGCGTGATTTCATCCTCTGCATCTCCGGTGCTGCTGAAGAAGCGGGTGGGGGGGAGTTGCATTTCATCACCGACCACGATGACTTGCTGCGCACGGTAGGCAGCGGGAATGGCATCCTCGACGGGGATCTGGCTGGCCTCGTCGAAGATCACCACGTCGAAAAGCGCGGTATCTAACGGCAGGGTGTCAGAGACGGATAGAGGGCTCATGAGCCAGATGGGTTTCAAGTCCCGGACGACCTTGCCGCTGTCAGCGGCTGCGAGGTCGCGGATGGATTTGTAGCGCATCGATTTACCGAACTCGTGTTCGAGTTCCCGCCGGCCTGCGGTGTAGGATTTTTTGAACGCCTTTTGATCCGGGGTGAGCAGGGTGGCGGATTGGCTGGCGATGTGGATGTGCTCGAGAAACCGCTGCTGCACCTGACTGCGGATCCACGCCGCGTTGAGGTCGAGCCACTGGCCGTGGGCGTGGGCGAGGCGGTCGAGGCGCTGCTGAAGCAGATGGCTGTCAGAACGCTGCAAGGCGCGGTCCTCATGATAGATGAGGTTCAGGTATTTGCGGGCACAAGCCGCTTCCAGTTGCGCTGCGGTAAAGGGAAACTCGCGTAACGAACGCCGCAGGGACTTGGGGGCAGCGGTGAGTTCGCGCAGCGCGGGCAGCAGTTCGGGAAGGTTGTCACTTGCTTCGCGGATTCCCCGAAGCGCTCCGATCAGCTCGGCGATATCGGACTCTCCGTCATCGAAAACCAGCTGGCAAAGCTCGTCCCGTAAATGAAGGAAACGGGGGGCTAGCCTGGCAAGTTCGGCCACGGTCCTGGCCCCTTCATCCGACTGGAGAGCCCGCCCGCGCAAGGCGATGATGGCGGGTGACTTGGTCGGCTCTAACAAGCTTTTCAACTCAGATCCCAGTATCGAAGGTTCCGCACTGGCGAAGTCCTTGAAGCAGCGCCCGGTCACCTCCGCCAGGGCCGCTGCCGCCGCATGTTCCGCGGCGAGTTCCGAGAGGACCTGCTCCCATGGTGGCGGCACGGCGTGTTTGCTGAAGTCATAGCGAGCCTGGAGGACCTTGCGCAGCTGCCACCGGGCGGGATGGAGAAATCCTAACAAGCCACGGAACTTGGTAGCGATGGCAAGCGCGTTTTCCGTGTCGCCAGGGGAGAGCTTGTCAAGCCAGTGAGTCGTCCTGGCTGCGGCGCTGGCAAGTGCCTTGGACTTCGCATCATACTCGCGGTGCAGCTTCTTGAATGCAAGCGCGCGATTGCTTGTGGACTCCAAGAGTTCTAACAATCCACGCTCGGCAAGTGGTTGCAAACGCACGGCAAACTCCAATAACTCCGCAATTCCGGCGAGAGTGTTCCGGTGCTCGGCGGGGATTCCTGCTTGTTCGAGGGTGGCTTGGAGATCGGTAAGCTGTGCTGCGGCGGCGTCGAGACGGCTGGCGAGTTTTTCTAACGGATTCTCGCTGGTGATGATGGCTTCTCCCAGGTGGCGAAGCGGATGATGGGCGAAAATCGGCGGTTTTCCGAGGTCGCGCAGGACATCGCTCACGCGCAGCACCGCAGCGCCATGGCGCAACCACTCGGCGTAGTGCGGCAGTTTTTCCTCATCTTCCGTGCTGAGTTGAGCGTTGGTTGCTGCGTCATGGGTGTCGCGCAATTCGATGAGGCGGAGGATGAGCGCCCGCAGGGGAACGCCAGCGGAAGCGGGAGTGGCCAGCATCCGGGAGGCGAAGGTGTCCAAGGCCGCGAGCTCGGCGTCCATGGTCCGGAGGGCGGCCGCGCGTTTGGCTTCGCCGCAGTCATTTTGAGCGGGTGAGGCGAGCCATTGCTCGTAGGTTTGTTTGAGATTGAGGATGAATTCCTTTTTGTCGGTCTGTGAATCGTGGATCAGGCAGCAGAGGTCATCGAGCCCCTGTTGGCGGAGACGATGGAAAACCACATCGATCGCCGCACGCTTCTCGCAGACGAAAAGCACGCGTTTTCCCCGGGCCGCATAGTCGGCGATGAGGTTGGTGATGGTCTGGGATTTGCCGGTTCCGGGCGGGCCCTGGATGATCAGGCTCGCGCCGTGGCGGGCCGTGGCGATGGCCCCGATCTGGGTGGCGTCGGCAGTGATGATGAGATTCTGCTCGGCCGGCGGGAGCGCTGGGGGCGGCGCATCCTGCAGGGGCTTTGGCTCCAGCGAGAAAATTCTGTCAAAGGCGATGTTGGGAGAGTCTTGATCGATCAAGTTGGCGTAGTCCCGAACCAGCGTCATTTTGCGGTAGTTGAAATTGGCGAGAGTGAGCGCGCAGAGGTCGAATTCCCAGCTGTATGGATTTCCCTCGGCTTCTTCGACGAGGGAGAAGCGTCTGTGCTCGGTGCTTTCGGTCCCGGCAGGAGGAGCCACCATGAAGGGTGATCGTGGCGACGGTGGGGCACCGGCCATGTCGCGGAGCGGCAGCGGTGCGGGGTGGATGAGTTTTTGGAACATTTGCAGCCCCATGGGCCGGAAATCCGAGCGCTCGTAACTGGCGTCCAGGTTTTGCGGCCCACGCACGGATTTTCCATGGCGGGCGATTCGGCGGCGGTATTGGTCGAGGCGTTGCCGCGCCTTTTCATGGACGAGTTGAATCCTTGGTTTGTCGGTGAGGGTAAGAGTCACGCCGGGGGCGGTTGCATGAATGAGCGCTTGGAGTTGTTCATGAAATGAGGTGAGCAATGTGTCCCGTAAATCGATCCTCTCGGGGAGGTCGAGATTGTAGAGTTGCTTGAGATGGTGGCGGAGAGCGGGGTTGATTTCCGCCTCGGGGCCCTGGGCTTCGAGGATATATTGGTCCTTAACTCCCTTGCGCTTCACCAGTTCCACCGGCATCAACAAGAGTGGCGAATGGATGCGCTCCTGCGGAGCCTCCCTGAGGTTGTTCCAGCGGAGGAAGCAGATGACCAGGCGGAGCTGGGAGAAGCCGAACTCGGCGCGGCTGCGGCGTGCGTCGCTGATCAATATGTCCAGCTGGCCGGGGAGGTAGGGGGCGTCCTCGAGCCGCAGCCATTTCCGGAGTGGCAGCGGGCGTCCCGCGCGTACTTCGGCCGCCACGCCATCATGCCAATAAAGGAGCTGCTCCGGGCGGATGTTCCGATAGTCCAACACCAGGGGCACACTCGATGTTGTTAGGTTGAGGGTCGATTGCGAGTTCTGGAAATACAGCAGTCGATTGCGGCGGGAGATCTCGAACAAGCGGTCGCGGAGGTGCGTCTGGATGATCCGCCGCCGTTCTCCCTGGTTTGCGTTTTCCAGGCCCGGCAGCTGGTTCACATCCTCGTCCACGGGTTGATCGCGGTAGGTTTCCAAAGTCTGGATCAAGACGGATAGGTCCTGTGAGCGCCTGCTCCGGTGAAGCTCGGTCATTCCCACGATCACCGCGAGGACCACCGGGTGGAGGTGCGGCGCGATGGACAACAGATTGCCGCGCCCGTTGGCGAAGATTTCGAGCTGCTCGCGGTCGGTGAAATCAAGCCCACAAGCGAGGCTGGCCAGAAGCATGCCCAGTGAATGGATGTCGGTGAGTTCATCGTGATGACCGATGGCGTGTTCCCATGTGACATGCGCGGGCAGGAATACCGGGCGGGTGATTTCATCCGCGCTTGTTCCGACATCGAGATTCGTCACGCAGGTGCTGAAATTCTCTGCGTCCGACTCGCTACGGATCTCGCCGATCACCTCGACGCCGCGGCTTACCGGGGCGAGTAGTTCGCGGAGCCTTGTCTCGTGGTGGGTCGGTGCCACACCTTCTAAGACTGAAAGCCCCAGTGACCGACCCTCATGCACAACTAATGAAGAAAGCCCCCGCAAGGGCGCCACCTGACCTGCGTGATGAATCTCGGCCACCTCGTGCATCAAAGGGATGACTGCCGCGAGCACGTCGTCTGTTAGGAAGCCGCCGCGTTCCATGCCCTGATGCAGGAATTGGGTGAAGGGGCTTGCGTTCATGAAGCTTGCGTGGGGGCGCTGGCCAGCAGGGATGCGGCGTTTTCCTTGAGATGTTTCAAGGTCTTGGACTTGAGCTTCAGGGCAGGGGTTGCCATTTTTTCGAAGGGACCCAGGCACTCCATTTGTCTGGCCATTTCAAGCGCGGCGGCCATGGGAAGGTCGTTCAGATCCGGGTCCACGGCGCAGAAATCCAGCATCACCTGAGCCAAGTATTCCCGCTGCGGTTTCGAGAGGGTGAGCAACTCATCCGTGAGAGATGGGTCGGGACCGGACGACGGGACGAAGTCTGGAAAATAAAGTCGCGCGTGTGCCAGCACGGCCGCGCTATGGAACCAAGGCGGCGCGAGAAAATGGCTGAGAAAGCGCTGGGTGAAGCGGGTGAGCGCGACCTGCTGGATGAGATCAAGCGAGCCAAGATCCTCATCCTCCACCAGCATGCGGGTGATGGCGGCATCCAGGTCGGGATCCTTTTCCACCCAAAGTCGCAGGGCTTGTGCACGCATGAATGTTTCCGGGTGGGTCAGTCGCTCGGTCTTGGGCTTCGACTTCGAAAAAATCTCCCTCGCCTGGGCCAGATAACTTTTTCCGCTGACCTGGGAAAGGCCCGTGCAGGCCTTGACCAAGCTGGCCACCGCCGTCTCGAGGCAGCCCGTCACCAGATACGCCCCACGGTCGGCAAACAACTCGGTGGCCAGGCTCCACAAGCGGGCGCTTTGGCCATGGCTGGACCGGGCGTCGGGATGGGCTGCGGATTGGTGGATGATCCGGTCCGCGAGATAGAAAGCGCCGTCGTCCATTTGCCAGAGAAGGTCATGTGCCAGTTCATGGCCGATGACCGCACGCAGTTCCGCAGGGGAAAGCAGGGTGAGGATGGGGCCGGAAAAGATCAGATGGGCCTCGCCGGGGAGGTGGCAGATCGCCGCATTGGGTGTGCTTTGATCTTGCGCCTGATACGCTGTGACCACTCGCTCTCCAAGGCCGAGTTTCTCCTTGGCGGCGGTGATTTCCGCGTATAGCTCCGGGTGGCTTTCCGCCTCCATCCGGTAGGTGTCGCGCAGCAGGGACATGCGCACCGCTTCGGTGTCCAGCGAGCATCGCTCGGTGTCGGCATACCAGTTCCAAACATCGCGCTCGCTGGTTTGCAGCCAGTCCACCAGATCCTGATGTTGAGACAAGGGATGTAGTGTTAGACTCATTCCGGCTCGCCATTGAACTCAAACATGCGGCTGATCTCAATCACAAATCCGCGCGGGCCAAGCGACGGCGTGGTGGGCGGTTTGCTGGGGATTTACGCCTCGTCCTCGACCGGGGCCTTTGGCAGCTTGTCCACCTCTTCGAGGAGGTTTACGATCTCGACTCCGCGGACGGCGGAGGCGTCGTGGTGGAAACGAAGGACCGGGGTGGACTTGAGGACCACCCGTTTCATGACCTTGGACTGGATTGCTCCATGGTCCTTGTTGAGCTTGACGAGCACCGAGGCCGCCTCGCCGCCGAGCACGCCGATCCAGACTTTTCCTTCCTTGAGATCTTGGGTGACCTCGACCTCGCTGACCGTGACCAGCCGGTTGTTCCACTCATAGTCTTTCTGAATGACACTGCCGATTTCACGGCGGAGGAGTTCGTTGACTCGGTCGAGGCGGCGGGACATTGGGGTGGTAAATGCTGAGAAGCTGAAATGCTGAGAAGCTGAAATGCTGAAATGCTGAAATGCTGAAATGCTGAAATGCTGAAATGCTGAAATGCTGA
>CALMKO010000449.1 GCA_937867415.1 uncultured Verrucomicrobiota bacterium | reverse complement strand
CGGTGAGGACGGCCACTATCAGAAAAACCGCGAAACCCTGCGCGTCGAAAAACGCAAGACCAGCCCAGCCGAAACCCTCCATCTCAAACTCGCCCCCGGCGGCGGTGCCTGCGTGATCTTGGAGAGGGCCGACTAACCCGGATCGCGTCGCATGGAAGCTGCGAATGAAGAGATCCGGATCTGGCGAACGAGACTCATCCATGGGCCATCCATGCGCGGGGCGGATGGATGGCCCGCCCCTTCTCGCGTGCATTCAGCATCTCCTATGCGCGCCATTTGACGGCAGACGCGGGAACGAATGTGCCCGTCCCATTCCGGCTATGCCTTCGATTGCGGCGCCCGTTTCTGGTTCATGGATCACTCGTTCGAGGGATTGGACATTGGCAGCGATGGCGATACGCTAGGCAGTAGTCCTCCGTATCATTCCTTCATGACCGTTCCTTTCCTCATCACCTGCTTGGCTGTTCCGTCGCTGCTGCTTTCCTCGACCCTTGCGAAACCCGTTGAAGTTGTAGTCACTCTGGACGAATCCAAATCCGGTGCGGCTATCCCCGCAGATTTTCTCGGCTTCAGCTACGAGAAAAACGTGCTGGCGCTCGACCACTTCACGCCGTCCAACACCGCCATGGTCAATCTCATGCGCCACCTCGGAAATGGCGTCCTGCGCTTCGGCGGAAACTATGTGGAAGTCACCCGCTATCTCCCCGGTCAGCCGAAGTCTTTCTCCAATCAGGCATCCGTCATCGGCCCCCGCGAGCTGGAGCAGATGTACGGGTTCGCCAGGGCGTCCGGGTGGAAGGTCATTCACGGACTCAATCTCGGTGCCAACGACCCCGCGATGGCCGCCGCCGAGGCTGCGGAGGTCAAACGCATCGGCAGCGATCTTCTTGTCGCCTTCGAGATCGGTAACGAACCGGAACACTACGGCAAGGTCTGGCGGCCCGAAGCCTACAGCTATGGAGATTTCCGCCGCGAGGTCTCCAGCTTCCTCGATGCCATGCGTCCGCAGTGGCCGCGCGTCCCGCTCGCGGGTCCTGGCACCACCAGCAACTTCCCGTGGTTCACCGGCTTCATCCGTGATTTCCGCAGCGATCTGGTGATGACTACCCGCCACAATTACCCGCTCGCCGCCGCCACCACCGACCCTGCGCATCCGCGTTTCGCTACGATCCAAAGCCTGCTCAGCCCCTCTACCGCCGCTGGCTGGCGCGAACTCATGGGCCAGCACCAGAAGGCATCGAAGGCCGCCGGAATCCCCTACCGCATCGCCGAAGCCGGCTCCGCTTCCAGTGGCGGAAAAGGCGGCGTCAGTGATGTCTTCGCCTCCGCCCTCTGGTGTGCGGATTATCTGTTCAGCCTCGCGGAGCTCGGCGTCGCTGGCATCAATTTCCACGGCAGCTTCAACTGCCGTGGCTACACGTCATTCTGCGCCATCAAGGGCGGCGGCTACCATCCCCACGGAAACTATTACGGCATGTTGTTCTTCCGCCAAGCCGCGCAAGGCCGCGGAGTCGCCCTGAGCCGAAACGGCGATGGCGTGAATCTAACAAATTATGCCGTGCTCGGTCACGATGGCACGCTCCGCGTGGCTCTCATCAACAAGGACCTCGAAAATGGTGCCAAAGTCACCCTGCCACTCACGAACCGGTCCCCACGAGCATCCGTCATGCGCCTCAACGCGCCATCCATCGACGCGAAAACCGGCATCACTCTAGGCGGCGCGGCCGTCGCGCCGGATGGCACTTGGAACCCGAAGCCATCATCTGAGTTCATCACCGCAAGCAATGGCCGCTTCCAAATCGACGTCCCCGCCGCGTCTGCCGTGCTGCTGTTGATCGATCCTGAAAATGCCGTTCAGGCGAGGTCCCTGAAATTAGACCACTCCCCGGAATGATGGGCTTTCAAGGACCGATGCCGGGCACGGAATGGAGAAGTCACCTCAGTGCGATCATCGAGCCCTTCCGAGCTCCGGTCGTCCCTGCCTGTTTCCGCACTCACGGGGGCCAGGTCGTTGACGAGTGGTGGCCTCCCATCTGCCGGAGAGCATGAAGGGTCGGTGGGGAACGGCTAACCCGCGTTCCCCGGACGGCAAGTCCGCCTCGCCGACACCGATTGGCTCCGAGCGGACAAGGCTCTCCACGCCCTGCTGGGCATCGAGCGCTTCCCCGGCGCCGACACCGTGCGCAACCTCTTCCAGCGCTTTCGCCACGCCCCCATCGAAGAACTCAAAAACGATCTCCAAGCAGACGGCTTCCGCATCAAGGGCTTCTACGCCACCGAGAGTGGGTTCCTGAGCGTTTGCTTCACCTACAATCTCCCCAGCCTCTAGCCACATGCCAGCGCCCGTGAGCAGCACGGCAAGGCGGTATCCAAGCGGGGCCCGCCACGCTGCGAGGCCGCCTTCTTCATCAGCGGGGCGGCCTGAGCAAGCATAGGCCGCTTATCGACCACATTTTGCAATGACCTGGATCAACTTCGCCGAAGTTGCCGCCCGAGCCACTCGGAGAGGCGATGATAGACGAGGGACCCGCAGACATTCAATCCGTGTGGGTAATTTGGGACCGTGTAAAATTTGCATGTTCGCGTGACTGAAACGGGAATTTTTCAGCGAAGAATCCGGCGGCGGTATAGTAAAACGACGAGTTTTGGCAGCCTAACTACTGCGGTAGCTAGCCCTCAAGCACTTCAAATGAACTTCACCTTTCGACGATTCACTTTGCCGGTCCTGACCGGTCTGCTGCTCAGCACAGAGGGGGGACGAGCATTCCCTCCCGCTCCCTATTACACGCTTTACGGCATGGTCCGCGACCAAGTCGGTCAGACCGTCACCGCCGAGGGTGCGGTGGTGATTCTGCTCAAGGGTGGGGTCGAGGTCGGCCGCACACCGATCACTTCCAACCGCCTCGACCAAAGTTACGAGCTCAACCTGCGGATCGACCAGAACCGCAGCGGCACCACCTTCTACACTGACAAGGCGGTCGCCGCCGGCGGGCTGTTCAGTCTGGTGGTCTCGATGAACGGCGAGTTTTTCTATCCGATCGAAGTCTCCGGTAATCTAACGGCGGGGAAGGGGGGCGAGCGCGTGAAGCTCGACCTCACCCTCGGCGAAGACCTGGACAAGGACGGTCTGCCGGACACTTGGGAGGCGTGGCAGCTCTATCAGGCGGGTCTCTATCCGGATGAAAATGGCGAGTGGAACCTTGGCTTGCTCAATCCGAATGGCGACTTCGACAAGGATGGCCAAAGCAACTTGTTAGAATACATCGCCGGCACCTTCGCTGGCGATGCCACCGAGACCTTCGGTCTAACGATCAAAGAGAAGCTGCCGACGAGTGTGCGCTTTGAGTTTTATGGGATCACGGGGAAAGTCTACACCATCGAGAGCACGCTTGATATGAAGACTTGGACGCGGGTGCCCTTCGCGGTGGGCGCGCCGGGTGCCGGGTCTAACGCCTACCAAGCTCGTGATGTTGGCATCGTTTCCGCTTTCACCGCGCCGCGTGGGAGTGGCTCAGAATTTTACCGCCTTTCCGTCCGATGAAATCCCTTCTTTTTGTTGTTGTTTCGTTTTTTCTTGCTGCCACCGCTGGTGCGCAGTGGCAGAGCACCACCTATGCGCTTAGGGCTGGATGGAATTCGATTTACCTGCATGGCGATGCCACGCATGCCACACCGAGTGCTCTTTTTGCGGCCTTCCCCGCGGTCACTGAGGTTTGGCGTTGGAACCCGAACCCGACGCAGGTCCAGTTCATCACCTCGCCGTTGATTCCCTCTGCGGGTACGGCCGAGTGGAGTGTTTGGAAAAGCGATGGCACGGCGAGTTCGCTGGGGCAGATGATTGGGCAGGCCGCTTACCTCGTGAAATGCAGTGCCGCTGCCAACGTGACCCTCGCGCAGCGCGTGCTGCCGCCAAGCGCCTCATGGGTGCGCAATGGCGCGAATTTGCTGGGCTTTCCAAGCAGGCTGAACGGCAGCGTTTTCCCGACATTTTCCAGCTACTTCGCCACCTATCCAGCGGCGATCGCCTCGAACGTGAAAATTTACAAATACGTCGGCGGTGAGCTGGGGCCAGGCAATCCGTTGCAGGTTTTCACGCCAGCCACCGAGCGGTTGGATCGCAATCAGGCGTATTGGTTCGACTCGAAGGTTGTCGGAAATTTTTACGCCCCAGTGGAAATCAGTTTAAGCAACGGCAGCGGTCTCGACTTCGGGCGCATCGGCTCGACCATCACCGTGCGCCTGCTCAACCGCAGTGCGGTAGCCAGCACGGTGACCATCGCCCCTGTCGCCTCGGCCGCTGCGCCGGTGGGCCAAGAGGGTGTCACCGCCGCCGTGCCGGTCACTCGGCGCATCTTTAATGCTGGCACCGCCAGCTGGACTGAGACGCCGATCAGTGTTGCTTACAATGAAGTGGTCGGCCCGAACGCGAGCATTGAGTTGAGTTTTGGCATTGATCGCGGGGCCGCCAGCATGACCGGGGCGGCTGCGGATGCATTTTTTGCTTCGGTGCTGCGGTTCACTGACAGCGCGGGGCTTTACGATATTTTGCTGCCGGTCACTGCACGGAAAGCCTCGCTCGCTGGGTTATGGGTGGGGGATGTGCAGGTGAACGGAGTGGAGAGTAAAACGGTGGGGCACAGCGGCCAGAATACTTCGCGCAGTTACCCGCTGCGTTACATCATTCATGTGGATCAGGCCGGCGTTGCGCGGGTGCTTTCTCAAGTCTTTATGGGGATGCTCGCCACGGAGCCGCGCCGCTTGGGTCTGTGCACTGCCGAGGGCACGCTGGATCCAGCAAATAAGGCTGGGGCGTCGCGCATCGTCGCCGCGCACATGCCGCTCGACAGGGTGCTGGATGTGGGCACTGGCAGTTTCGCTCTTGGAGGTTCTCTGACGCGCACCATTTCCACTCCTTTCAACGATCCCACCAGCCCATTTGTCCATCAATACCATCCGGATCACGACAACAAAAGCGGCAGCACGCCGCTTGTTTCTGGCCAAGAAAGCTACGATCTCAGCCGTCTCGTCACCTTCGACTTCGCCGCCACCGCTCCGGAGGGCACCAGCGCCACTGGCTATGGCAGCAGTTTGATCGCCGGCACTTACAGCGAGGTCATCACAGGCTTGCGCAAAGATAGCCTCACTCTCACAGGCAGTTTCGAACTCCGCCGAGTTTCCGAAATTGGAACATTGAATCCGTAAAAATCTCAGAACTCCGTCCTTGAATTTCACCTCCTCATCACCATGAAAAAGATCGTCACTATACTCACCCTGCTCGGTTCGCTGCAGGTTGCCCACAGTCAGTCCACCAGCGTGGTGCCTGGTCTGATCAGCTATCAGGGACGTGCGCTGGATGCCACTGGCGCCGTGATCGGGCTGGCTGCTCCGGTCAACCGCACCGTCACCTTCCGCATTTGGGATCATTCCTCGAATGTTTTGGCGGCGAATTTGCTCTACTCCGAGCAGCAGACGGTAACGATTTCTGGTGGTGAGTTTAGCGTTTTGATCGGGCAAGGCGTCGCCACGAGCGGCACCGCGTTCGGTTACAGCGAAACAACCAAAGGTACGCCGACTGTGAAAATCGGGGACCTCGGTGTTTTCGGTGGAGCCACTCGTTTTCTGGGTGTCACCATCGATGACGGCACCGCGGCGGTGGATAACGAAATCACGCCGCGCCAGCAGATCGTTAGTTCTGCTTTCTCGTTGCGCTCGAAATTTGCCGAGCAGCTCGGTGCCAATGGCACCGCTGCCATCACGACGCTTGATTCCGGAAGGGTTGGTATCGGCACCACGGCACCACCGGCTTTATTCACCGTTTCCGGTGCGAACACCAGCACCAGCACTTCCACTCCGCAGTTGCTTGTCACGGCGGATGATATCTCCGAGCGCTTGCGGATCGGCGTCGACAGCACGGGAAATGGCACGGGCTTCATCCAATCCTTCAAGGAAGGCTCGGGCGCGCAAAACCTATTGCTCAACCCAAGCGGCGGTAATGTCGGCATCGGCGGCGCCACCAGCCCAGCGGTCGCGCTCTCGGTGACCGGTGCGATCACCGCCACCGGCGCGATCACCGGCGGATCTTTTAGCACGGCCGGCGCGCTTACCGCCACTGGGGCGGTGACCGGCGGATCTTTTAGCACGGCAGGTGCGATCACGGGGACGGGTATTGGCATCACAGGGCCGATCACCGCCTCTGCCAATATCGTGACGAGCGGTGGTAATCTGGGTGTCGGCACCACGAGTCCGGGCAGCCGACTTACAATCGCGGATGGCGCGGATGATGGGGCTAGATATGGCTCATTGCAGATCGTGCGTCCTGCTACGGAGCACACTGCGGCACATCTCTCGTTTGTGCGCAGTGGCAACAATGTCATGGGCTTGGGATATGGTCAGTCATCCTCCTCGTTCGGTTTTGGCAATGGAGTGGTGGGGGCCTTCAGTCCGAGTTTTTTGGCGATCGACACGGCCGGCAACGTCGGAATGGGCACCACCGCCCCGACGAGTCGGCTGCATGTGGTTGGCGCAGCGACTGTTAGCGGCAATGTCAGCGTTGGCGGAAAGATCCATCTGAACGACCAGCAAGATCTTTCCGGGAGAAACTCCGCGGGGGTGTTAGAGTCGTGTTTTTGGCCTCGGGCTGCCAACGGAACTTACCTCAATTATGGAACTAACGGACTTTATATCCGTACTAACGCTTCGGTAAACACCATGATCATGGGTGCGGATGGCCGTGTGCGGATCGGTACCAATCAAAATACAGCGATGCTAAGCGTGGGATCCCAGACGGCTACCTACGAGTCATATGGAAAACTCAACACCACGGGTGCCTCCGAAGGTAATGCCACTCGCACGAACAATCAACTTTCGATCCATGCGCTTGGGAATGTTCTGTCCGTCCAGTTTGATGTGGATTCGGACATTCGGATCAAAACCGCGCTGAAGCCCAGCGATTCTGCCAAGGATTTGGAAACCTTGATGGGGATTCAAGTGACCGACTACCAGTTTAAAGATACGGCATCCCAAGGCAATGCTCCGCAAAAGAAGGTGATCGCGCAGCAGGTCGAGGCGATTTATCCGCAGGCGGTCAGCAGTCGCAAAGGCATCGTGCCGGATATTTATCAGAATGCTGTGATCAAAGACGGCTGGGTGATGTTGGCCACTGATCTCGAAGCGGGCGAGCGGGTTCGCATCATTTCGCCAGAAGGTGAAGCGGTGGAGGAAGTGCTAGAGGCGCGCGCCGATGCGTTCCGCATTCAGTTGGACCCCTCAGTTGAAAAAACCTTTGTTTATGGCCGTGAGGTGAAGGATTTCCACAGTGTCGATTACGATGCGATTGCGATGCTCAATGTTTCTGCAACACAGCAGCTGGTCCGTGAGCTGAAGACTGCGCAGGATGAAGTTGCGGCGTTGCGGCGCGAATTGGCGGCCAAGGATGAGACCATGGAGGCGCGGTTGATCGCGCTTGAGCGGCGGTTATCCCAAGATGGCGGACCTAGCACGGTCTCGGTGAGCACAAACCCCGCCGCGCGCTAGGCGGTTTTCGGTCGCAAAAGACATCAAATCATGGACGCATCATTCAAGATGACAGTCGGGGATCAGCGCCAAGCTGAGAATGAGGCAGGTGCGGTGGATTCCGCATTCTGTTGGCATTCGGCTCGGCGGGATGTTTTGCGCCCTGCGTTGTCGGCTTGTGATGGGATCCAGCACGGTGGCTACGTGGTTTCTTCAGGGCGTTTGTCCGTCTCAATCCGCACTTTTCGCATGCTATGAATTTACGTTTCCTCCTTTTTCGCGCCGCACTCGCCAGCTTGTTGCTAGCTCCTGTGGCGCGTGCTCAATTTGAAATACGCGGTGGGGCGACCAACTTGCTCGACGCCCGCCGGGCGGGTGCCTCGGCCGCAACTGCGAGTGGCGCTGTCACGGCGATCACCGTGCGTGGCGGTGGCGCGGGCTACACCTCAGCCCCCACGGTGACGGTGGGACCTCCGCCGAGCGGCACCACGGCCATCGCGACGGCGGTAGTGACTGGTGGAGTGGTCACATCAATCACGATCAGCAACGGCGGCACTGGTTATGGTGCTGTGCCGCCCGCCATCACCATCGCTCCGCCGGTGATCCCGACTGGCAGCGCGGTCACCACGCCGCAGTTCGCGGGGCAGGGAAATACGTCGTCCGTCGCTGGACCCATCGGTTTGGAAGGTGTCACCGCTGGGCGCTATCCACAGGCTAGGGACAGGACCATACCTGCATCACCGGTGGTGACGGTGGTTTTGGCGAAAGCCACTATGGGTTATGGTTTTGCATCAGGCGTGCCGCGTTACATGATGGGCGAGGAGATCCAGCGGCCGTTGGTGACATGGAGTGGCGCGCCCACTGCGGCCTCTTACTGGCGTGCCGAACCCGTGAAAGCCGGGGAGACCTTTTCCACCGGCTACGTCGCCAACTTGAACGGCGCCAGCCAGCCGCTGGTGCCTGAAGGAGTGGTTACCGTGACGAGTTCCTCGGCGAACAGTCCGAGCGTTACCGTGGCAAATGTGCCGAGTGGCTTGGCCAGTGGAGCGTTTTTGTTGGGGCAGCGGGTGAACGTCGTTGATGGCTTGACCGTCACCCTAGCCGCACCTGCAAACACCACCATTGCCACGTCAACCGTCACAGCGTTCAAGCCGGTTTCGAGCTACTATTTCAGCCCGCACGCCAACAAGGCATTCGCGACCCAGCCGGGGCGGGTGACGGTCACATGGGTGTCGAGCGTGCCGGATACCAGTGCACCCCTCGAGTCGGCGGCGACTTACAAATTCCGCACTGAGGTGTTCTCGGTTTCGTCCGCCTCGATCCAAACGCCGCGCACTATTTACTGGACGGAGAAGTCGTTTAACTCACCCATGGTGCAGATCCCGACCGGACGGATTGTTACGGTGAATCCGGTTCACAATCTCTACGTGCCGAGTCACGTGGCGGATGAGTTTACGGCAGTGGGTTTCACCCCGCCGTCTGATCCCAATTCGCAGACTTCCAGTGAGAAACGGACACTGTGGTTTGAAAAGGGCAGCGCGCAGGCGGCGTTGCGGGCTTATAACGTCGAGGGGCGAATTTTTGTCGAATATCTAGGAGCCTTGCAGCAGGGCGGCAGTGGATTGCATGATTTCCTGGGGGCTGACGTGGTGGACATCAAGATGGTTGCCGAGTCGAGCGTGATTGAGACCCCGCTGGGACAGGAGTTGCGTCCCCGGCAGGAACCGGCGGAAGAGGGTGATGATCAATTGATTCCCTCCGTCGTCTTCAATGGGAGCGATGCAAGTCGGGCACTTTACGGAACCAGCGCCTTACCGAGTGGTAAGCTGGTCTATCACGCTGAGCGTGAAAACTACAATCCGGATAAGATTGCTGTTTATTGGCTCGAAGAAACGGACGCCTCGATTTATTTTTTACCGGCCCCTGCGACTCCGGATTTGGCGATTCGCTGGCCGAAGTATCTACGCAAATACACGCAAGTGTGGCCGGATGCGATTGCTGATTATGAAACGGTGACCGTGACGGATAACGGCAGCGGTGTCAGCACAGGGCCGGTCTTCGATGCGGCGCATTTGCCGGAGGTGATTTTCCAAGATGACCCAGCGGAAAGCGAGACAAGCCTTGATGTTTTGTCTCAGCATTTGCTGGTTGATTTCACCAGATCCACGGATAAGACCAACCGAAGCCTTTTGAAATTTAGCGGCGGAGGGGCACCGTGGTATGTGCCGCTTTACATTCAATCCGAGAACAAGCTAGGCAGCGTCGCGGTGGTGGATCCAGACGGTCCGGGGCCGCTCAACGGAGTGCCTGCAGTCAGCACCATCATCGATCGAAATGCGGACGGGGTGGCGGATCTAACCGCTACTGTCAACGTCGGCGAGCGCCTGGTCCCGCCGAGCGATGCTTACTCAGTCGCGGGTTACATCGCCAGCGGGACTAACTATTATCCGGCCGGTTACATTGATCCCTTCAGCGTGGGCGTCCAAGCCGCTGAGAAGGGCGCAATCATTCCCGTCAATGCTTTACCCGGCCAAGACGAACTGAAGGTGTGGTGGTTCAAGAAAGTCATTCCGCCGAGTTCGAAATTTGCTCCGTTTTATCTACCATCGGTGGTTGGGCGTTACACGGTGGTCTATCCGACAAGCCCGGCTCAGCGGGAGATTGTGATCGCCTCGGGTCTTGGCACTGGGGATCTTGGCCCGTCTCAGCAATTGGGCAACCTCTACGTGCAAAACGACAGCACGCAGATTGGCTTTAATCCCAACGAAGAGCATGCCTTGATAGTGGCGGGGCGTGCCTACGCGTTGCGCGATGATTTGAATCGTGCGGCCACTTCCTCGCAGCCTTTCGTGTTGCTGGCTTACACCGATCCGAGCGACTCGCGGCCGAGCATCGATGCCTACAAGGTGGTGCGCTCGAATTTCGCCTATCCATTGACCTACAACGCGATTGCCGGAACCAAAGCTCAGCCGCCGATGCCGCTGGCAGCCTTGCCACCGGCTTTGGATTCCAGCGGAGATGTGCTGAATTACGAGGTCGCTAGGGTTCCGGATCTGGCCAGTGGGGCAGGGGTGCCAGCGACGTATGCGAGTTTCACCTTCCGTGATCGCCAAGGCTATGACTGGACCTACCGCGGTGCCCACGCGAAGGCCAGCGCTGCCGCCACGGCGACGATTTCTGGTGGTGGGGCCGTCAATACGATCAGCGTCTCGGCAAGAGGAGCTGGCTACACGACGGTTCCCGTAGTTTCTGTCGCCCCGCCGACAAGCGGTACGACCGCCACGGCCACCGCGACCTTGGGCGGGCTGAGTGCCGCCAGTTTTACGATCACCAGTGGCACGCGGACCTATTCCGTAGCACCAACGGTGGCCATCACAGGTGGTGGTGGCAGCGGCGCGACGGCGACCGCAGTGCTCAGCAATGGCCTCGTGACGGGAGTGACGATGGTCCAAAATGGCACCGGCTACACCACGGCACCTAGCATCGCCTTCAGCGGCGGCACTACGCTGGCGGCAGGCACGGCACCAACGGGTGTGGGGAACGCGAACGGGTTTTGTGTCACTTCCATCACGATCTCCAATGCAGGTTCGGGTTACAGCAGTGCGCCGCTGGTGAGCATTGCACCGCCGGTTTCCTTCGGCATGCGGTTTTACTATAACTCGCGTGATGGGTTCTTTCTGCCAGGTGTCCCGCTAGCGGCGCAGCCTGCGGCAGGCACGATCATGCCCTTCATTGCTGATACCGGCAGCGGCGTTCCTGTCACCCTGAGCTACACCCCGAAGTGGCCGGACGATGTGACCCTGCCAATCGCACAGCAGAAGATCGTGCCAGTGTTAAAGACCGCCCAAACGTTGACCTTGGCCAAGGCGAGCGAGATCGCCGGGGCGCTGCCGCAAGTGCGTGGCTCTACCAGCGCGCAGGTTTACTATCAACAATCCATCGCCAACACCGGAATCGATAAAAACAGCGTCACCCTGCATGATGCCACCCGCGCCAAGACATTCTTGTTAGGTGGGACCGGCGGATTGAAAACGTTGCCCGCCACGGTGCTAACCAGCGACTACGCGGGGAAGACCTACTTCCAAAAACTCCCGCCTCATTTGCAGCAACGGTTTTATCTCGATGTCAATGTTGGGCGCGATGGAGCGCTCGTGTTCAAGGGTGAGTTTGTGGATGAAATCGCTGGTGAGGATTACCTCAATCTAAATGTGTTGGGGCCTGCCGATCTTGCGGAGTTGAAAAATCTTTGTCCCGCCACGGATGTGGCCAACAAAGGTGCTTGGGATGCCGCCATCGATGCTTTGAGCACGCGCTTTGAAACCTTCAGCGAGGACCCGAATGTTCCAGGCACCTATGTGGTGGATCAATCAAAGGATAGCCGCGTTTTTGATAAGAGCGCGCTGGCGGATATCACTGATCCCGACACGGCGGTGGACAGCTATGCGCTGAGCGCGACAGGCAAGGGAACGGGGTATGTCACCATGGTGTTTGAAAATGGCGAGGCGTTCACCGATGCCGGGACGCCGATTTCGATGCAGATTCTCAAGGTTGATTCTTCCCTGCACACCGGCGACTTGAAGGTTTTGCTCTCGAGCAACCCTCTCGACGAGCAGGTCACCTTGCGCCACAGCGGCGATTACGCAGGACGTCCTGATTTGTATGAATTTCAGTGGCGCTATGGATTTCCAACCAATGGCACCAGTCCGCCGCTCAATGGCACAGCGGCCACGGCCACCGCCACGTTAGGCGTCACCGCTGCTAGCTTCACACTCACGCCTGGTAATAGAAGCTACACCGTAGCGCCGACGATCACGATTACCGGAGGCGGCGCGACGGAGGCCGCCACCGCCACGGCAGTGCTGAGTGCCGGCACCAGCGGCACCGTGAGTGGGATCTTGATCACCTCACCAGGCAGCGGCTATCTGAGCGTGCCGACCCTGACTTTCTCCGGCGGCACGAGCACTGGCACTACCGCGCCGACGGCGGTTGGCAATGCGTTGAATTTCCGGGTAGCCGCTGTCTCCGTGAGTTCAGGAGGATTTGGCTATGGCGCACCCGCTCCAGTTGTCACCATTTCCGCGCCGCCCAGTGGCACCACTGCGACTGCCACAGCGACTGTTTCGGATGGCACGGTTACCAGTTTCAGCATCACCAACGGCGGCAGTGGATATGGCAGTGTGCCTACGGTCACCGTCGCGGCTCCGCTCAATACGATCAACATCGCAGGTGACACCAATTACTGGATTAAACCGAGTGGTAACTTGACTAACGGTATCTTGGTTGGTGGTTCGCCGACGGCGACTATCAGCAACCCAGCAGTATTGATGGGAGACACCTATTTCACCATGGCCTACCGCAAGATTGGTGACAGTGTGTGGTCGGATTGGATGTCGCCGAAGCTCGTTGAGGGCTGGATCAAGCGGGTGCTTGCAAAAATCACCCCCTTTAACCAGCGCATGAGTGATCTCTACAACAATGAGATCAACACGGATGTTTCCCTGCTCACTCAGGCTGGCAAGCGTTGGGAAGGTGATATTGCGTTGAATTTGGATAATATCAATGATGTCGGGCTAATAGAGATTTATGAAACAGTGCTTAATCGTGGTAAAAACTTCACCATTGGATCTAACATTGACTTCACTTCATCGAATAGCGCCTTGATTCTCGCGGCTGGATACCTCAATGATCTCTATACGATTCTTGGTAATGAAGCCTATGCCGATGCGGCGAATCCAACCATTTCGATCGATGACCAAACCACGGTCACCGAGGTCAATACCAGCCGATTCTCCTTCGAGGGTCAGGTGGCGAGCTCGTTGGATGAGGAGCTTGCCTTGCTCAGAGGTCGGGATGATTTTGTCAATCCGGGTACTGGCACGTCGCCCGCTTACAACCGCTTGTGGTGGAACTACACTCGCGGAATCAACAGTGGCGAAGTGCTCTATGCGACCAACTACAATATCCTTGAGAAAACTGGGAGTGATACGGCCAACGGGGTGGTGGATGCGGCGGATGCTCAGCGAATGTTTCCGCAGGGGCATGGTGACGCTTATGGCCATTACCTTACTGCACTGAAGGGTTACTATAAACTATTGACCCATCCTTTCTTCACATGGACCACTTCGGCCGAGGATGTCACGGTGCTCGGGCAATCCATACAGATCGATTACAAGGACGAGCGGAAGTTCGCTGCTGCTGCCGCGAATATGGCGGTGGCTGCCAAACAAATTGTGAGTCTGACTTATCGTGAAAATTATCAAGATGATCCGGCCAGCGGTTGGAGTCAGTTCCGCGATGGGAAAGTCAACCCGCGCAGCGGTGTCGCCCGCCATCAATCGTTGGACGAGTGGGTTTCACGCAGTGCGCAAGGAAGCTTCATGAACTGGGCTGCTGGAAATGCCATGTTGCCCGAGAAGGATACCAACCCAAACCACAGCGGCGTGCAAATCATCGATCGCACCACCGTGCCGGAGCTTGACCAATTGGTCAGCGCTGCCAGTGATCTTCAGAATACCATCGACAACGCAAACGCCCGTCTCAATCCGCTGGGCCTCAGCCCGGGAGCCATCGCATTTGATATCTCGCCCTCTAGGTTGCAAGCGGGAGAATCTCATTTCGAGCAAATCTACAGTCGCGCGTTGCGAGCGACTTTGAATGCCAAAGGAGCCTTCAATCAAGCTGCCAAAATGACTCGGTTGCTCCGAAATCAGGAAAACCAGATCAGCGATTCTAACACTGCCATTGTTGATCAAGAGGATGCCTTCACAGGTCAGCTCATTGATATTTTTGGCACGCCGTATGGCGGAGATGTCGGCGTGGGAAAAACCTACTCACAAGATTACGAGGGGCCGGACATTCAAAACTGGTTTGTCGTCGATCGGCCAACGGATTTGGTTGAGACTGGAACTGCGGTGAAGATGTCGATCCATGTTCCCACGCAGATCGCCAGTTTCACGGGTAACAGCCTATCTGATATCACCAAGGATGGTAGAACACCGGAAAAAAGCGTGCTCAAAACGGTCACCTTACAGCCTAACCGATTCGTGCAATGGTCCACGGAATGGGGTGGTAGTTCGTTTGGGCAGAGGGCAACCACGGGGCGCTTGCAGCAAGCATTGTTAGATTGTTATCAGGCGCAACTGGCATTCATGGAGTGCAATCAAAACTTGCAAGTGCTCTACACCCGCTTCAAGCGGGAGCATGATTTGTATCAAGAAATGCTAAACTCGCATATTGGGATTTACGCAGCGCGCGGCACAGGGATTGCCACTTCCACCGCCTTGTTCTCGGCTCAAGCGGCGTTGGAAGGTGCGGCTCAGGCTGCGGAAGAGGCGGCCTCAGCGGCCCAGGAAACTGCGGAAGCCGTGGCCGAGGCGGTCCCTGATACGGTCGGCTTGGCGAACTCTGCGGGGGCTCCAGCCAAGGGCGCCATCAAAACATCGGCCGTGGTGACCAGCAAGGTGTTGTCCTTGGGTGGGCTGGCCTTCTCACGCTCTGGCGGCGCGCTCAATGCTCCGATCAATGCTTCGGTGATGCTCATGGATGCGGTGATAGAAGCAATCAGCTTTAGTTATGAGGAGAAGCAGCAAATTTATGAGTTCGAGCAATTGTATCGTGATCTACTCAACGTGCGTTTCGAAGCCGCGCAGCTTGCCACTGACTTCCAACGCTCCAACGAGGCTTTGCGCAATGTGTTAGTCGAAGGGCAAAACGTGCTGACCGACCGCGAGAGTTTCCGCCAGCGTGCGGCAGCTAAGATCACCGGCTATCGCACCAAGGATTTGACTTTCCGGACTTTCCGCAATGAGGCGCTTGAGCAATACCGCACCTTGTTTGATCTAGCAGGACGTTACACTTATCTCGCTGCAAAAAGCTATGACTACGAGACTGGTTTGTTAGGAACTGCGGCGGGGCAAGCGGTCATTGCAGACATCGTTTCATCGCGAGCCTTGGGTGATCTCAGTGATAATTTGCCACAGGCGACTGTCAGCACGTTGGGCGATGCGGGCCTTGCTGGAACCTTGGCGCAGCTCAGTGCGGATTTCTCCGTGGCGGAGGGCCGCTTGGGCATCAACAATCCGGACCCTTACGGCACGCTTTTCAGCCTGCGGCAGGAATTGTTCCGGATTCAGGATGATCCTTCCAAGACCAGCGACGACGATGCCTGGAGACAAACCATGCAGCAATACATCGTGTCCAACTTGATGGCGGATCCCGATGTGGCGAGATACTGTAACAATTTGAAAAAGGCAGATGGCACGGCTGCGCCTGGGATCGTGATTCCTTTCGGAACCACCATTGATCAGATCAACAATTTCTTTGGCCTGCCGGGTGCAGCCGGCGATCATGCCTACTCGCCGAGTAGCTATGCCACCAAGATCAGTAGTGCGGGGATTGTTCTTAAAGGTTACGTCGGCATGGATCCTTATCTTTTCGGTATGCCGGGGGCGACGAACACCGGAACGAACGCCGCCAATGCCTTAAAGGCGACCCCATACGTCTACCTAATACCATGTGGAAATGACCTGATGTTGGCGCCGCCGCTGGGCGATACCAACACGCTCCGCAGTTGGACGGTGCATGACCAAGCGTTGCCGTTGCCTTACAATCTTGGCGCTTCGTCCTTCAATAGCACCCAATTTTTCGACGCTAACGGAACTCTTAGTGAACAACCGTGGATCATGCGCAAGCATCAGGCGTTCCGTCCTGTGAGCGACCCCGCGTTTTTCTACAGCTCGGTACCGACGGAATACACCAACACTCGCTTGGTCGGGCGCAGTGTCTGGAACACACGGTGGAAGATCGTCATTCCGGCTTACACGCTACTCAGTGATGAGCGCGAGGGGTTGAACCGTTTTGTCGCCAGTGTCACGGACATTCAATTGTTCCTACGCACCTACTCGCATTCCGGAAACTGATGAAGCGCACAGGAAAAAATTTGCAGGGATCGCTGACGTCATCGTCGTCCATAGAATGTGGGGGCGGTAGGTCTTGGGTGCGGATTTGTCATGGTTTTGGGTGGTTTCATCAAAACCTGCTTGTGCAACTTTGCGGAAATTAGTCTTTAAACCTCCCCATTGATGAAAAAACTTTTTTTGCCTTTAATCCCAATCATCCTGGTTGAGGTGTGGTTGTCTCTCCGGCCGGATGGGGGGGGCGTCTCAAAATCGTCTGCTGCTCAGGTGCCTGCGACTGTGACTTGGGAGGGGCAACCACCCACGCTAACGCTTACTGGAGCTGAGGAGATCTTTAAAAAAGCCTTTTGGCGACGACCGGAGGCGGACGATAAAATTGTCAACGCCGTGCGCTACGAGTGGTGCGACGCGGGTGGTTTGCAGCGGTGGCAGTGGTTTTTGGTCGTGGAAGCTTCACCAAGCCTGATTCGATATCTGCGAGATGATAATGCCTTTGGTCTTGCGGCCGCGACTCAAGCCCGGCTTGGTGAGGATGTGCCACGTTGGTTTCGCCATGACCCGAAGAGCGTTGAACTACTTCAATCTCCGCAATTAGCGATGAAGCTGATGTTCAGTAAATCAGATTCAACGATTTATGCGACTGCTTCCGGCAGGGGATTTACGCGGGGAGCTCTCGAGCCACCGCCAGCCGTGCAGGGTGCTCCCAGCTTGGGGCGAATCCCTAACACCCTTCCTCCTTTAACGCAATGATCTATCAGAAGTTTCACCCTTGCTTGATCGCATGCTGCGCCGTCTTTGCGGCGTTGTTGTTTTGCAATGCGTCGGCAGCTTTGCCTCAGGGGCTGAATCACCAAGGTCGCATCGCCGTGCAAGGCGTGAACTTCGATGGTGACGGGCAATTCAAGTTCGCTTTTGTGAATTCAAGCGGCACTGTCACCTATTGGAGTAATGATATGACTAGCGTCGCGGGTTCTGAGCCCACCGCAGCGGTCACCCTGGCGGTTGTGAAAGGACTTTACGCGGTGCAACTTGGAAACACCGCGTTGGCAAACATGGCGGCGGTTTCTCCCAGCGCCCTCGAGCACGCCGATGTGCGCTTACGGGTCTGGTTTAACGATGGGCTGAAGGGCTTTCAAAAAATCACACCCGATCAACTTTTGGCTGCGGTGCCTTATGCCATTCACGCGCGGGAGGCGCTCGCTGCCGATACTTTTGGGGGGCTCCTCGGAGGCGATGTGACGGGCGCACAAGACGCAACCGCCATCGCAGACACCACCGTCACAGGCAAACGTCTAACTGGTTTCACATCCGGCACCGGCGCGCTCTCGGCAGATGATAGTATCCTTTCGGCGATTGGGAAACTTCATGGCAACAGTAATCTAACGGCGCCTCTGGCGTCTCCTGCCTTCACTGGGACGGTGAGTGGTGTCACCGCGACCATGGTGGGTTTGGGAAATGTTGATAACACATCCGATGCGAGTAAGCCGGTCTCGGCTTCGCAACAAACGGCGCTGAATTTGAAGGCGAATTTGGCTTCGCCAACCTTCAGTGGGACAGTGACCTTGCCTGCGGGCAGCGCGGCGGCGGCACCGCTGCGGCTCGCGACGGGCACGAATTTAACCGCTGCGGTCTTCGGGGCGGTGGAGTTTGATGGCACCAATCTTTATCTAACTAACAACTCAGCGAATCCGGCCCGCAAGACGCTCGCATTCACGGACTCGGCGATTGCTGACGGAGCTGTGGGCAATTCCCAGCTCGCTTCGGGGCTGACCCTCGCCGGAACCACTACGGGAACCTTCAGCGGCCCATTGACTGGTAATGCGACGACGGCAACCAGCGCGGTGAGTTTCACCGGTTCGCTTGCGGGTGATGTCACTGGAACGCAGGGTGCGACCGCGATTGCAGCGGGAACGGTGACTGGAAAGTTCTTAACAGGTTATGCGTCTACTACAGGGACTGTCGCAGCGACGGACAGTATTCTAACGGCGATCAACAAGCTCAACGGCAATGACGCATTGAGAGCCCCAATCGCGTCTCCCAC
>CALMKO010000448.1 GCA_937867415.1 uncultured Verrucomicrobiota bacterium | reverse complement strand
CGCTTGGGCGCTCACAGAGACGCCCCTACAAGCAACTCAAGCGCGGTTTTGCGGAGGGGAGTGCCAGCTTGGTATTCCCAACATCACGGATTGGCTGATCTAACTGCCGGATGCGTAAAACTGCATGCCCGCCGGTAGGGAAGGTTCATGGGGCGCAATCCCTCGTGACTCCATCTGATCAATCCTCAGTCAGCTCGCTTTGCAGAGTTCATGGCCTTTTTTCCAGTAATCGCCCGGAAGGTGATGCCCAAGCCGCCGATGACGAAGAGTCCGGGAAACCAGATCGAGTAGCCGGGCCCGAGCGAGTCAGGTTTGAGCACGGCAAAGCCCGGGTTCTGCGGGTCGATGCGGCAGGTGATGATCTGCCCGACGGGGTACTTCGCCACGCGGGCCTCGGCGAGCTCGCGTTTCGACGACCATGGATTTCCCCGCAGGGTAAGATGATCACCGGTGTAGGACTCGCCTTGCCACTCGTAGCCGAAGCTGAGGTTCTGACGGTATTCGAGGGGCGAGTTGCTATCATGCCGCCGCTCCTCGACCTCCGAGGAAAGGATGATGCAGCGGACTTCCGGCCAAGTTCTCATTTCCCTGGCCCTGAGAAAGCTTCTTGCCAGTAACCATACGAACAAGCCGCCAATGAGGGCCACGACCAAGCCGAGTATGGCAAGATACCAGCGCCCGGCATTCAGGTTGGATGAGGTGGATGGCGGCATGGCGGAACTTATGAAGCGGATCTCCCTCGAATCCAGCACTTGTGCGGTGAAAATCACTTTTTTCCGTGTCGATCCCGAATTTTGGGGTAGTTTCAGGGCAATGAAAGTTCGCTTGCCACTCTTGATCCTGGGTTTCGCTCTGGTGGCAGGGCTCGGCTATTGGTTGGCTGGCACGGCGGCACCGAGGCCCGTGGTCAAAGGGGCTTCTTCGGAATCCGCCCGGAAACCTGTGCGCCATGGCCTCGATGACGATGAGCCACCCAAGCTCCGTCGCGAGTTGCGGGATCCTGCGTTCCAGTCGGATACGGAAGCAACGGCGGCGGGTGCTTTGCGTAACCAGCGGGTTCTCGTTTTCAAGGACCAAGCCGCGCTTGAGGCGTTTTTGAAACGGGCCGGATCAGTCGTCTCGGTGCTGGGGCGGCTCGATGCTCTCAACGCTTTGAGAATTGGATTCAGTAGCATGGATGATCTGACGCCGCTTCTACTCGGTGAGGAGCAGGCGGCTTTGGTTTTTCCCGTGGATGTCCCGAGCCTGCCAAATGGAGCGGTGCAGGCGGATGCGGTGGCGCTGGGTGCTGGACTGCTTGAGTGGTTAGGAATCACCGGCGATCATTCGACCTGGGGGGCTGGCGTGCGGGTTGCGATTTTGGACACGGGCGTGCTGTCGAGCCCGGCATTTTCCAGCAAAATCGTCTCTCTCAATCTCGTCGGTCTCCCTTCGGACCCCAGCAAGCAAAACGGACATGGCACGGCGGTGGCTTCCATGGTCATCGGCCAGAATTCACTCACGCCGGGCGTGGCTCCGGGGGCGGAGATTTATTCGATCCGGATCGCCAATGATCTCGGACAATCGGATAGTTTCCTCATCGCCCAAGGCATCGTCGCGGCGGTGGATGCCGGCGCAAGCTTGATCAATATCTCGCTCGGTGGATTCGGAGACAGCTTGCTTGTGAGAAATGCGATCGAGTATGCGAATGCCCGAGGGGCGCTCATCGTCGCGGCGGTGGGGAATAACGGAGTGGACCGCGTTTCCTTTCCGGCGGCAAACGACGGAGTCATCGCGGTGGGCGCGGTGGACAAGCTGGGCAATCATCTACAGTTTTCTAACACCGGCGAGCAAGTGGATGTCTCCGCCCCCGGCTATGGGGTGAATGCGGCGTGGACCAATGATCAGGCGGCGAGTGTGAGCGGGACTTCGTTCAGCGCACCCATCGTGACGGGGGTCTTGGCGGCGGTGAAGAGCTTCCCCGGCAATCAGAATCTCACGATGCGGCAGGTGGCGGACGTGGCTTTTTCTTACCTCAATGACGGCGGCACTGCGGGTAGGGATTCTGCCTTGGGTGCTGGCATGGTGGACTTGGGACGGGTGGTGAACGGAAAGACTCCGGGAATCTACGATGCCGCAGTGGCGTCCCAGCGACAAATCGCGGCCAGCTCTCAATATCCTAACGGTCAGTTAGAGGTCTTGGTGCAGAACCGTGGGACGGAGCGCCTGGTCAATACGGGTGTGGAAATTTTCAGTTCAGCCGGCGTGGTGCGCTCCAATGTCACCAGTCTGGATGTGGGGCAGGTCAGGGTGATCACGGTGCCCATCCCCACGTCTGCGGTGCCATTGCAATTCGAATCCACGGTGAGGCTTTCCGGTGGGCTCCGTGATGTGAAGCCGTCCAACGACCGTAATCGTATCACTTATGCTCCCGCAGGTAATCAGTAGTTTGTTCCTGGCGTTTTGTCTGACCACTGCGGCCGAGCCGCTGCTTCGGGAGGCACAGAACCTGGGGAGCCAGCCGGCGAACCAGTTGCTCGTCTCCGGCAATGCCTGTGGGCCGGCCGCGCTCCTCAATTCGTTTCGGTTCGCGAATCAAGATTGGCAGCGGGCCACTCGCACGATCTCGGGCGAGACTGACCGACAGCGGATCTATACCATCATCCGCGAATACGGAATGCGACCGTCCAAGACCATCACCGGACGGCCGCGGTGGTCCAAGAATGGCGTCAATCTGGCGGACTTGTGCGACATCGGAAACGAAATCAAGCAGCCGCATTTCCTACCCACCCTCGAGCACGAGGTTTTGTTCAGCGGCCAGCGGGAGACTCAGGAAAAACTCTTGCTCAGAACTCAAAAGCGCCTCGATGAGTCGCTCGCCCGAGGTTTTCCACCGATCATCAGCCTGCGCCGCTACGCCCTCCGCCGTCATGAGGGCAAGGCGGCGGAGTGGGTGGTGTTGGATGCGCACTTTGTCACGGTCATCGCGGTTCCTCGAAAACCAAGCGCAGGCTCGCGGTCCTTGTCGATCCGTTACATCGACCCGTGGGGTGGCAAGGTGGCGCAGGGGATGATCGTGATTCCCAATCGCGGAGTTCTCGCCGCGACGCCTCAGGATTCTCCCTGCCTTGAGGCGGATTTTCCCCAGGCATCGGTAGGGAAAAAAATGGTGCGTGCGGGTGAGATCAGCGTGTTGACGGTCTCTGCGGTGCTGGGGAAATGGTGATCCACTCACTCGGTCTTCGATGGCTTGGCCTCGGCAAGAAGCGCCTCGGCGGTCAGGCTGGCGAAGGATCCCGGAGGGCCGGAGTAGTGGATCTTGCGCTCGCCGTCCAACACGTAAACCACAGGCCAGGAGCCGACTCGGTATTCTCTCGCCAGGCGGTTTTCCGGATCTGAGAAATTCGTCCAAGGCACCGTGCCATCCGCCTGCAGCGCCCGGAGCTTTTCGAGTGTGTCGTTGTTCACGCCCATGATCGCGAACGGTCGATTTGCGTGGCGTTTTTCAAGGGCGCTGGTGATCTCCACCACGCGCTGGGCATCCGCCACATTGCTGTTCCAAAAGATCAGCATGATCACCTTCCCTTGTTGGCTTGAGAGGGAGAGCGGGCGGTTCGCCGAGTCCACCCCCACCAGATCGGGAGCGATTCTGCCCTTGGTGAGGAATCGGATGATATAGAGCTCATCTTCTGCGAGCTTGGCCACCGAGGTTCCATCAAGCTCCACGTCCGAGCTGTCGATGATCGCCTTGCGGAGGTAGTTCAAGCGTCGGCGCATGATCTCGCTGTCGTCCCCGAGGTTTCTCAGCTGCATGGCGGCACCCAGCGCGGCGACGCCCTGGGTTTTCCGGTCCGGGTGACTGGCTTGGATTTTGTCTAACAAGGATAGTGCGCGCTGGTCCGGGCTGAATCCAAGCGCGGCGCACACCGGGATGAGTTTGGGGCTCTTCAGGTGATGGGTTTCCAGCGCCTTGCGGAGCATGTCGTTTTCCTGGGCGAAGACCGGGCTGGGATTGCCATTGGCATCCGTCGCCAACAGTCCCGGCGTGGTGCGGATCCACCAAGCGGCAGGTCCGAGCGTCCATTCCTGATCGAGGGACTGGGAGATCGCCTGCCACATCTGCCGGGCAAAGGGGGTGGCGTCCGGCCGGCTTTTCCAGACTTTTCCCTGCGCTTCCAAACTCGTGGCGATGCGCATTTCCAAGGACCACTTGTCCATGGCGGCCTGGTAGGTTTTTTCGATCCGCTGCGCCTCGGCCGGACTTGCGCCGCCATCGGTGCACAAGAGGAGCGATGAGAGGAGGACGAGGCAGCGCAGGCGGTTCATGGGCAGGACTGTAGTGGGCAAAACGGGCGGGAGGAAACCTGAAAAAACCGCTCAGGAAAATCGGCTGATAAATTGGGATGCGGTCTCACGGGCCCATTGGTCTGCAGTGACCACCGCGTCCAGCGTGTCTGAGGGCATGACGTGGTGCGCATCCATTGCGGCACTCACGCAGTGCCAAATGCCTGGGAATGAGATCTCCCCCGCCCGGAAAGCCTCCACCGCCACTTCGTTTGCGGCATTGTAAATGGCAGGCAGAGTGCCGCCCACGGACCCCGCGCGCCGGGCCAGGTCCAGAGCCGGGAAGTCCGAGCTGCGCGGCGCCTCGAACTCCAGTTTGCCCATGTTTGCAAGATCGAGCGGCCGCAGCCCACCTCGCAGCCGCCGTGGCCAGGTGAGCGCGTATTGAATCGGGAAACACATATCAGGACGGCTGAGCTGCGCGAGCACTGAGCCATCCACAAACTCAACCAACGAGTGCACGATGCTCTGCGGGTGGACCACCACTTCGATGCGCTCCATCTCGATGCCGAACAACCACCGCGCTTCGATCATTTCCAAGCCTTTGTTAAAAAGCGTGGCGGAATCGATCGTGATCTTCGCTCCCATCACCCAGGTGGGGTGCTTGAGCGCCTGGGCAAGCGTCACCTGGGGGATTTCCGCCGCCGGTAACTCCCGGAATGGGCCGCCGGATGCGGTCAGTATGAGCCGGGATACGTCGCTCCGGCTGCCTGAGTAGCCATCCAGGCACTGGAAAATCGCATTGTGCTCGCTATCGACCGGAAGCAAATTCACGCCGCGTTTGGCGGCGGCGGTGGTGATGACCTCGCCGGCCATCACCAGGATTTCCTTGGAGGCCACCGCCAGATCTTTTCCTGCCTCGATGGCGGCGAGTGCCGGGTGCAGTCCAGCCGTGCCAACGATGGCGATGAGCACGATGTCCGCCTCTGCCAGCGTGGCCAACTCGCTCAGTCCCTCAGGACCGACATGGATTTTCACTCCGTGAGGAAGCAGCGCACGCAGCGAGTTCTCCAACGATGCGTCATAGATCGCCACATGCTTGACGCCCGTCTCGCGTGCTTGGGCGGCCAAGGTCTCGATGTTGCGTGACGCTGCCAGAGCGATGATTTCGATCTCGCCGGGCATCTCCCGTGCCACCTTGAGAGTCGAGGTGCCGATCGAGCCGGTGGAGCCGAGAAGCACGACCCTGCGTTTTGCAAAAGGGGGATTCATAGCGAGGGCAGCAGGATCACGCGGAGGTAAAAATACAGGGCCGGAGCCGTGAAGCAGAGGCTGTCGATCAGATCCAGCGAGCCGCCGATGCCGGGAAGGATGCGTCCGGAGTCCTTGGCATTGATCGAGCGCTTGAGCACGCTTTCTGCTAGATCGCCGACCACAGCGAGGATGGCGAGGATGAAGCCCAGCGCGATGACGTGTTTCCAGCCCGCCAGGCAAGCCAGTTGCTCGGGAAACAGCAGATAGAGTCCGCAGGCGGCCAACTGCGCGAAGATCAGGGCGCCGCCGAAGCCTTCCCACGTTTTCCCCGGGCTCACGTGGGGAATCATCTTGTGCCGTCCCATCATCGACCCGACGATGTAGGCTCCCATATCGGTGAACTTGGTCACCGCTAACAACCAGAGCAGCAGCACCGCCCCACTGCCGCCAACCATGCCCGGGACGGCATTCGCTCCCGGGGCCATGAAGGTGACCCTAGCGGCGAAGTTGAATAAAAAAGCAATATATACAAATCCAAGAAGATTTGCCGCGACCGCCAGCAGTCCTTCCATGCCACGGATGGGGTGGCGTAGCTGAAGCATGAATGGACCGGCAACCGCGAGGAAAAATGCAAAATCATCATAGTCCTGCGGAATCGTTGATTTTCCGCTCAGAAAAAATGCATACACCCCGGCGCTGTAAAGAACTGCTAGAATGATTCCGAAGCGCGGGAAGCATTGGATCGATGCTGCCTTGAGCATTCTGAAATACTCGATCGTGGCGATGATCGTCAGCGCGGCGATCAACCCGAGAAATCCCCATGAGTTTCTGCTCAGGAAAATCCCGGTGACAAGGGCCCAGAGGAATACCGTGCTGGCACTGCGCCGGACGAGAATGAGGGCTTTGGATGGAGGTGGAGGCGTCGGAACGTCGGCCATTGTGCGGGAATCCAAGACGGCCAGGACGCCCGTGGCAACTTAATCCGCTATTTGCCCCGCAACCTTTTTTGAGGCCCGTGGTTGAATGGTCAGGTATCAATGCCAATTGAACCCGAAACACCAACTGAATGCCGACCATGAAAACCACCTCATTTGTAACTCTAAGCGCCTTGCTCGCGTCCTGTGCCTTCGCTGTGGCCCAGGAAAAGCCAGCGCGCCCGGATCGTCCACAGCGCGAGATTCCACCCGCCATGCTCGAAAAGTTCGATGCCGACAAGGACGGCAAGCTCTCTCCGGACGAGCGGAAGGCCATGCGCGCTGCAATGGAGGAAAAACGCGAAGCTTTCCGGGCGAAAATGCTCGAGAAGTTCGACACGGACAAGGACGGCAAGCTCTCCGATGAAGAAAAGGCCACCATGCGTGAGGCCATGAAAGCCCGCCACGAGGAGATGCTCGCCAAATACGACGCCAACAAAGATGGTAAGCTTGACAAGGGGGAAATCCAAGCCGCGCGCGACGCCGGTGAGGAACTCCCGCCTCCCGGTATGGGAAATGGTCCGAACGGGCCTGATGGTCCGCCCAATCACGGCAGAAAAGGCGGCGCCAGACGCTCCGGCCCGCCGGTTGAATAAGCCCCGGAAGCGATTCTGAAAATCATGCCGCAGGTTGGGTTTGTCCAACCTGTGGCTTTTTTAAGAGGTGCCGCGGAAGTGGATTCCGCTCAACCCTTGATCTCCAAAAGCATTTGTGGGTTGTTAGGGAATTTCTTGAGGAAGAACAGCAAGCGCTCCATGGCCTCGGCCGGGCGGTGCCCGGAGAGTCCGCGGCGGATGAGATGGATCTTGTGAAGCATGTGATCCGCAAGCAACAACTCCTCGCGCCGCGTTCCCGATTTGAAAATATCAACTGCCGGATAGATATAGTTTTCCGCGATTTTCCGGTCGAGCACGAGTTCCATGTTTCCCGTACCCTTGAATTCCATATAGATCGCTTCATCGGCACGGGAGTTCGTCTGGATCAAGGCGGTGGCCATGATCGTGAGCGATCCGCCGCCCCGGGTGTTTCGCGCTGCGGCGAAGAGCCGGCGTGGCACTTCAAGCGCACCGATGGTGAGGCCGCCCGATGCGGTGCCCCGGCCACGGTTGTTCATGTTGCCATTATAGGCACGGGCCAGCCGGGTGATGGAATCCATGATTAGGAAGACGTCCCGGCCCGCTTCGACCAAGCGCTTGGCGCGCTCGATCGCGATCTCCGCGATGCGGGTGTGGCTGCGTGCCTGTTCGTCGTTCGAGCTGGCATAGATCTCCACACCGGGAAGGGCGCGGCGGAACTCGGTAACCTCTTCCGGGCGTTCATCGACGAGCACCACCATCAGGTGGATGGCTTCATCATATTTTTCACGGATTGCCTCCGCCATGTGCAGCAGAAGGGTCGTCTTGCCCGAACGCGGAGGAGAGACAATCAGCCCGCGCTGGCCACGGCCCACCGGTGCCATGATGTCCACGACTCGGGTGGTGAAGCGCTCGGGCTTGGTCTCGAAACTGATGCGGCGCGTCGGGTTGATCGCCTTGAGTTCGTCGAAATGCGGCAGCTTGGCGGCTTCTTCCGGTGGCAAGTCGTTGACTTGTGTGACCTCGACAAGTTGTGGGCCACGTGGTCCTGTCTGATAGAGACCGTGGATCCACTGGCCAAGCCGGAGGTTGAACTTCCGGATGGTCTCCGGAGTGACGAAGATGTCGTCACGGGCTTGTTCGAAGTTTTTTCCGGGAATGCGCAGGAAGCCGAAGCCCTTGGGCGCGAGTTCCAGCAGGCCATTCGCTTCGATGCTCGGGCCGGACAGCAGGGCCGGGCGGCGATCATCCGCGTCATTGCCTTGCGGGAATGGGGCCTGACCATGGCCGCCGCCTTCGTGGCGCCGACGGTTTTGGTGATTCTGCTGGCCTTGGGGAGGTGGTCCGCCTTGGCCTTGGCGCTCGTTTTTACGGCGTTTGCGTTTTTCACGGCGGCGCTTGCTGCGGCTCTCACGCGGCTCCTGGCCTTCCCGTTGCGGAGCGTTCTCGTCGCGTCCCTGGGCAGGGGCGTGGTTTTCGCGGATAGGCGCTGCGGTTGATTCCGGAGCCGGATTCTGCGTTTGTGGAAATGGAGTGGATGCCGGCGGCGGGGCAGGAGCCTCGCGTGCGACTGTCGGGCCGCCACCCGGCACCCGGCCGATGCGGCGTGGGGCCTGTGCTTCGGGCGGCTGACTTTCTGGAGCCCTGGATGCGAGCGTTTCCGCAGGTGCAGCGGCTGGAGCTTCGGTGGCGACCTTTTTCGCGCGCGTGGCTCGCGCTGCCGCTGGCTTGGACGCCGTGGCAAGAACTTCAGGTGGCGCGCTGACAATGACGGAATCCGTTGGCGCTACGCCGGCCTTCGCGACCTTCTTGGCGGCCACCTTCTTCACGGCGGACTTTTTGGCGGGCGCCTTCTTGGCGACCTTTTCAGCGGTTTCCTCAGCGGCCTTCGCGGCCACCTTCGTAGCGGTTTTTTTGGCGGCTGCCTTCTTCGCCACTCGCTTGGTCGCGGGAACTTTTGGCAGGGCGTCCTCTTGGGTATGGTTGCTCATCCGGGAATCGATTCGATTAAATAAACGCCTCAAGTGAGCGACAGGAACAAGGGGTGGTGTCGGTCATGAGTGGTTCAGGGGTAAAGGGTGCTTTTAGAGAAATTCGTGGTCTCATCATGCGTCATTGGATGACTGGAAAGTTGCTGGAATGAGAGGTGTTCGGCATCCATGCGGTTGGGATGCTTTACAAGCAGTTTGCGGATTGGATTGGAAATGGGGCGATTTTTTGCAAAGCTGCGAGTGATTCACTTGCATCTCTGTGAGATGTCATGGGAGGCGACCAGATTGCAATACCGCCGGGTTGATTTGCTCTGGAGAAGCGCCCAAGATCCGGCTTGGTAATTCGCAGGTGGTGTTTGGCTTTTGGGCGCCTGCCCAAGAAAATTGTAGGAGTTTGCTGGGAGAAACACCGTCTCCCACTTCCGACGCGCGGAGGATGCTTGAATCGTCCCCACTTGGCAATGGAAATTTTCGCGTGGCGCACACACCCGCAAAGCAGCGCTCGGGCTTGGATGGAAATGGATTGATCCGCTCGATTCCAGCACTCGGTTTTGTGCGGGGGGCAGATCACTCTACCGGGAAATTTTGTCTGTTGCGGAATGCTGCGGCTGGTGGCAGACTTTTGCCGTGAACATGAGTCGTGCCTTGTTGTTAGCGGTCTTGGCCGCATGGGTTCTTCCGTCATCCGCCCAGGAGGAAAACCTGCAGAATCGCGGGGAGATCCCAGCGGATCTGATGGATGACGCCCATGTCCGCGAGGAATTAGGGGTCAATGAGTTCACGGCACCTTCGATTTCCAAGTTGTTTGACACCCTGCAGTTTTTGATGCCGCTGCCAATTGCGGAGGTTGAACGGAAAATGCCGGCCCGGATGTCTCAGGACCGGGCAGACCTCGCGATCGAGCTGGGTTTTCTGATCGCGGACGGATTCCTTGTCGTGCAGGCCGAGCAATTGGAAAAGGTGGAAGAGCTAGCCAAGGACCTTACCCGGTATGGAAAGGCGCTTGGCGCGGGTGACCGCGTGAATCGCCACGCTGCCGGATTGTTGGAAAGCGCGAAGAATAAGGATGTGGCGCAGTTGAAGAAAGAGCTCACTTCGACCCAGCGGGATGTCGAGGCCGAGTTGGTCTCTTTGAGGGATGCGGACTTGGCGCATTTGATTTCATTGGGCGGCTGGATCCGCGCGCTGGAAGTATCCACCGTGGCTGTGGAGAAGCAGTTTTCTGTCGAGCGCGCACGCAAGTTGATGCGCGAGGACATCGCCGATTACTACACGGAATCGGTCGCTGGATTGGAGCCACGGATTTCCGAACGACCGAATTATCTGGCGATGCGTGATCTGCTTGCCGGTCTGCGGACGGAGATGGTGCTGGAAGAGGGTAGGGAACCTACGGTGGAAATGATTGCGGAAATTCGCAAGCAGGCACACAAGCTGGTGGAACTCGCATTGCAACGGCAACAATGATCTTACCTGAAGGAAATCCGGTTGCCATTCTCGGATTAGGCATCATCGGATCGCGTGCAAGCTCCCGCCTTTCTGAGGCGGGGTGGAAGGTGACCTCTTGGAACCGGACTCCCAAAGGGCTGCCGGGTGAGGTCGCCACGGCCGGGGCCGCGGTCAAGGTGGCTTCGATCATCTCACTCTACTTGAAGGATATTGAGTCGGTCCGATCGGTGGTCACCGGGATCGCGGATGCGCTCACGCCGGGGAAAATTGTCTTGAATCACGCAACTTTGGATCTGGAAACCACCCTGTGGCTGGAGCAGTTTTGCGCGGCCCGTGCTTGCCGGTTTCTCGACGCGCCGTTCACCGGTAGCAAAGTCGCTGCGTCAAATGGCCAACTGCTCTATTACATCGGGGGCGATGAGGACCTGGCACGCGAGCTGGAATTCTATCTCAGTGCTTCAGGAAAAGGCAGCCATCACTGCGGTGCTGTCGGCAGTGCGACGGTGGTCAAGTTGGCAACCAACCTGGTCTCGGCCTGCACCGTGCAGGCCTTGGCGGAATCGCTGGCCATCGCCTCTCGTTTTGGTGTCTCGGCGGATTGTTTGATCCAGGCCGTCGCCCTGAACGCATCCTCTTCCACTCTGAGCGGAATGAAGCTTCCGACCATGGCGGTGGGTGACTTCGAGACGCATTTTTCGTTGTCAAACATGAGCAAGGATAGTCGTTATATGTTAGATCTTGCGGAGTCCGCCAAACTCGACACGCCGGCGATCATGGCGGTGTCAAAACGGATGGAAGAACTCACTGCGGCTGGGCTGGGTGATCTGGATTATTCCGCCGTGGCAAAGCCTTATCAAATTCAGTCGTGAGTGAGTTCCAAAAAATCGAAATCGGTCCACAAACCTTGTTGGAGTTCCGCGGGCCGGATGCGGTGCGTTTTCTCAACGGACAGGTCACCCAGGATGTGCGCCGGGTGCTCGGCGGGAAGATTTCCCTCCCTACCTGCGTGACCGATGCCAAGGGCCGCCTGCAGTTTCGCGTCACCCTCACCGAGGGGCCGGATGCCGTGCTCTGGATCGCTGGCCTGCCGGAGTGGGCGGACGCTCTCGAAGCGAGGCTGACCCGCTATCTCATCGCCGATGACGTGGAGGTCACGGATCTGTCCGGCGGGTATTCGTTGCTGCACTTCATTGGCACCGGGGTCCAGGCTCCGCCCGGGGTGATCGCACGCGAGTCCGACCGCTTTGGAGGCGCGGGCACGGATTGGTGGGTTCCCGCCGGACTTGTCATCGACTTTCCCGCGATGGATGCCGCGGCGGTGGAGGATCTGCGTATCTCCCATCGAATCCCCGCGTGGGGCACGGAGTTGCGGGAGGGGATGTTGCCGCCGGAAGCGTTGTTAGACTCAACTGACGTATCCTATCACAAAGGCTGCTACGTCGGCCAGGAGGTCATTTCCCGGATCAAATCCGCAGGTAAGGTAAACAAGCTGCTCACGCGCTTTGTCCTGGATGGCTATGCGCCGATTTTGCCGGCCATGATGGAGAATGGCGCAGGTGAGATCACCAGCATTTCTCCTGTCACCGTCACGGGTGGCCGCTATGCCCTCGGCTATGTGAAGCGTGGTGCGACGGATCTTTTCATCAAGGGAGAAGATGGCTCGGTTTATCCGATTCTGCGCGCTTGAGAGATTTTATGCTTTCCGCTCGCTTGATAAATCAGGACTCTGGACCTGATGTTATCAATCGGTTCATTTCTAGCGAGCAGTGTGGCGAATATTTCTCCCCTGTTCGCATTGTTGACGCTGGTACTGGTGGTCGCGGTGTTGGTGTCTTTGGTGCTGGTGAAGTTCAAGCAAAGCCTGCTTCTGGGTTATCTGCTGAGTGGAATCCTGATCGGTAACTTCGGCCTGCTTTGGTTTACGGGCTTGGACAAGGGCGATCCGGTGATTCTGAATTTCGCGGAGATCGGGGTGGTCTTGCTGATGTTCACGCTGGGGATCGAATTCTCCCTGAGCGAGTTCAAGCACCTCTGGCGCGTGGCCCTGATCGGTGGAGGGCTCCAAATGACTTTAACGGGCGGTATGGTCGGGCTGATTGCCACGGCGATGGGCTTCCCGGTGGCGGATAGCATCGTGCTCGGAGTGGCGGTGGCTCTAAGCTCGACCGCAGTGGCCATGAAGTCGTTCCAAGACCTAGGGCAGCAAAACAATCCGGGCGGTCGCGCGAGCTTGGGGATCGCCTTGTTCCAGGACATTCTCGTGATCGTTTTTTTCCTGGTGATGCCGGCACTCTATGGCCAGGGGGAGGGCTCGGTGGCATCTCAAGTCGGCATCGCGATGGTCAAAGGCGGCCTGTTTCTCGCAGGGGCCTGGTTGTTAGGTCGATACGGCCTGACGCCTCTGCTTCATGCGGTGGCACGGACCCGCAGCCGGGAATTGTTCACCCTAACGGTTATCGGACTCTGTGCCGGGGTCGCCTTTGCTGGGGGAGCCTTGGATTTGTCGCTTGCCTTGGGCGCCTTCGCTGCGGGTCTCGTGGTGAGCGAGTCGATCTACAGCCACCGGATTCTATCTGACATCCTGCCTTTCAAGGATTTGTTTCTTGCCATTTTCTTCATATCGGTGGGTTTGTTGATTGATCTTTCAATGGTCGCTTCAGATGGGGTGAGAATCCTGATCGGGAGTGCGTTGATCCTGTTGATCAAGGGTGGCATTGCCTTTGCGGTGTTCAAGTGGGTGAAGGTGCCCGGTCGGCCGTCGATACTTGCTGCGGCGAGTCTGGCGAGCACGGGGGAGTTTTCGATCGTTCTCATCGGCAAGGCCGGGGGATATCGGCCGTTTGATCAAAGCGTCGAGCAGATGTTGTTGATCTGCACGGCGGTGACCATGGCCATTGTGCCCACCTTGATGCGGAATGCGGGGTGGTTTTCCAAGTGGCTTGAGCGCAAAGGGGTTCTGAAGATGCATAAGTTGATTCCCGAGTCCATGACGCCAACCAAGGTCATCAAGGAGATCACCGACCATGCGATTATCTGCGGCTATGGCCCAGTGGGACGCTCGTTGAACGAGGCGCTCAAGCGCTGCGGTGTGGACACGCTGGTGATGGAGCAGAACTCGGAAACCGTGCGGTCGCTGAAACGGGAAGGCCAGCCGGTTTTGTTTGCGGATGCGACTCATGCTGAGGCGCTGGACCTGGCAGGGATCGAACGTGCGCGACTGGTGGCGTTCACATTCCCGGCGGTGAACTCCACCTGCGTTGCGGTCCCGCTGGTGCGCGAGAGAAACAGCGGAATCTATATCTTTGGCCGGGCGAAGTATCCGGGGGAGGTGACCCGATTGCGCGAGTTGGGAGTACAGGTGATCCACGACGAGCGCGAGAGCGCGGTGGCGATGGTAAAAGCCGCGGTTTCCTCCTATCAGCGGGCAGATATCGATCCCGAGGAGGTGGTCAGTGATACCATGGAAGAGCGATGAGGGCTACTCGGGAATCGAATCGTAGATCTGTTCGAGGGCGAGCACGGTATAGGCGGTGACAAGCACAGGGTTCGACTCCATCCAGCGGCCGTTGGTGTTGACCCACGAACCATCCTCCCGCTGTTTGCTCAGCAGTTTTCCTCCGAGGTCACTGCGCCAGTCGGCCTCTTTTCCACCGTCGAGTGGCAGGGTGTCGATATTGGCGGCGCTGAGTGCCTTGGACATGGTTTGATAGTAGTAGTAAATCCCCTCGTCGCCCATGCCCGGGTTTTCTTCGAGGGTATAGTTCTTGCCAAGCCATTCCTTCACCGCGATGACTCGCGGATCCGCCGGACTGAGTTTCGCATAGATGAATGAAAGAAGTCCGGCGTAGGTCATGGAACCGTAGGAGCGGAGTGCGGTGCGGCCATTCGGAAGCTTTTCCTCTCCGGCCTTGGACTCACCGGGAGTATAGACAAATCCTCCTTTGTTCCCGGGGTCGCTGGACGCGAATTCCTGGTCGTTCGTATCTTCGAGATTCTGGCAGCGGGAAAGGAATTGTGCGGCGGCGTCCCAGTCGAGATCGGGTTGCTCCCCGTGTTTTCCGTCCTCGATGATTTTTTTGGAAAGCGCAAGCGCCTCGATGGCGAGATAGGTGTTAGACATGTCGGTATGGTCGTTTTTGGACCCGTAGCCGACGCCACCGTCGTTCTTGTTGTCGGTTTCCTTTTTCTGGCCGATGTCCCATTGGTTGTCGATGAGGTGTTTGCGGGCTTTGACGATTGCGGGTTCGTAAGCCTCGCGTCCGGCCGCGACCAAGGCGGTGGTGGAGGTGGCGGTGTTATAGACGGACAGCCCGCGGTTATAGATGCCGCCGTCTTCCTTTTGTTGGGCAAGCAGCCAGGTGAAGCCGCTCTCGATGGTAGCTGGCAGGGGGGCTTTACGATTCAGGTTCGGGTCGCGAACGAGAGCGGTGAGCGCGAGCGCGGAAAACGCAGGGAGACCATCGTCACTCCAGTAGCCTTCGGGCTTTTGCTGGGCGCTGAGCCATGCGTTTCCCCGGGCGATGGATTGACGCATTTCCTGTTTCAGGGACTCGTAGCGGGTCGGATTCTTCTCCGCAGCAGCGCAGATGGCACTGCCAAGAATGATCAAGGATGTGAGGAGTTTCATGGATTTGGAATTGGGTTCGCGTCGCGATAGGGAGCGACGATCATGGTTAGTTTTGTTTCAAATGCGGGAACTCTTTTCGGGTAGGGAGCCCAGATGGTGTCATCACTCCGATCATCGCCCGGGTAGTGAATGATGGCTGAGGGTGAGAGGAAAATCGAGGCGATGTCACCGGTGAGTTCCGGGACGTACTGGCCGTCGTGAAATTCGGAGGCTCCATAGACCCATGGCCCTGCGGGCATCGGTGTGAGCTTTACGCTGTGTTGGACCCACTCGTTGACAGGGACACGGCGGATTTTCCCTTCTTCGGTCCACTCGACTTCGAGCGTGATTCTCGCGGCGGCTTTGATTTCCGGCGCGACCTCCGGGAAGTTGGCGGATGTCCCGCCCGTGGCATTGGGCAAGGGGTAAAGCTCCCGGGACGGCGTGTAGTTAAGCAACGTGAATGCTAGATTGAGCTGGGTGGGTGATACATCGGTAAGGAGCAGGGACTCGTGGAGTTTGCCGTTGCGATGGACGATCAGAAATTCTAACAGTCCTTCTGTCATGTTCACCTTGCAAGGAAAACGGATCTCTCGGGTCTTTTGGTCGAAGGTGATTTCACCGATTTGGTAGCGGGTGGCATCGAGTTTCTTGACGCTGGGTTTGACAGGCTCGGTCGTGGCGGTGTCCTTCGCGTCCGGCACTTGGGCCATAGCGAGACCTGCAAGGAATGGAATCAGGATGAGAGGGCGGAAGATCACGGTGGGCGGGGTGGCTTTGGATTTGAAACGTTTGGAGCACCTAAAGTTTAGAAAAATCTCAGATGATTGGGCTCAGGGGGGCGGCGAGTTGAGGCTCGTGGCAAAGGAGCTCCAACTGAGCCGGGTCACTCGCGAGTGTAATGCCTGCTGTGGGTCTTCACCCGCTTTTAGCGCGCCGGGCGGGCGTATGGTGGCGGTGCGACTCAGGTGTCCGCGGATGATCAGGAACAAGGTCTCGTAGATTTCAACTCTGAGGGTGTCTGGAGAATCCATGGTGAACGACAGAACATCGGTGGATGGCGACTTTTTATCCGGTCCCGCAAACCAAAGCGCGACCGGCTTGGGCTCGTTGGCTGCGGTGTTGGTTTTCCCGGCGGTGACCTTGACCTTCACTTGAATGATCCCAGCCGATGAAGTCTCAAGCGTGCGGGCGACTTCCTCGAGGATGGGTGTGAGAGTTTTAGCCAGCCTTTTACCAGTGCCCGCATGGAGGGTGACCTGGATGGCGAGTTGTCGGTTGGTGTTCCAATCGGGCAAGGTCGGGCGCAGCCGTTGGATGGCGGAAATCGCCAGTGCGGATTGAGCCTCGTCGGGCTTGGCGGAATCCATGACCCGTTCCCAAGCTAGCAGCCCGCGCTGGAACTCGCCTTTTTTTTCCAACTCAGTAGCCAACTCGATCAAGCCATCCGCTCCCAGATCAGCCCGACTTTTGTAATCATGAAGCAAGGGAGGGCTGGTCAAGTCACCAAGATCCACAGGAGGCTTTGGCGGTGGCTCGGGCGGCGGAGGTGGCGCTTGAGGTTCTTCGATGGGCGATGGAACCGCATCATCGGTTTCGACTGGCCGGGGCAGGGAGGACTCGATTCTGGTCCGAATTTGCTCCAAGGCCGTGCTGGATGGCGGTGTCATGAAATCCATCCGCCGGGTGTTGCCCCACCAAATGCCGCTGACGACGGCAAAGATAAGCAGGATCACAACTGGAATGGGAACACGCACGGCGGCAAGGTGGAGCGGTATGCGGCTCGGGGAAAGCGGAAATCTCTCAGGACGCTAAAAACAAAACGCCCCGCCCGTATTCCGGGCGAGGCGAGTTGATGGGAAATTCGAATTTCGGAGGATCAATTGGCGCTCTTGACAAGTAGCGCACGCTTGCCGACCCGCTCACGAAGGTAGTGCAACTTGGCTCGGCGGACCTTGCCCTTGTTGGTGACCTCAATCTTGGCGATCCGCGGTGTGTGAAGGGGGAATACCCGCTCGACACCTTCACCGTAGGAAATTTTACGAACCGTGAAGGCGGCGTTCACGCCGGAGCCTCCACGAGCCATCACGATGCCCGCGAAAATCTGGACGCGTTCCTTGCCGCCTTCAACCACGCGGCAGTGCACCTTCACGGTGTCTCCGACATTAAACTCGGCAACGTCTTGTTTTAATTGCTCTGACTCGATTTTTTTGATGATATGCATGGGGTCCTCCTTCGCGGAAATGAATGTGCTGCCAGCGTCGTCTTTGCCGATTGCCCTGACGCGCCGGGCGGGAGTGCTAGTGGCTCCGTTTGGAAATTGCAACCGCGAAATTGATCGAATTTTACGCCTTCCCGTAAACGGCTGCCGGATCGAAGGCTTTTTCTCCTCCGATTTGCTCCAATTTGACCGTTTCCCCTGCCTTGGAAGTGCTCACCTTTCGGTAAAAACACGAGTTCCTGCCGGTGTGGCAAGCACCCGCTCCGATCTGTTCCACCATTAAAATCAAAGCGTCCTGATCGCAATCCGTCCGGATTTCCACGATCCGTTGAATATGTCCTGAGGTTGCTCCCTTATGCCAAAACTCCTGCCGCGAGCGCGACCAGTAGACAGCCTCGCCGATCTCCAAGGTCCGCCGCAGCGACTCCTCGTTCATGTAGGCAAGCATCAGTGGCTCACGGGTCGTTGCATCCATGGCCAGCGCCGGAATCAAGCCGTCAGCATCGTATTTCGGCACGAAATCCACACCTTCCTCGACCTCTGATTTCCCGCCGCGCGGGGCAAATACGTTTTTGCAATCCATCCTCTGACCGTGAAATGGCACTCGCCGGGTGTCCAGCGCACATTCCAGTCCCTGCAAAATTCATCATTTGGACGAGAATGTCGCTGCCCAGGGCTTTCTTGAGGCAACTCAATTTCATGCGCTCGGTTGAATCTCCCGAATTGGAGTCGATGGAGGAGGTATGGAATTTGATGCGGTCGTGGTGGTGGTCTGGTTCGTCATGGCCGATATCAAACGCATTCATCCAATTGGGTGTCTGACACCCAATTGCGTTTTTGCTTGCGTTTTGGGTGGGGGTGGGGCTGTCTCTTATACACATCTCCGAGC
>CALMKO010000447.1 GCA_937867415.1 uncultured Verrucomicrobiota bacterium | reverse complement strand
TCGGGCGGAGTTTTTTGGGGCAAAGGACGAGAACGCGCTCGTTGCGGAGTTCGAAGTATTTGATGACGGCGAGAGCCTCGAAGGTTTTTCCAAGCCCGACGCTGTCGGCGAGGATGCAGCCGTTGAATTCCAGGAGCTTGTTGATGACCCCTTTCGCGCCGTCCCGTTGGAAGGAATAGAGCATCTTCCAGACCTGCGATTCCAGCAGGGTGGTGCGTTTGAGGGCTTCATCGACATCCTTGGTGCCTTCCAATTCGTCGCGGAAGAGGTGGAACAGGGTGAGGAAGTAAATAAACTGAGGGGAATTCGGCGAGGCGAGGCGAGGCGCTTGAGGTAGGTCAGGACCTCGTCGCGCACGTCCTTGGTGAGGGCATCGTCACCCCAGACTTCCGTGAACCATGCCTTGAGGTCCTTGCGGTCGCGGTCGGAATCGACCACGAGGTTCAGTTCGACGTTGCTGTTCGTCCCGAGGCCAAGGCCGGGGACGGTGAAATTGGAGCTTCCGAGGATTGCGCTGGACGCGTTGCCGTTTTCGATGTGGTAGGCCTTGCCGTGGAGGAAGTTGGATTGGCGGATCGAGCGGATTTCGACCATGCGCTCGATCCACTCCGCGCAGGCCTTGGCTGCGGGGCGCTGGGTCAGGGTTTTGGCGATGGAGATACCGTGTTCCGTAAGCTTAAAATTCGCCTTTTCCTTGTCGCCCCGTTCAATACCAGTGACGAACGAGGGTTCGCCGAAGAGGAATTGGAGTTTTGCGGCTCCTTCGAGCGGTGAGGCTAGAGCCTCATAGGCGTGGACGGTGAAATAGGCGGAAACAAAGGAGAGATGACTGCCTGGCTGGATCTCGGATTTCAGAAAGTCCCCGACGGTGCCCCGGTGGGTGCGGTTGTCACGCAGTGATGAATTTGACTGGGGTCCGGTGGGTGGCATGAAATCAGGGGAAATGCGGAGTTCTGGCGGCCTCAACGGCACGAGGTAAGAAGAACGGAAATATTGCTAGATGGGAAGGTCAACGGATTGAGCCGTTTCTAGAACATATCAAGAAGCCGTAAAAGCATGGTCTGGCTTCCTGCGGATCCATCCTGCGGCGGCGAGGAGTAAGTGGAGGTCAGGTGCTTTGCTAACCGGTCTCTTAACGCATCGTCTCCAGTGCGGCGGCGGGGATGGCGTCCTCGAAGAGTGCGGGGAGAAGTTCCTTTTCCGCCGGGACTCTCGCGAGCGCGGCTTGGTGGCGGCGGGCGTGCTGCTTCCAGAGGGCGAAGTGGTGGGTGTAGGATTCCTGGTAGCGCCGCAGGGTGGCGGGCTCGATCCGGTGCGGGTGGCGGGAGCGGCGTTCGGGGTCGATGAATTCATAATTTCCCGACCAATCCGGGCGGGCTTCTGCTTCGAGAAACGGGCAGAAAATCACCATGCTGCCGTGGCCTTGGCCAAGAGGGCGCAGGATCAGCTCGGGATCGGTGGGGAAGAGTAAATCGGATAGAAAAACCCGGATCGAGTTCGCCCGCAGTTGCAGCCGGGCAACGTCGGGCGGCTTGGCGGCATCCGTAGCGGCTAAAGATCTAGCAGAATCTAGCCATTGATGGCTGCGGAGGGATCCGGGGTCGATGGGGAGCATGGCATCTCCCCGCACGGCATGGAGGGTGAGGGAGGCCCCGGCGGCTTGAGAGCTTTCCGCGATTAGGTAAAAAAGCTCGGCGGTGCGAGCGGCTTTTTGTGCATCGAAGAACATGGACTCGGAGGCGTCGAGTATCAGATCCACCATCGGGCGGACTTCCTCGCGGAAGAGCTTCATGGTGTAGCTTCCGGTGCGCGCGTATGCCTGCCAGTTGATATGCCGCGGGTCGTCGCCGGGGGAGTAGGCGCGGTGATCCTGGAAATCCATGGAAGAGCCGGTGCCGCCGCCCGCGAATTCTCCAGCTTGGCCGCGCCAGACCTTGGAGCGCAGGGGGAGCCGTAGTCTGCCGGACGCTGCGAGCGCGGTGCTGTGCGCTTTTTGCAGGGCGGCGAGGTCCATGGTAGCGGGGTTGATCCTTAAACTAACAGGGCTATCTGCTCGCCGGGGCCATGGACGCCCTCGATGAGGATGCCTTCGACATCGGCCGTTTTGGACGGGCCGGTGCACCAGATGATGTTCGGGCTCTTGCCAAATGCGGCGATGGCGTCGGGGATGGCGCGGTGGATCTCCGCCCGCTCTAACACGCCGACGTGGACCCAGGGGGAAAGCGCGGCGAGGCGGTGGGAGGTGCGGTCGTCGTCGATGATGAGTGTGCCGGATTCCGCGATGGCTCCGGTGGCGCGGGTGATGCCGAACTGGTAGTCGTCGTAGCGGTCGCGATGGTATTCGGTTTCCACGGTCAAGCCGGCGGCGGCGAGTTGGCTGCCGATGCTGTCGTAGAGGGCTGGATCACAGTAGCCGTGAAGTTGCGAGGTTCCCTGGAGAAAGCTGATCAGCTCGGCGGTGGAGGTCATGGCCTTGCCATTCACGTAGGCGAAGTTTCTCACAAAAATTTCCCAAAGATCGCTACCCTCCAGCTTCGGCTGGGAGTGCACGAGTGACATGTCGTATTGTGGGTAGGCCGCCTTGGATTTTAAAGCGGCGGTGGCGGACTCGATTTTGGCGAAGATGGCGGCGCGGGACATAAGAAATGTTAGATAGAGGTGGCGGTGGCGAGGGCTTGGTCGAGGTCGGCAAGGATGTCCGAGATGTGTTCGATGCCGATGGAAAGGCGGATGAGTTCCGGCGGGATGCCTGCCGCGCGTTGTTGATCCTCGGTGAGCTGGGAGTGGGTGGTCGTGGAAGGCTGGATCGCGAGCGACTTGGCATCGCCAACGTTGGCAAGATGCTTGAAGAGCTTGAGTGAGTCGATGAAGCGTGTTCCAGCGGTGGCACCGCCTTTGATGCCGAAGACCACCATGGAGCCGCCTTTGCCGCGGAGGTATTTCTGGTTGAGGGAGAATTGTGAATCGGTGGGGAGGCCGGGGAAGCGGACCCATTCGACGGCGGGGTGGCCTTGGAGGTGTTGTGCGGCGGCGAGTGCATTTTCGCAATGGCGTTCCATGCGGAGCGGGAGGGTCTCGATGCCTTGGAGCGACTGCCACGCGTTGTCGGGCGAGAGGCATGCTCCGAGGTTGCGGAGCGGGCCGGTGCGCATTTTCAGAATGTAGGCGAGCGGTGCGAGGGGCGCGGGCAGATCATGTCCCCATCGCAGGCCGTGGTAGGAGCCGTCCGCCTCATCGAAGAGCGGGTGCTTGCCACCGGCCCAGTTGAATGTTCCGGAGTCGATGACGATGCCGCCGATGCTGGTGCCGTGGCCGCCGAGCCACTTGGTGAGGGAGTGGACGACGATGTCCGCGCCGTGTTCGATGGGCTTGGTGAGGTAGGGGGTGGAGAAGGTGGAGTCCACGATGAGAGGGAGGCCGTGGGCGTGGGCGATCTTCGAGATGGCCTCGATGTCGGAGATTTCCAGGGATGGATTGGAGACGGTTTCGCAGAACAGCGCGCGGGTCTTGCCATCGATGGCGGCGGCGAAGTTTTCGGGATGGTTGGAATCCACGAAACGAACCTCGATGCCGAGAGCGGGGAGGATGTTTTTGAACTGGGTGTAGGTGCCGCCGTAGAGGTTCTGGGCGGAGACGATGTTGTCGCCGGCTTGGGCGAGGTTGATGATGGAATAGAAAATGGCGGAGGTGCCCGAGGCGATGGCAAGGCCGGCGGCACCGCCTTCTAGGGCCGCCACGCGTTGCTCCAACACGTCGTGGGTGGGATTCATCAAACGCGTATAGATATTTCCCAGCTCGCGGAGGGCGAAAAGATTTGCCGCGTGTTCGGTGCTCTTAAATACATACGAAGCCGTGCGGTAAATGGGCACGGCGCAGGCAAGCGTCGTGGGGTCCGATGTGTAACCGGCGTGGAGGCAGAGGGTTTCGAGATGCATCGGGGCTTGAGATTTGAGATTCGAGATTTCTGCTAGGCTTGGGGGGTGCTTTTGCGCGAGTGCATCCATTTTCTGAAATCGCCGCCGTGGGAGTCCGGGAGGGTGCGTTGGCCGAGCCAGTCCTGGAGTGGCTTGATGGGTGCGACTTGGATGGGGAGGTGGTTCATGGCCTTGGACATGGTCATGGCGGTGCGCCAGAGCGCTGGCGAGGTGGCGAGCGTGGCAAACGGAGACATGGGAATGGCTCCGGCGGACGGGATGGATTCGCGCTTCGCCTTGTCGCGCAGGCGGAGGAGAAGGTCCGGGATGGGGATGTCCACGGGACAGACTTCGTTACAAGCGCCGCAGAGTGAGGACGCTTTCGGAAGATCCGCCAACTCGGGGAAGCGGCTGCCGAAGAGGATGGGCGAGAGCACGGCACCGACCGGGCCGCCGTAGGTCGAGCGGTAGGCATGGCCGGATGCCTGGCGATAGACCGGGCAGACGTTCTGGCAGGCGCCGCAGCGGATGCAGCGGAGGATCTCCTTGCAGTTCGAGGCAAGCACGTCGGTGCGGCCGTTGTCCATGAAGACCACGTGGACATGTTCGGGACCGTCCGGCTGGTTTTCCGAGCGGGGGCCGGTGATGAACTCGGTGTAAACCGTGAGCTGTTGGCCGGTGGCCGAGCGGCCTAACAGGTTGAGGAAAACCGCGAGATCCTTTTCCTCGGGGATGATTTTTTCGATGCCGACCAGCGCGATGTGCACGGGAACCGGGGCCATGCCGAAGCGGGAGTTGCCCTCGTTGGTGACCAGGGCGAAGCGCCCGGTGTCCGCGCACACGAAGTTGGCACCGGTGATGCAGGCCTGGGCTTGCATGTATTTCCGCCGCAGGTGGACGCGGGCTTGGCGGGTGATGGTCTCGGGATCGTCGTTATATTGATCCGTCACGCCCTCGCGGAGGAAGGTCTTGGCGATGTCGCGGCGGTTGAGGTGGATGATGGGCTTGACGATGTGGGAGGGCTCGTCGCCGTCCAACTGAATGATGAATTCGCCAAGGTCGGACTCCAGGCACTCGACACCATTTTCGATCAGGAACGGGTTGAGGTGGATTTCCTCCGCCGCCATGGACTTGGACTTGGTGAGCTGGGTGACCTCGTGGGAGCGGAGGATGGAGAGGATGGTCTGGCGGGCATCTTCGTCGGTAGCGGCGAAGTGGACGTTGACGCCGTTGGCGGTGAGGGATTGCTCGGCTTTGGCGAGGTAGTCCTCAAGGTGGTGGAGGGTGTGATCCTTGATCGAAGCGGCGAGTTTGCGGAGCGCGTCCGGATCGGAGTAATCCTTGTGAAGGACGGTGTAACGCTTATCCGTGCCCTTGGAGGAGCCGTCGATGACGGAGGCCTGCTTTTCGTCCGAGATGTCGCGGGCGTATTGGTCGATGGGTTGGATGCCGATCATGAGAGTGAATTTCTGAGGATTTGGATAGCGTGGAGGTGCTTGACGGGGCGGCCTTGGGTGATGGCGAGGCCGGAGAGATGCATGAGGCAGGACATGTCGCCGCTGACGAGGATGTCGGGTTCGGTTTCGAGGATATTGTCGAGCTTCAGGGAACCCATGCGGCCCGAAATGTGGGGGAAGGTGACGGAGAAGGTGCCGCCGAAGCCGCAGCATTGCTCGCCCTGGCCGAACGGCGTGACGGTGACGTTCCCGATGGATTCGAGGAGCTTCAAAGTCGCCTCGCCGCTGCCGGTTCCGCGGCTGTGGCAGGAGCGGTGGAAGGCGATGCGGGTTGGAGTTTCGAATTTTCCCTTCCAGGATTTGATACCCAGGCCGTTGTAAATGTAATCCATCACCTCCCAGGTGCGATTGGCAAGGGAGTTGATGGCGGGGTCGGGATTCTCCTCGAACTGGAGGATGTTGCCGTGGAAATTCATGGCCGCGCAGGAACCGGATGGGACGATGACTGGCAGGTCACCGGCGAAAACGCTGGCGCAGTGGCGCGCGACCTTGCGGGAGGCAACCCAGTCACCGGAATTGAAGGCTGGCTGGCCGCAGCAGGTTTGGTTGTCGGGAAATTCCACCGAGACGCCAAGATGCTCAAGGACCTCCACCGTGGCCTTGGCGGTGTCGTCATAGAAGGCGTCGCAAAGGCAGGTGCCCATGAGAAGGACGCGTTTATCAGTGGGGCGTTGGAGTTGGGTGGCCATGATGGAGTGGAGTCAGGTAAAACGTGGTCGGATGGTGCCCGAGAATAAGTTCCCGTTCCCAAAAGAACAACAGAGAATCCTGTTCGGTTGCAAATTTCTTAGGTTCAGGAACGTGCTTGGCTTGAAATCTGCAGAGTGGGGGGATGGCGAAAACTCTTCGAAATTCCAGCTGAAATCGATTCGTGTTCCACCCCCTTCATTTGTTTCTCTTGCTTGCTGTGTTGGTGCCCGGTGTGGCGCAGGCGCAGCCGGCGGCTCCCGCGCCGGTCCCAGCCGCACCGGGCGGTGGCAGCGCCACGGAATTGCTGAATGGTGGCGAAGCCGCCTTCAACGGGGGTGAATGGCAGAAGGCGGTGGATCTGTTTCAGGAATTCATCACCAATTACGGAGGATTGGAGGGGACGGCCGGGGCGGTGGTCAAGGTGAAGCCCTTGTTGGCGATCTGTCAGGTCCGGCTCGGGCGCTTTGCCGAGGCCTTGCCCTTGTTGGACGAGGCGCTGAAGCAGCCAGCCCTTGATCCGAAACAGCGGGTGGATTTGGTTTTTTTCGCCGGTCTCTGCAATCTCCGGCTTGGCAACGCCGACGCCGCCCGCAAGCAACTGGGGGAAATTTTCACCGACACGAAGGTCGAGCGCGGACGCCGGATGGAAACCCTGATCCTCGGTGGCATGAGCTACGTGATGGAGAAGAACTGGAAGGAGGGCATCAACTTCTTCAAGAAATACGGCGAGGAAATCGCAGCCTACAGCCCTGAAGCGGGTGCTCGCTCCAAGATTCTCCTGCTGCACGCGCTGATGGAGGAAAAACAATGGGACGAGGCGATGAGTCTGGCCCGGACGATCCATTCCCGCTTGCCCGAGGTGAGGCAGATTGTGACATTTTCCTCGCAGTTGATCGCCTTGGGCGGGCACTTCCTTGAAACCGGAGCCCATCACCAGGCGATTTCGATGCTGCAACTGGTGCCCGCCGCCGCGGAGGTCGCGCAATTGCAAAACGCCCGGCTCGCCGAAGCGGAGCAAGACCTGAAATCCGCCCAAGTCGCCAAAAATGCAGTGCGCCTGGCCCAGACGCAAACCGCCCTTGATGAGATGCGTCGGGAACTCGATGCATTCTCCAAAATCCCGCAGTTCGACAGCGCCTCGCGGCTCAGGCTCGCCGGGGCCTATTTCCAGTTGGAGCGCGTCCGCGAGGGCTGCTTGATCCTGGATCAAATGGTCCGGCAGATGGAACCGGACCCGGTGGTCGAAGCGGCCACGGCATCGTTGATGCGTGGATGGATGTCCCTCGGCCGCTATGCCCGCGCGGTGCGCACGGCCGAGTTATATGTCGAGCGACTTTCGGGTCTACCTGAAAAGCCCAACCTCGCAGACGTCCTCTTCCTCAAGGCCCAAGCCTTGGAAGGGCAATTCCAATACCAAGCCGCCGCAGATGGATTCCGCGCTGTCGCCACCCAGTTTCCCGACAAGCCGGTCGCGGCGCAGGCGAATTTCATGGCGAGTTATAATATTCTCCAACTGGAAAACTATAAGCAAGCCGGCACCCAGCTTGACCAACAACTCAAACGTTTGAAAAAAACCGACGAGATGTGGCAGCATGTCGCATTCTGGCGGGCGATGGCTTTTTACTTCGATCAACAATGGACGGAAGCGCGAAAGTCGTTAGAAAATTATCTCGATGCCACCCGCTCCGAGGGGGTGGGCTTGGAGTATGTCGATGATGCGGCCTTCAGGATCGGTTATAGTTATTTTTCCGAGGCGAACTATCCAGAGGCGATCAAGCGGCTCAAGGCCTTCACCGCCGCCCACCCCGAGAGTGAATGGCTGGGCGAGGCGCTGCTTACGCTCGGGGATTCACTTGCTGCTGAGGGTGACCTTGAAGAAGCCGATGAAGCATACTCCAAAATCGGCGTCGAGGCTCCGGGGTTTCACGACGAGGGATGGATGAAGCGGGGGAATCTCTACAAACTCAGAAAAGATCTCAAGGCGATGAAGTCGCTTTTCCATCAATTCGTCGAGAAGCGTCCCGATAGCCCGCGGATTGCCGAAGGCTTGCAGTGGTTAGGCTGGATCGAGAAACAGCAAGGTGACATCGCAGCTGCCCGGAAAATCTACTGGGATGCCATCGAGCGCTTTGGAAACGATCTCGCTCGTCCCGGGCTGGAAGATATCTTTTTGGGCCTGCTCGGATTTTATCCGGGAAAGGACAAGCCTGAGGTGGAGAATCTGTTAGCCGATGCGCTTGCCAAGGCGAAAACCGAGAACAAACGACGCTATGCAACCCGGCTTGGATGGGCGCTTGCCCAGCTGCATCTTTCGAACAAAAACATCTCGCCCGAGCGCCGCATCCGCGACGCGCGGGAGGCCCTTGCGGCCCTGGTCCCGGAGATCGATCCCAAGGACATCGCTCCCCGCATCCTTGCCGATGTTGGGGACGCGCTTGTCGAGAAAGGTGAACTCACCAAAGCGCTGGAAATCTATCAGGGTCTCCGCAAGTGGTGGCCGCGTGCGCCGGAGCGGGACCGCGCTTACGCAGGGCTTGGATTCATCGCCGCGCGGGTAGGAAAAGAGCCGGATGCGCTGGTGAGTTTTGAAAAATACGAGAAATCCGCCGTCATGCCCAAGACCGCGCCGGATGCGCGGGGCATTTCTTTGATCGAGGGTGAGTTGGGAGGCAAGGTCGCGCTGGCCAAGGCGGGGATCCTCGCCAAAAGGAATTCGGAGCAGGCGTTTGATCTTTTGTTAGCCATCCAAAAGACCAAGTCCATGCCAGCCGTGATTCGCGCTGCGGCATTGATGGAAACCGCCCGCCTCCACTACAAGAAAGGGAACTACCGGGAAGCTCTGCCATATTTCGAGCAGGTCTATCTTCTTTTCAATCGATTCCCCGCCGTGGTCGCGGACGCCTACTTCGAGCGGGGTGAAGCCCTTGAGAAGCTGGGGATGCCGGAAAAGGCGAGGGAGGTCTATTCCGAACTGGTTTCCCGTGAGGACCTGGCTCCTTTCGAGCGTTCCAAAGCAGGTCTCAAGCGTGCCACCGCCCTGGGTGGAGTCATCAAGCCCAAGGAGTCCGCAGAAAGTGTCATTCCACCCGCCGCCATCGATCAGCCATGAACTTCCTCCGTGCCATCATCTTGGTCTCTGGGTTGGGTGTTTGCTTCGCGCCGCCGCTCCCGGCCGCGCCGACGGCGGAGCAGATCCAGGCGTTTCTGAAGAGTCGCCCGGAGCTTGATGAAATCACCTGGAAAGACCCGGCTCGTGGCGCGCCCTTGAAAGTCAGAATTGTCCACGCCTCCGGACAAAATCTGATCGTTGATAAATCTCTGCCTGCTGGGCTCGCCACCCGGACGATTCCGTTTTCTGAGCTGGCGGATGTTTCGTTCCAGCTGAGTCCGCGAGAACTGACACTCCATCAGGAACCGGCGGCGGCATCAATCCCACCGCTCCGGATTTATTGGGAAACCCGCTCGGCCACGCTCCGTTTCGCGGGCTCAAGTGCCGGCGACACCGGGCTTGTTCTGGCCAAGTCGCTGCGGCTCGCGGGTGATCCTGCATCCCTCGCCGAGGCTGGAAAAATCCTCGATCAAATCCGTGGCCAGGATCCGGCGAAACACCGGGTGGAACTCGCCCATGCCGAACAAATAACGCTCGATTTCCTGAAGATCCGGCAAGGTGGAAACATTGAGGAGATCGACAAGTTTGCTTGGGAAATCACCGAGCAGGCAAATGACAATGATGCCACGCTGTTGGCCACGGCTTTTCTAGCAGATCGCCACTTCGACCAGCTCAAGGTCATCGAGGAGGCGAACCCGCGATGGATCGAGGATGATGAAGTCCGCCCGGTCCGCGAGCGTTTGTATCATCTCGCTCTGGACTTCGCGCTCTATCCCAGCTTGTTCATGGGGACCCGCCACGCGGAAGCATCCGCAGGCCTCAAGAGGGTGGCTGAGGTCCATGAATACACCGGGGCGAAACGGCTCGCGAAGCATGCTCTTGAGGATCTGGTCGCGCTCTATCCGGAGAGCCCCGCCGCCAAGGAGTCCGCGCCGCTGTTGGCACGTCTCAAGCAGCTCGAAGCCTCTGGAAAACTTGCCGAAGCCACCACCGCAGAGACCGCCGGGGATGAGAATGGAAATCCCTCGGAAGACCCTGCAAACCCCGCTCCGCCACCACCTCCCAAAAGATATAACATTTTCGGCGACTGATCGCCATCCATCCGCCAACCAATACCATCGTGAGAACACTACTCCAGATCATCCGCCCCGTTTGTCTCGTCCTCGTCCTGTTCGTTGTAAGCTCGGCCATCACCTCGCGCTCCGCTTCCGCCCAAGGGACGGCAGCGCCCGCGCCCAAGGTGAAAACGGAAAGCCTGCTGGATATCTATCTCAAGGGCGGTCCGACCATGCACGCCATCGCCCTGGCGTCGATCGGCACCATCGCCATCATTTCCTTTTGTGTCATCCGCATCAAACGCAAGACGATGCTTCCGCCGACACTCGCCTCGGCGCTCGGAACGGCCTTGGCGAAACAGGACGTGGTCTCCGCTTTGAAACTCTGTGAGGGGGATAGCAGCTCGCTTGCTCACATCGTCAAAGAGACCTTCACCAAGGCGGGTGCGGGCGTCGAGGTGTATTCCAAGTCGGATCTGGAATCCGTCGCGGCGGAGACGATTTTCCATGAGGAGACGAAGTATATGTTATGGGTCAACATGCTCAACGGCCTCGCGGCCATCGCTCCGATGATGGGACTGCTGGGCACCGTCGCCGGGATGATCGGGAGCTTCGACCAACTTGCCGCCGGGGCGTCCAAGCCATCCGATTTCGCAGGCGGGATCGGGGAGGCCATGATCACCACCGCTTCGGCGCTCATCGTCGCGATCCCGGCGATGATGGCCTACTTTGTTTTCAAGAACTTGCTTCAGTCGCTCATCTCGCAGCTGGCGCATACCACCTCCAATCTCATCAACGGCTTTGTCAGCGGTTCGCCAGTCGGTGATCCGGCCTCCGAGATCTAATATTAAACTCCGTTAGGTAAAATCATGATCATTCGTCGCAGGGCTGTTGAGGATGTCGGGATGCAAATCGCGCCGATGGTTGACATCACCTGGATCATGATCATTTTCTTCATGGTCACCAACGAGATCGCCGAGAGCGAGTTCAACGTGCCGATCCAGTTGCCGATCGCCAGCGCGGCGGTGATCCCTGATGACATGGCGGGCCGGGTCATCGTCAATATTGACGGGAAAGGATCCTACTATCTGGGAAATGATCCGATCGATCTGGCGGAGCTTACCAGCCAGCTCAAGCGGCGGATGATCGAGTTTCCTCCGCTCAAAGTTTATCTGAGGGCGGATGCGCAGACGGCCGCCCTGAAGACCAAGGAGTTCTACCGCGCCTGTGCCGAGGCGGGGGCGGTGGAGATTGTGTTAGGAACCTTCAACCGCACCCGCTGACCCATGATCATTCGCCGCAGGGAAGAACAATCCGTCGAGGTCCAACTGGCCCCAATGGCCGACATCGGATTTTTATTGCTGTGTTTTTTCCTGATATCATCCCGCCCGCCGCGCTATGAGGCGGATCTGGGCATGACGCTGCCGGGCTCGGTTTCCGATGAGGTTTCCGTAGAGATTCCAGAAGAAATCCGGATCGCGATTCTCGCGGATGGGGCGGTGGAGGTGAACGAGGAAATCATCGGCTCGCCTGCGGACCAGGAACTCAAGCCGCTGGTGGGGCTTCTTTCAAAATTCAAGGAAGCCGCCGAGCTCAATCAAAGCAAGGCGCTCGTCACCGTGGATGCGGTGAATCAATCCACCCACCAGAGGATCGTGGATGTCTTGAATGCCTGCGGCCTCGCCGGCATCCGCGGGGTCACCCTGGCGGACGACACCACGGAGGAACTCTAACATCATCGGATATGGCAAGCTCCCTCATCGATCTCGTAGCCGTCCACCGCAAGCGCGGTGGCACGGGCATTAAGGCGGCTGTGCTGGGAAGCTTGCTTGTCCACGCGGTGTTGCTGGTGGTGGCGGGTGCGTGGATTGTTTCCCGCATCATTTTGACGGAAACTCCGAAGTTCGAGGCCGCGCCGACACCCAAGATCAAAGTGCCGCCGCAGACGAGGCAGCACCGGATGAATCTTGCCGCCCACGCCGCGCTTGCCTCGAAGCCGACCTTCAAGGCCCGTTTGGTGAGCCTGCGGCCGACCGCCTTCGCCTTGCCGGAGGCGCCCAAGGTGGCGATGGATCACATGCTGACGCCGGACCCGTCCGCCATCGCCAATACCATGGTCACCGGTCTTTCCGGCGCTGCGGGGGCCGGCGCGGGCGCGGGATTCGGGCTGGGTGGTGCCGGCGGCAAGGGCTTGGGCACGGCGATCAATTTCATGGGAATCAAGACCACAGGACAGCGGGTCTTGTTGTTGTTCGACGTCTCGGGATCGGTGGTGAACAAGGCGAATCAATCGAGCATGCCATTGGCGAAAATTAAGGAAGAAACGCTGGAAATGATCTACAAACTCCCGGTGGACTCAAGGTTCGGCATCATTCAGTTTGTGAGAAATTATAAGATGTTCCAGCCGGAGTTGATCGCCGCGACCCAGCCGAACCGCGAACTTGCCAAGGCATGGATCGAGACGGAGTGGAGTGAGTCCGGATCGATGCCCCGCAATGGCAAGGGGGTCGTCGCTCCCGACCCGAATGGCCTGCCACCGATCTTGCGGGCGGCCTACGCGCTCAAGCCGGACGTGATTTTTCTCATCTCGGACGGCTCCTTCGAGCGTGGCGCGGGTGGCGTCACGGAGTCCATTTCGGATGATGAGTTTGAGGATCTTTTCAAAGAGCTGACCAGCACTCTTCCCGCCAAGGTTCCGGTTCATTTCATCGGTTTTCAAATGAAGCCGGACGCCAAGGATTTTTGGAACAAGATGTCCCGACGGCAAGGTGGGCAGTTGAAAGAGCTGGATTGATCCGATCCTGCCGCCAAGACCCCTCGGAATTTTCCAGAAAATCGACGATTGGCGACAGATTTGACTGGCAATCCGAGTTAAGAGAGCGAACCAGTTTCCCCCAATCATGAGTGTCCAACTTCCCGGAACAAATCGCCGCGGCTTCTTGCGAGGTCTCGGTGCCTTTGTCGCCTTGCCTGCCATGGAGTCGTTCCGCCCATTGATGGCCGCGGGAGTCGAGCGAGCGCTCGGCACGACCGCCAGCGGAGCACCGCTGCGGATGGCTTATCTCTACATTCCCAACGGGGTCAATCTTGAACATTGGCGGCCCAAGGGGAGCTCGGCGGCATACAAGCTTGGCAAAACCTTCGAGCCCATGGAACCCCTGCGCGAGCACTTCCAGATATTCACCGGCTTCGAGCAGAATAACGCCAAGTCGAATGGCGACGGACCGGGCGATCACGCGCGCGGTGTGGCCACTTTCCTGACGTCCGCACAGGCCCGGAAAACTTCCGGCTCGGACATCAAGCTCGGCATCTCCGCAGACCAGGTCGCCGCGCTCGCGGCGCAGTCACTGACCCGCCTGCCTTCTTTGGAATTGGGCACTGACAGCGTGCGCGTTTCTGGAAATTGTGACTCGGGATACTCATGTGCCTATCAGTTCAATCTCTCATGGCGCTCCGAAACCCAGCCGATGCCTCCCGAGGCCAACCCGCGCTCGGTGTTCGAACGCCTGTTCGGGGCAGGGGATTCCAAAGAACGCGCCAAAAGCCTCGGCCAGAGATACGCTTCTAAAAAGTCGGTGCTCGACTTCGTCTCGGCCGATGCAAAGGCCTTGCAAAAAAGCCTCGGTCGCAGCGACCGCCACAAGCTCGATGAATACCTGACAGGGGTTCGTGAGATCGAGCGCCAGATTGAAAAGGCGGAGTCCATGGGCATCCCGAAAGACCCGGGGGTGCCTGCCCCCGACGGCAAGCCGGATTCGTTCAAGGAGCATCTCCGGCTGATGATGGACATGATGGTCCTGGCATTCAAAACCGACTCCACACGAATCTCAAGCTTCCTGATGGCCCACGATGGCAGCACCCGCAGCTTCCAGGAAATCGGCGTGGCCGACGGACATCACAACATCTCCCACCACAAGGGAAATCCCGAAAATCTGGAGAAACTGGCAAAAATCGACCAGTTCTACATGGAGCAGCTGGCGTATTTCCTGGATCGCCTCAAGAACACTCCTGATGTCGATGGGAAGTCACTTCTTCACAACTCGATGATTGTCTATGGCGGCTGTATTTCCGATGGGGACCGGCACAATCATGACGACCTCCCGATCGTTGTGGCCGGGAACGCGGGCGGTGCCTTCAAGCCCGGACGTCACGTCGATCTGGGCGAGAACGTCCCCTTGTCCAATCTCTACCTGCGGATGCTCGAAGAGTTCGGCGTGAAGGAGAAACGCTTCGGCGACTCCACCGGCGCACTGCGGAAAATCTGAGCGGGATTGAAAAATTCACGCTTTCTTCATTGGCATTTCATCAAGACGGGATGGAATGGGGAATGCCCAGCGTCCTTTTGGTTGAAGATGAGCCCGCCATCGCCGACACCCTCGTTTACGCCCTTGAGACCGAGTGTTTCGAGGTGATCCACGTGCTTACGGGGGCTGCCGCGCTGGCGACAGTCGCGGCGAGGAACTTTGATTTCGCCATTCTCGACATCGGCCTGCCCGATATGACCGGCCTCGACGTCTGCCGACGCTTGCGTGAATCATCACCTATTCCTGTGCTGTTCCTCACGGCGCGTGATGGAGAGCTGGACCGCATTCTCGGGCTGGAACTGGGCGGCGACGACTATGTCACCAAGCCCTTCTCACCTCGTGAAATCGTCGCAAGAGTCCGCGCCATTTTACGCCGTGCGACTCCACAAGCCCATCCACAAGCGGTGGATCAATCTCCAGCGGCCGGGGTGATTCTCCACCATGATCCCTCAGCCATGCGGATTCACTGCCATGGGGAATCCCTCGATCTAACGGCCCATGAATACAAGCTGCTGCTGGTGTTGTTGGAAAAACCCGGTCGGGTTTTCACCCGCGACCAACTCCTGGAATACGCATGGCAGGACCCGGGTGCGGTCACGGATCGAACGGTGGATGCGCATGTGAAGTCGATCCGTGCCAAGCTGCGGGGCGTCCGCGTCGGCGCGGAGGATCTCATCCAGACCCGCCGGGGGCTCGGCTACCTGCTCTCGCTCTAACTCACACCACCCATGCGCTTCACCCGGGTTACTCTGTTTTTCATCGCGTTCATCATCACGCTTGGATTCTACCAGCTCGCCCGCCATTTCCTGGCCGAGGTCGAGCCGCAGGTGTTCCAGGCGACCGAGGAGGTGATGGTGGATACGGCGAACTTGCTGGCGGAAGTCGTGGGTGACGATCTGCGCGAGCAGCGGTTCCAGCCACGGGCGTTGCGGGAGGCTTTCGAGGGTGCCCACCGGCGTGAGTTCTCCGCCAGGATTTTCGATCACTTGAAGCAGAAGGTCGGAATCCACGCGTATCTGACCGATTCCAAAGGGCTTGTTCTGTTCGACTCGGACGGCGGCCGTCGCGAGGGGCAGGATCTATCGATGATGCGCGATGTGTCGCTGACCTTGGCGGGGAATTACGGTGCACGCAGTACTCGCGATCATTCCCAGGATGCCACTTCCTCCGTGCTCTACGTGGCGGCCCCTGTCGGGGATCCTCTCAAGCCGGATGGGGTTGTCACCGTTTACAAATCCCAGGCGGACGTGCTGCCGCTCGTCTGGGAGCGACGCCGGATCATCTATACCGCCTGCGCCTTGATCGGTGGCGGGATCCTGTTTCTCATCGGCGCGGTTTTCCTCTGGTTGTTCCATCCGATCGGCAAAATCACCGAGTATGCCCGTGCCATCGAACGTGGCGAACGACCGCCCAAGCCGGTCATCGGCATCGGGCGGGAAGTCAACACGCTGGCGCACGCGCTCGACTCGATGCGGGATGTGCTGGAGGGACGCCGCTACGCCGAGCGTTACATCCAGACCCTCACCCATGAGATGAAAAGCCCGCTCGCGGCGATCCGCGGAGCGGCGGAGCTGTTGGATGAGGAAATGCCGGTGGAGGTTCGCAAGCGCTTCCTCGACAATATCCGCGCGGAGACGGCACGGAGCGAGCGTCTGATCAACCGCTTGTTAGAGCTTTCCGCCATCGAGGGGAAAACCCGTCTGGAGAGTGCCGGGGATGTGGATTTTCGGGCCATCATCGCCCGGGCGATCGACCAGGCGCGCCCGCTGGCCGAGGTGGGGGATGTGACGCTGCATCCGCCGGCTGAGGGGGCGGAGCTGATGTTGCGCGGGGATGCATTCGTGTTGCGTGCCGCAGTGAGCAACTTGCTGGAGAATGCGATTGATTTCTCCCCGCGCGGTGGCGTGGTCGAGATCCTGTTGGAAGTGGTCGGAGAAAAGGTGGAACTCACCATCCGCGACCATGGGCCGGGAGTTCCGGAATATGCCCGGGAAAAAATCTTCGAGCGGTTTTACTCGCTGCGGCATCACACCTTGAAGCGAAAAGGCACCGGCCTGGGCTTGACCTTGGTGAAGGAGGCCGCCGAGTTGCATGGTGGGACCATCACGCTCGCGGCGGCTGATGGCGGTGGCACCTTGGCCACCTTGTGCCTGCCTCTCGCGGTGTGAACAAGGTCCCCCGGCCTGTGAGTGAGAATGCGCGTTCGGCTCCGCTTTACAAGCTACCCGACTTCTTGCGGGCTCGCATGCCCTCAAGGAGCGGCGGTCTCCGAAGCGCCGAAGCGCATGGGGACTCGATGTTGGGACCCCGCTTACGAAGCTCAACATGGCCGTGATTTTTCAAGTTTGCTGATTAAAGTGGCGGCTAGATCAAGCTGATCTGGAGAGGTGATCATGATTTTAGTGCCACTGGAAAGCAGCACCTCCATGGCACGACCCGTGCCGGTGGTGGAAGCCTCATCGACTTCGGCAGGCACCAACGAAAAGAATGCGGGATTGGGTGATGGTGAGTGCTTGGCGGTCGCCGATTCTTTGCCCTTTTTGATCCAGGAGAGCAGAGTCTGATCGTTCACGCCGTGAAGCGTGGCGAAACGCGGAACACTCAGTCCGCTAGCCTGATAGGCCTCGACCATGGTTTTCTTCTGTTCTTGAGTGTAGTGGAGACGACCTTGTTTGTCGGTCTTCATGATGGATTCATTCAAAGATGTCATCGATCTGCAAACGATGACATCGATGAGCCCGCCGGAGCAAATACCTACGCAAGGTGCTTGGGACCCCGCTTACGCTGCTCGCGGCTGTAACGGAGTCGGCCGTCGCTGGCGGTGCGGATGATGGTGGAGGCCGGAGAAGGCTCGGATGATGTCGATTGCATACCCGGGTATGTATGCTTCCTATGCGGCCGGCCGGCTAGTGCCCGTCGGTGGAGCGCTTACGTTTGTTCTACCCAAGACTATTCTTTAGATCGGGATAACGTGCCACCACATATTTACGAAAAATATCCCAATGCATATACCCCATAAATTCACCTACTCTTTTGCGAGCATCATTAAAATCCTCTTCACTTAAAACATCTTGGGTTGCAAGTAAAAGTTGATCCATTGAACCTGAACATTTCTTGATATGATCTATAATTTCTTCGGCTTTAGAGAGGTCATTCATATTTTTATCTACATATTACACCCAGCATCATCCATGCATTCCCTGAAGCATCTGTGGAACGGGTTGCCGTCATCTGTGCGAGTTGGTAAAGTTTGAATTGTGCATGATGCTATGCATCCCGCTCTTTCTGCAGCACATCTCGCGGCTTCAGCCGCCGCAGCGATAGCCTCTTCAGTCAATGTCGCTACTAGGTCAAGACAAGGTGGTGACACTAGACATGCACATGCCGAAATGCCCAGGAGGTCAGCCGCAGTTATAACGAAACCGCCAATTACTAATGGTGGAATCAATGGGCCAGCCATCCCAAGATAATCAGTCCCATTCACCGCATCATTCCCAACAAATCCATAAAGGTTAAGCCCTCCCTTTTCCCCGATCGGATCCCTAGATGGCCAGCGACCAGTCAGCGGGTCATAGTAACGATACCCGTAATACGTCACACAGTCGTTAAAACCCTCAGTT
>CALMKO010000446.1 GCA_937867415.1 uncultured Verrucomicrobiota bacterium | reverse complement strand
CAAAACGGCGGCACGGGCTGGGGCTCTAACGTCTGGTTTGCTGCCAATGCTTCTGTCTCGGGTGGTGTCGCTGTAGGAGCTCAAGGGGCCTGGGACCAGGCTCAAAAGCGTAACTTCGCCGACACTTTGGGCACCAGTGCAACAGCGAACCTTACCAATATCCTCTGGGTGCGCTTCGACTGGGGCCACTCGGCAGCAATATCACAAAACACTGGATACGGCGGCCTCACGTTTTATACAGGGACTTCGGATGGTGGCTCGGAAAATTTCCTCATCGGCAACCCGTGGTGGGATCAACAGGGCGATACTGAATGGACCATTAGTGGCGGTAGCGGAGACCAGAATACGGGGATATTGAGTAACGGTATGAAATCCGGCGTAGCCAAATTCGATTTGGTTGCAGGCACCGTCAGTTTGTGGGTGGGCGCTACCGGTTCCACCATCGATGTGGGCAGCACTGCGGATGCCTCGGTGTCAGGTCTGAGCCTTGGGGGCATTCAAGGAATTCGCATCCTTGGTTATAATGGCTCAGCATCACAAAGTTTCGATAACCTGGTCATCGCAACCACCTTGGGCGACATCAATGCCATCGATGGGCCTCCTCCCACCGCCGCCTCGGGCACGTGGACGAATACGGCCGGTGGCACATGGGCATTGGCCTCGCCGAGCAACTGGCTCGACAATATTGTGGCCACCGGCAGCGACAGCACGGCCAATTTCAACACGCTGAACATTACCGCGGACACCACGGTCAATCTGGATTCGGCGCGGACGATCGGCAACCTGGTTTTCGGCGATACGGACACGTCGTCGGCCGCCGGCTGGACGCTGGCGAACAACGCGACGCCGACCAATACTCTGACCTTGGCCGGCACTACGCCGACCATCACGGTGAACGCGCTCGGCGACACGAAGACGGCGACGATCAGCGCGGTAGTTGCCGGCTCGGCGGGCTTTACCAAATCCGGCTCCGGCACGCTTGCCCTCACAGCCGCGAATTCCTATAGCGGTGCGACAACGATCAGCAACGGCACCTTGCAGGTCATCGGCCAGCGCTATTTCAACGTCGGGCGGACGACTACGGTGGCGTCGGGAGCGGTTCTTGAACTGAATGATTCCAACAATACCTTCACTTCACTCATGCCGGTTTCCTCCATCACGGGTGCGGGTACATTCAGGCTCTCGGGGAATTCCACGATCAATCAGGAGCTCAATGGCGCCGTTTCAAACCGGCTGACCTTTGCCATGGATGCAGGCGGATTGATTGATCTCCAAGGCACGTCAAGATTGACCAATGGCGGTTGGAAACAAATGAATTGGACCAACAACAATGCCTCCTTGAACATTGCCAGCGGGGCCACCTTTGACATCTGGGATGGCCTTGAGGTCCGGGTTGATGCACTCAATGGGTCGGGCACAGTCACTAAAGGCCATCCAGACCCTAATACCTTTTCCTTGACCGTGGGTGTCGCGGGCGGCAGCGGTAATTTCAGCGGCGCGATTCAGAATACGAGCGGGGCAGGGATCGTCGCCATCACCAAGGTTGGTAGCGGCACCCAGACCCTATCCGGTGTCAACACTTACATCGGCAACACATCCGTTGTTGATGGTGGACTGAACATCACCTCCACCGGTAGTCTGCGTTTCCGCCCCACCAGCGCTGGCCAGACCAACTCGTTGAGCGGTTCGGAAACGGCGACGCTTTCCTACCTGGGAGCTGTGGATCTGGATCTGTCCGCCGCAGATTCCTCAAACGGGAACTTCTGGACAATCGTCAATCTCAGTTCTTTCAGCGGACCGGTTCCTGTGTTCCAACCTGCCGGCGTGACCAGCACCTTGGGATCGTTTATCGAAGTCACTCCAGGCACTTGGGAACTTTCGACCCTTAGCGGCAAATGGACCCTGACGGAATCCGATGGCGGCCTGTTTTACGAATCAACGGCCAGTGGTTATGGGGCCTGGGGAGCGGCCTACGGCCTCACCGAGGGCAGCCAAGGAGGTGACCTCGACAACGACGGGGTGACCAACTTCGAGGAATATGCCTTCGGCCTCCTCCCGGACAGCGGTGCCTCCGTCAACCCAATCGCCGTGCCACTGAATAGGGCCACCCGGGCTTTCTCCTACACCCGCCGCGCCAACAGCGGCTTGGTTTACTCGGTCTGGTTCTCCACCGACCTGACCAACTGGACCGAGGATACCGCGGCCGCCGAGGGCACTCCCGTCTCTGCCGGCGCCAACGAAACCGTGCCCGTCACCCTCTCGACCTTGGCTGGCGATCCGCTGCCTGGCAGGCTCTTCATTCAAGTCCGCGCCAATTGAGTCTCCGCTCGGAACCTCGGAATCAACGAGGTGGTAGATACTCGAAATGAAACTGAAAACCCCCGGATTGTAGGTCTTGCCTGTCATCCGGGGGTTTGACGTCAGTGGTGTCACAAGCGTTCGGAGGCCGCCGCTCCTTGAGGGGGCATGCTCAGCCGATGAAAAAGCGCGTAAGCCCTCCTTCATCGCCCCCCCATGCCCCAAGGAGGTAGCGCGGGCTGGCTCAGCCCGCAAGCGCATGCCCGACCGATGAAAAAGCGCGTAAGCCCTCCTTCATCGACCCCCATGC
>CALMKO010000445.1 GCA_937867415.1 uncultured Verrucomicrobiota bacterium | reverse complement strand
ATGCGGCAACCGTCAGCGTTCCGCGCTCTTCGATCCGGCGCGTTCCGTCGTCAAACGAAACCCAGACCTCGAACCGATAGACACCCGGCGACCAGTCGGCGGTGTCAGCCTCGCCGGTCCACTTCGTGCCGTCTTCGGTGTAGGTCATCGACTGTTTCGATGGTCCGACGATATGCGCGACAACGGACGACGCGCCTGACACGCTCATGCGTGCCTTGAGCGTCTCGCCTGCGGTGATCTCTGCGGGGAATGCTACCATGACCGGATGAATCCCCCGCGCCTTCTGCGGACGGGGTTCTTGCGTGAATCCTTGACCGGCGCGGGCGTTTCGTCTCCCGCCTCTGTTGCACCCTCGGACACCTCTGTTTCACCGAACAACGGTTCTTCCTCGGGCTCGGGCTTCCGCGTCTTCGGCGCCATGGCTGCGATTTGTTGCTTCATCCGGAGCGCGAGCTTGTCGAACTGCGGGTTGGCGAGCAACAACGCGGCGGTTCCATACCCGCGAACGTCGAGCGCTTCGTTGCGCCTGCCAGGGATAGGAACCCATGCCCTAACAGCTCGGCCCTTTTTGTATTCGGTGACCAGCTTTTCGGACGCGAGTTGCTGGAACCATTCCGGGTTCCGGCCTGTCGGAAAGTGGCAATAACCCGGGCCGGGCTCGGCGATGCGGAGGCGTGTGACGACCGTGTATTTCGCGTTATCGGCACCGACCGGATAGAGATCGATAGGCCTACCGATCTTCTTGCCCGAGCGCTTCCGCGTCACCTGACCGATGATCGGGCGATCCCATCCGGAGTATCCTTTGATCCCGAAAATCCTATCTCCGCGATGGCGCTTCACATAGTTGTAAACCGATTGTGTGTTGTGCCCCCCGGTGTCCAGGCAGGTGCACGAAACGTCCATGTCGAGCCCGCTTTCGTGCTTCCGTTTCTTCCTGATCCAATCGGTAAACGCCTGCCACGGACTACCGTTCTGCCCCTCGCCGATGTCGGGATCGCCGTGGAACACCGCGTATTCGATGGACCATGATTCCTCACCGGCTCCCCAACCGATGCACTCGGCTTCGATGCGGTCGGGCTGGGTGTCGGCCCCAACTGTTAGGAACAGCACGCGGGCCGGAACCTCTGCGGCGTATTTTTCGGCGCGGGCCTCCAGATCGCTTTCGTCGAGGCTGTCCCCGTCAGCTTCGTAGGTCTCACCCAGCGCTGTGTTGACCCACACGCGCATCCGCTCGGGGTTGCCCTTCGATTCCAAGAATTCCGCCACGGTTTCCCGCAGCCGCTTCCAAGGCGAATACAACTCCGACAGGTGGAACCCGGCCTTGCGCTTGAATGGTGCGGTTGCAACCCAGCGGCCTTTTCTAACAGCAAGGTCTTTCTGGGTGTCGGTAAAATGCCCCGAGCAGGACGGACACTTGAAAACCGCCTTTTCTGGGTCACCATCGGCGGGCGTGCCTTTGCCCCAAACGACGTTCGCCCATGTCAGCCGGTGGGCATGGCCGCAGCATGGACAGGGGACGTGATAGTAACGCTGGTCCGTTTCCAAGAACGCCGCTTCGATGCGGCTGAACCCCTTCACGGTCGGCGTGCTTGTTAGAATTATCTTGCGGTTCCAGAACGTGGTGGTCCGCTTTTCGGCGAGCTTCACCGGGTCACCCTCGGTGCCCGCGCTGTCGGGGTAACGGTCAACTTCGTCGGCGAGCAGAACGCGGATCGGACGCGATGCCAGCGACGCCGGGGACTCGGCCCCCGCAATGGTTAGATGACCGCCCGGGAATTGTTTGTGGAGCAGTGTGTTGCCGGAGTCGCGGCTGCGGGCGTCGCCGAACTTCGGGCGCAATGCCGGTGTGTCGCGGATCATCGGCGCGATCCGGTCCTTGCTGTAGTCCTCGCCCATCTTGATTGTGGGCTGCAACATCATGATCGGGCACGGATCGCAGTCCGCATAAAAGCCCAGCGCATTGTTCAGCGCTTCGGACTTGCCCACCTGTGCGGAACTCATGACCACCACGACCTCGACGGACGGGTCGGAGATCGCATCCATCATCCCACGCTGATATTCGGCACGGCTGGTCCGCCACTTGCCGGGCTCGGCAGCGGATTCGCTCGGCAGGAAACGCCGTTGGTCAGACCACTCACTGATCGTCAGTTTCGGCGGTGGCGCCCACAGGGTCGCTATCGCCTGGAACAACTGACATGTTGAGTCGTTTGATGTCGGTTCGCTCTGCAATTCGTTGGGGGTTGTATTCAGCAAGCTCGGAAAGCGCTTCGTTTACCATCTCTTCTAACAGTGCTTGCGCTTCGGCGATCCGGTCCTTGTCGGCGATCATCGGCGCGGCTTTGGTCGGGAGCGCAAGCAACTTCGAGCGACAGTTCATCAGCATGTCAACCCAGAGGACGCGCACCGCCTCGCCCTCGTGGACGCGGCCCTTCAGGACCTCGGTGTTGATCTGCGCGGCCTCACGCTTTGCCTTCGTGAGCAAGGCGCGTTCGCTTTCGTAGTCGGCATTATCCCCGCCGCTATCCCACTGGTTTTTCCTGCGGTTGCGGATTTTCTCGACGAACCCGCGCACGGTGTCGAAGACCGGCCAGGTGTTCTTGTCGATCTTCCGGATGACGCCTTCGTCTTCGAGTTGGCCGAGATACTGTTTGGTGATCCCGAAGCATTCTTCCAGTTCGCTCGTCGTCGCCGTGCACGTCATGAACGGTGACTTGGTTGCCTGATCGATGAGCCGCTGTTCCGCCCCGGTCGGCGTCCCTCCCTTTTTGATTTTTGCCACGATGTTTTGAATGGTTGCCGCGCGGATTTTTTCCGCATCATCGGCTGTTAGTCGAACGCTGCCTGTCATGGTTTTCGTAGGATCACGATAACCTCACCCGCCTCGTCGGGTGTCTTGTGATAGTTGTTATGCATTCCCGAGTGTCGGGTTTCGACGTGCTCGAACCCGTAGCGCTCGGCGTGGACCATGGCACGCTCGCCGAGCGGGTATGTCTGATTCCCCACCTGCAACGCGAACACGCCACCGGGCGAGCGCTTCGACCTGATCGGGGCCGTGTTTCTTCGCGTTTCGAGCGTAGGGAATCAGGTCCGCGACCGGGACGTGTTCGATTTGAATAGGCTGAAATGGGGCGTTCATCGGCGCTTGTGGGGGCTCTGGCGGGTGGTCAGTAAAGCGGCATTTTTTGCGCTATCGCTAGTTTTACCGGGTGGGGCCTCTTGCCCCCCGCTAGGGCCCCTTGAGGAAGTAACTAACCCGGGGGGGTGTGCTGCTAGATTTGTGTTAGATATTTTGTTAGATTTGCCCCTGTTTCCTGTTAGGTTCTGTGCTCCCCTAACAGCTCGAGGAGCTTCCTTTGACCTGCCATCGTAGCCCGCCAGCACATAGCGCACGGCACGCAATGACATGCGATGTTCACGGATGATGTCGAGGATGGAATGACCTTCACGATACTGGCGACGGATCATGGCGTTGCGTTCCCGAATGTGGATAGCATGGCAGCGTGCAAGGTCGAGAGAGATCCCACGGAACTCACGATGGAGACGCTTGGCCAAATCTTCACCGATTGCGCGAGTGATCCAATAGTCGGGCCTGAATGACGTGGGGACGTAGAGTTTGCGGTGCTTGCACATGCTCGCAAGGATGAGCGTTGGTTGTCGTCCTATGATGTCAGCGATCACTTGCGCAGTCTCTGGTAGGTCTTGCATTGGTGCGAGTATTGCACCCCTGTCAAGGTGCGCACGTCAGAACGGGAAAGAAGCCGCAAGCCCCCGTTACGGCGTGACAGCGATGTAACGCCCTGCCGTTACGCCCGCAAAGCCTTGATTGTAAACAGATTGTCCCCTCTTAGAAGAAGAATGTAACAGTGTAACATTTATTTTATTTATTGTATGAGGCTGTCTGTCCATGTTCATGTCATTGTATTTGTAAAGGTGTCTATCGTGGGGAAAATGTTACGGTTACGAATTGCCACAATTCGCTGATGTTCTTGGAGTTGTGGCGTAACGGGTATTTGTCACGCTGTCACAAAAAAGCCCCACCCGGTTTCCCGAGCAGGGCTTGTAATTGCGTCGGCGCGACTGTCACCGCCCCAACGTCGCGAATGGAACGGCGGTCGCCCGCGAGATCAGCCCACCCGGAAATCGTGTAGGCTTGACCTTCCGCGCGTCCTTGACCCGCTCCAACTGCTGCGACCATTTCCCGGGCCATTGGGTATCGGCGAACAGCCGGCCAAGTCCCGGATGTTTGTTGGCTACCACCACGACCCGTTCGACCAGCTCGATCTTGATGCCGTTGCGGCCAAGCGCTTCCTCGGCGCGACGATTGAAATCATCGCTGTCGGTTGATTCGTCGATGACCGATTCGATCAGGCCACCGATGGACTCACTGACGCCGTTACCGAACTCCACGCGGATCAGTGACGCGAACAGATGGTTGAGGCATGAGCGCTCGTCGCTATCGATTTCTTCAGCCTGGAATCCAGACCAGTCTTGCGCGGCCATCCAGTCTCGAGCAAACAGCGGGGAAACGATCTTGTTGGATGTCAGCGCGAATGCGCCGGCCAATAGCGTCCCGATCTGATCGGCGCTCCGCTTGTCCCCCGTGAACTCGATGGCGACCCGGGTGAATGTCTCGGTGTTCTCGCGAATGACCTTCGCGAGTGACAGGCATCGAGCCCTGACGCGGTCGGAAAAGCCGTCCACGCCCACGCTGGCGGCCCGCAGCTGTTTTACGCGGTCGAACTGCGCCTCAAGCTCTTGCTTCGTGCCAGTTGGCTTCGTGAGCGTTAGGACCGATACGCGGGACGTGTCAGACCGTTTCGCAGCTGCAACGCCAATCGACGCGAACAGGAACATCGAGCGGACCATGAACGACATCGCGTCACCGCCCGCCGTGCCTCGCAGGATGCAGCCGTCCGACTCACTGGACGCCTGCCGCGCAAGCTCAAGGATTTTGTCCACCCGCGCCACGTCGGCCCGTGATTCCGATTCAAACTCATCGAGGATGACCGGCAGTGCATCCGATTTAAGCGTCTGCCTAACACCTGCCTCGGTCGTGCTGGATTGGGCGATCAGCGCTGTCTTGCCAACGAGCGGACCAACGATGTTTGTCAGGATCCAAGATTTCCCGGTTCCGCTCGGTCCGGTCACCCAGGCATGAGGACGCCACGACAGGACTCCGCAGATCGGGGCGAGCGCGAGCCAGCCAGCCAAGAGTTTCCCGTAAAGAGGACGCTCCCAACTCAGGGCTTCGCAAAGCTCGACCAGTCGCGCCGATTCCGCGTTGCGTGCCGTTTCGCCGGTATCCACCGGAATCTCGATGCCTGCATCATAAATCGCCCTCGATGCGGACCGATAGCCGACAATCGGACGAGCCGAGCCATTGATGATCAGGTGATCACCGGCATGGAAAACCACGTCATCTCCATCGATCCAACATCCTCGGCCCCGGATGCGTTGCGGTGAGAATTTTGGCAACCTGATAGACCGCTGAATCATGGCGTTAGATGCGGCGTCCCATGATTCCGATTTCATGCGGGCGCCACCGCCGAACTCGCCCTCCCAATCCTGCAACGGTGCGAGCTGGAAAAGGTTGTTTTTCGAATGCCCGCCCGGTGTTAGTTCGATGATCTGCCCGCCCTCGTCTGGGAGGTAATAGAAAATCCCATTGTTAGACCCGAGCAGGCGGAACGGCATGTCACCGATCCGGTCAGAGCGATACTCAGGGGCCGGTGAGTTTGGCTCACCAAAATACGGCGGTGGTTCATCATAACCCGGTGGAGGTTCGTCGAAATCGGCCGGCGGTTCGTCCTGATCGAAATCACGTTCGAGCATCGCATCGAGCATCGTTTTGACCGCCACGCCATCGGCGACAGCATCCGCGATGTCCCACCCATCGGGCTTGCCATCCGGTGGGGTGATGAGCTGCGCCCAAGGACATTTTTCAATGATCGCCGCTGCGGCTGCGAGGCCGGGTTGATCGGCATCGGGCCAAACCCAGACGCGCCGGTTCGCGACGTGCGACCAATCTGCTAGGTGGACGGCCTTCGATCCGCCGGGCCATGAGACGAGCACCCAGCCAGGAACATCGATGTCTGCGCACTTCTCGCCCTCGACGATCAGAACAGGTGCGTCAGGTTGCGCGGCCAGCCGGTCAAGCCCATAGAGCGGACGGGGCTTTAGGAATGCTTTCATCCGCCACGTTTCGCGCCCGTCATTGTGACGGCACCACGAGATGGGCATCACGTCTTTTTTCGAAACGCCGTCCTCGGTGAACTCAAACCGCGCCACGTATCCGAGGACCGTCACGCCGTCGCGGTCGAGGTATCGCCAGAGTTTGACCGGAGAGCCTAACCGTTTGTGGCGAATCGACGGCATCGACGCGGTTGCCGGTGCGTGCGGCAGGGCCGTCCATTCATCATTCCCACCGCCACCACCGGCGCGGGAATCGATTTGCGGAGCCTCGCGGTATGTGATGCCCGCGCGTAGTTTCTCGGCGAGTTCTTTGGCCGCATCGCGCATCCGGCAGCCACGGATTGCGGCGAGTAGTGAGATCGGATCAGCCCCACCTCCACCGTCCGCAAAATCGGACCACACTCCGGTGTCGCGGTTTATCGAAAGGGATCGGCCCTTGCCGCCCGCGATGGATGAGACTTTAAGTTCACGGCCTTCACGTCGCGCCTCTGGGAGCCACTCCATGACGAGCGATTCAAGGTTGGTGATCGCTGATGCGTTGATTTCTTCAAAATTGAGTTCTGTTCTCGGTGTCACTGTTTCGGTTGTTGTTTGTTGAAAAAATTATCTGCGGTGATCCACCCGCATTCATAGGCGTGCCAGCGGAGCGTTCCTTGCGGGTATTCGTTCCGGTAATCGCCGTCCTTGGCGTCGTAGTATCCATCTACATACAAGCGCTCGACTTTTGGCCAGCGCTTATCGGTGCGCATCTCACCGAGATCCATTGGTTTGATGGGTTCAGTCATGGCCTGTTCTGTTAGACGCTCAAGGACTGAAATTAAAAATCGTGGCTTCGGCATCGGGGACGGATCGGCAGATGCCAGCGATCCCGCCGCATCGTTCCACTTGGTCGTGCCAAATCTGTTGTTCGTCCGTGACGCGGCCCCCCGGTTTCTTCACCTCGATGGACGTGAAAACCGCGACTGTCCTGCCGACCATCTCGCGTGTGATTGGCATCGTTCGCCAGCCGACCAGGTCGGCGCTGCCCTTTGTTAGACCTGCGTGAATCGGTCGTGGATTAAAGATCGTGATCGACCCGTTAGAATTGTGAATAACTTTCGATCCGGCCCACGCCATGGCCACGTTGTTTCGAAATAATCGGATGGTTGGGACCGACCCGAGAGCAAGCCGGATTGCGTTTGATAAATTGGTTTCTGGATTCATAGTTGTGAGAGCTCAATAGAAAATTCAGGGGTGGATTCGTTGGCCTGATGAACACCACGTTTCGCCATACGCGAGTTAAACACGTGACGCGCCCAACCGACCGGATTTTTGTAGTTTTTGGCCTTCGCGAGCCGGATCAGGTCATCGAGCGTTTCCGCCTGCGCCTGCTCACGCCGCGCCTCAAACTTCGCGACGGCACCGGCGCTGAATCGGCACTTCGGGCAGTTCGGGAGGCGCGAGTCATGGACGACGGAACACCGGGTGCATTGCGTCCACCGATCATTCCCGGTCGGCAGCTCGACGAGCGTTCCTTCGACGGTCCGAAGTTCACGCACCTTCGTTTCATGCCGGTGGCCGCAGTTAGGGCAGACCGCCAGCAATGGACCGTGGCAGCAATAGCAAGCGGGGCACTGACGGACTTTCACTTCGACGAGATCATCTTTTTTCTTCGGGCGTCGCGTCTTCGAGGAATCTAACGTCCATGCGCGAGGATCTTCCGCGTATCCGTGCCGGTTGAGATTCCCGACGTGGTCGAGGATGACGGCGCGGGGCTTCGGACCGGCAGCCATAGCGGCAAGCCGTCCCTCGGTCGTTTCGAGGTCGTATCCGTCCGCGTAAATTGGACGCAGCACGCGCCCGATCTGTTGCAGATGGAGGGACAGCGATTGCGTCGGCCTGAGTAGGATCGCCGCCGTCACGGTCGGAATGTCCGTGCCCTCGGAAATGATGTCACACGATGTCAGGACATGGAGGCGACCATCACCGAGAGAGGCAATCGCCGTCGCCCGGTCGGTGTCACTCATTGCTCCATCGACCGACTGAGCGCGGAACCCAGCCGCCCGGAATTGCTCGGCCATGTGCTCGGCGTGTTTAACCGATGCGCAAAACGCGATGGCCGGGGCGTAAGGGCAGATCTTGCGGTAATGCTCGACCGCGCAACCATGGATCGATGGCTTATCTAACAACTCGGCGATTGCCTGCGGATCATAGTCGGGACCGCGCATCGGAACGTTAGATAGATCCACGCCAATCGGCGGGCCGAAATAGACCGGGCGGGATAACCAGCCCTCGTCGATCAGCCAGGACGTTTCCGGCCCTAGAACCATGTCGTCCGCGACGTCACCGAGGCCTCGACCGTCCAGCCTTTCGGGCGTCGCCGTTACTAGCAAGAGTTTGGCCGATGGGAACGCCGCGATGATTTTTTTCCACGAGCCGGCTACCGCGTGGTGGCCCTCGTCAATGATAATCAGATCGGGCGGAACGACCCGGTCCAGCCTGCGGATGAGCGTGTGGATTGACGCGACTTGCACGGGGTTCTGCCGGTCGGGCGTGTAATTCGGCGAAATGAGCCCGTGCGAGACGCCGAGCCGTGCCAGACCCTTCGAGCATTGCTCTAACAGTTCCTTGCGGTGGACGAGGATCATCACTCGTTTTCCCTTGGCCGCCGCGCCCTCAGTGACGGCGCAAAAAATGACTGTTTTTCCGCCGCCCGTGCCGAGCACCAAAACCGGGGCTTTGCGGCCCGATCCCATCGACCGGCGAACCCCTTGAAAGCAGTCGTCCTGATAGCTTCGCAGTTTGAATTTCACGGTTGGATTGGGATTGCGTCGGCGAGTTTTCTGAGGGTTGGGAGCTGCATCCGGTTACCGTTCGAACGTTTCGCCCGGTAGAACGTGGATTGTGCGACGCCAGCGCGGATGAGCCACTGGCGAACGGTTAGACCCGCGCAAACAGCGCGAGCCTCCAATGTTTCGAGCGTTTCGATATTAGACATGACGGCGTGACGCTGCCGCCTGTATTGCGCGGACGCAAGTATAAAAAACCACGATGGCACACGGTGCGTGTATTGCGCGCAACAACCCACACGCCGCATCGACCCGCGCAATTTTTTAGATTTCGCGCTTGCATCGACGCAAGCGGGCGTTATTGCTCGGGGGCTCCGCAACGGAGCCTCACATCATGAATACCGAACAAACAGACACACCGGAACTCATTCCGGACACGCCAGCAAATGACAACCTGATCGAGCCTTCACCGGCTGAAAATCGGGTTGTGAAATACCCGTCCATGATCCTCGACATGCCGAGCGCCGAGTATCATGCGCGCCCCGAGATCAGCTCACATGACCTCGGGCGGATCCTCGAAGCGCCGGCGAAATACCTCCACGGGAAGACGCACCCGAGGGAGGCAACCCCGGCGATGCGCCTGGGCACGCTGACCCACCTCGCGGTGCTCGAACCCGAGCTGTTCGCCGATTCCGTGGTGGTTATGCCCGACGACGCACCTAACCGCCCGTCCAGCCGTCAGCGGTTCGCGAAGAAGCCCTCACCCGACACCGTCGCGGCCTGCCTGTGGTGGGATGAATTCGAACGCGAAACCATCGGCAAGGACATCATCGACGCCGACGAGCTGGCGTTGTTGTTCGCGATGCGCGACGCGGTCAACGCTCACCCTGCCGCCTCGATGTTGCTCTCGAAAATCGAATCGACGGAGGCCTCTGTTTTCTGGATCGACGAGCAGACCGGCGTTAGGTGCCGGATGCGCACCGATGCACTCGCGCCGTCTCTGAAACTCATCATCGACCTGAAAACGGGCGTCGATGTTTCGCCCGATGGGTTCGCCCGAGCGGTCGCGAATTTCGGCTATCACCGGCAGGCGTCGGTTTACATCGACGGGATGCGAGCCGTGACCGGTGATGACTACCGCATGGCATTCGTCGGGGTCGAGAAGGACGCCCCCCACCTGGTCGCCGTGTATGTCCTCAGTGACGCCGCCGTCGAGCAGGGACGGCAGGAAATCCGGGGCGGACTTGCAACCGCCGCCCGCTGCATCGAGACCGGCGAATGGCCGGGATACTCGCCGCAGGTCGTGGCGCTCGATCTCCCGCGCTGGGCGCAAAACATGCCTGTCGATGCCTAACAGCAGATGCCCTGAGAATCTAACAACTGCAAAAATGAAAAAAGAAATCACAATTGAAAACGACTGCACAATCGACGGAATCAAATACAAAAAAGGTGAGGTCCTCAAAATCAGATCAACAAAAGGAACCGTTAGCTCCGCTGAGGCATCGCGCCTGATCATGTCTGGAAATGCCTGCTTTGCTGGCGAAAAATCAGGGGGTCAACAGTGCGGGCTTTCTCCCCGCTGGCTTACTTACGCATCCGCCGCGAAGTATTCCGGACTGTCCGAAAGGACGATTCAGAACTACGTCAACGCCGGGCACGTCCAATCTTCCAACGTCATG
>CALMKO010000444.1 GCA_937867415.1 uncultured Verrucomicrobiota bacterium | reverse complement strand
GTCCTCACCCGGGTTGAAAGCGACCCGGTCACCAGCCAGCTCAGTGACTTCACCGGCTATGTCGTCAAGGAGATCAATGGCGTTGAAGTCAGCGATCTTGCCCATGCTCACGAGCTGCTCCACCCGAAGGAAATGCCGGAGTTTTTTGTGATCACGCTGTTTGATGCCGAGCGCCCGATCGTGATCCCGTCCGCCAAGGTCGCCGAGGCGAACAAACGAATGGTCGAAAACGGCATCGAATCCTTGGAAAATCTCAAGGACTGAGCCATGTCCCGCGTCGGCATCGCCCTGGGGTCGAATCTCGGTGACCGCTTCGCCCATCTTCGTGCGGCTGCCGCCTGTCTGCGTGGCATCGCCCTGCCGGATCATCCTTTTTTAGAGGCCTCGATCTACCAGACCGAGCCGAAGCTTTGTCCTCCCGGGGCGCCGTTTTTTTACAACTCCGTGGTCGAGATGGCCTTCGGCGGATCCCCATCCGAGTTGCTGGATCTCACTCAAGCGATCGAGAAAAAAATCGGTAGGCAGCCGGTTCTTGTCCGAAATGCCCCGCGTGTGATCGATGTGGACCTGCTCTATTTCGGCGATCAGATCATCGACACCGAGCCTCTCGTGCTGCCTCACCCTCGCCTGAGTGAGCGGCGATTTGTGCTTCAGCCACTCGCTGAAATCTGCCCGCACCTCGTCTTGCCAGGATTTGAAGTCTCGATCCGAGTGCTGCTGGAGCAGCTGGACTCCGAGGAGGCCGCGCTCGTTCCCGTGACTGGCTAGCTTGGTTTTGTTGCCTCGGGCTGAGGGGCCTCCCAGGCCATGGTCAAGGGAGTCAGCCAAGGTTGGCGGCCTTGAATCCCCGCTCTTCGTCGATCATCAGGGTGAGAATCAGGCCCACCATGAGAAATCCCGCCAGCACCAGTAATGCTTGTGGAGTCCCCAGGGTGTCCTTGGCCCAGGCGAAGGGAAACGTCGTAATCGCTGAGAGTTTCCACATTAGCCCCCAGATCCCGAAAGTCTCGGCCTCACGATTTGGCGGCGCGAGATAGCTGACAAAAGCGCGGTTGGCCGATCCCAAAGACCCCAGCCCGAATCCCAGCAGATTTCCGATCAGCCACAGCGGCCATGTTGGATAGGCCGCTGCCGTGCCACTACCTGCGTGACGATCGTAAAGATAGGCGTAGAACGCAAAGCCCAGTGCCGTCACGAGCCAGATCACCAGGAAAATCACAACCGACCGCCGATGCCCAAGCCGATCCTGATAGAGCGTGGGAATGATGGTTCCGATGATCCCGGAGACGGTGATCACGGCGACGAAGATGACCAGATCCACTTGTTCAAAGCCATACTCCACCGCCAATTTGCTGGCAAAAAAGACCACCACGCTCATCGCCGTTCCGTAGAACAGGGAGGCCACCAGCAGTAGGGCAAGATCCTTGAACTGCGAGGTGGCGTGGATGGATTCTGCGAGGCGCAAGAACCCCGCGCTCAGCAAATTCCGGCCGGAGTGGGCAACCTTCGCCACGGGGGGCTCGTTCAGAAATAGGAATGTCGGCACCGTGAAAAGCAAAAACCACAAACCCGCACAGACGAAAAACGGCCGCCACCTATCGGGTGATTCCAGCTTGAGCAGGACCATGGCACCTGCCGTGAGGATCAACAAAAACAAAGCTGCCGCGTAGGCACAGGCCCACGAAAAGCCGCTCACCCGGCCTACTTGATCCTGCTTGGCCATGTTTGGTAAGAAGCTCGCCAGAAAATTCTCGCCAATGGAAAAGGCGAAATTTGCCGGCACATACAACAGCACCGCCAACCACAACTGCCCCGGCTGGATGAAGCCGAGGCCACAGGTGAAAACCCCGCAAAGGATCCCGGACCCGATCAAGAACCGTTTTTTCCAACCTCTTTCATCTGCCGCCGCGCCGGCCAAGGGTGAGAGCAGGGCGGTCAACAACATGCTCCCGCCATACGTCAGCGCCCAGACTTGATCGTCGATTTTGTCGTCCTGCACGACGACCTGGGAAAAAAATATCGAAAACAGCAAAGTGTTGATGATCAGCGTGAACGACTGGTTTGCCACGTCGAAGGAGATCCACGACCAAAGCTGGCGCTGCTGCGGAAATCCATTCAGCGGGTAAAATCGACGGAGATTCATCAGGGTGTCTGAAGAGCGTTGTATCTGATCCCGGCCCAAGTGCAAGGTGGACATTTGATGCCTCCTGAACAGAAGGAAGCGAAGATCCCAAAGCGTGAATAGCTTGTAAAAACACAGTCACCCATCCTACGGGTGGATAAAGCAGTCCCCAAGAATTTCCCCATCATTCTGGTGCCGTGTAATATTTCACTTTTGACTTCCCATTTTCAGAAGGTCTGGGTATTCACTAAAGCAGAATTAAAAATAAACCATCGTAAAAGTTCTTTTCCGTAAATCAATCAAGTGGACTTTTGACTACTTGATTGGGCCACTCGCTCTTTAACGTCCGATCATGAACGCCAATTCTATCAAAATTCCAGCGCCCCGAGCTGTCTCCTGTCTCCTGTCTCGCGCTCGGTTAGGTCCAGCGCAGAGCCTTTCTTCTAAGGGTGTTCTTCCTCTCTTCATGCTCGTGTTCCTTCTTTTTGGTACGAGTCTCAAAGCTGCCGTTAGCAATCAAGTCTCCGCACGATTCAACCACTCCGTAGCTGTGAAATCCGACGGAACTGTCTGGACCTGGGGCAATAACTCAAATGGCCAAATCGGTGATGGCTCCACCGCCCAACGAAACAGCCCCGTGCAGGTCCCGGGCGTTTTGGCAGCCGTATCCGTCACCGCAGGCTACTTTCACACTCTGTCCCTATCTTCCGATGGCTCGGTCAAAGCGTGGGGCAGCAGCTTGTATGGTCAAATCGGCGATGGAGCGACCACCCAGCGCAACAGCCCAGTGGCAATCGCAGGGATTTCTGACGTGGTGGAACTCAAGGCCGGATACGCCCATTCCGTCGCCTTGAAAGCAGATGGAACCGTCTGGGCCTGGGGCCTAAACAACAAAGGACAGATTGGCGACGGCACCACCACCCAGAGAAATTCGCCGGTGCAGATTCAGGGGGTTTCGGGAGTGATTTCGATTGCCGCTGGATTCTATCACACCCTCGCCCTCAAGTCCGATGGCACCGTCTGGGCATGGGGAGAAAACACCTCCGGCCAAATCGGCGATGGGACCACCGTACAAAGAAATTCCCCGGTCCGAGTCGGGACTCTCGATGCCGTGTTATCTCTATCAGCTGGCCTCAGTCACTCCCTCGCCCTGAAAACCGACGGGACCGTGCGCGCTTGGGGCAGCAATACCTACGGCCAATTAGGCGACGGCACCACCACACAGCGAAATTCTCCGGTAACCGTAAACTCGATGGGAAATGTCGTCACCGTTGCTGCCGCTTTTGGCAGCTCCATGTTCCTCAAGGCAGATGGAAGAGTCTGGGGCTGCGGCATGAACTCGGACGGCCAGCTTGGTGATAGCACCACCATTCAAAGGACTACACCGGTCCAGGTCGCTGGCGGACTTGGCAGTGTAGCAGCCTTGGCACTTGGCAATTCTCACAGTCTCGCGGTCAAGGCGGATGGCACCGTCTGGGCCTGGGGATTCAACGTCAACGGCCAACTCGGACGCGGAAATACCACTGGGTCAGCTATCCCCGTGCAGACTTTGATTGTCACCGGAATTTCAGCAGCTCAAGCATCAAGAACCCAAGGGGCCGGTAGAAACGGTCATGGTGTTTCCCTGACTGCTGGGGAGCTTCATAGCCTATCGCTCAACTCAAGAGGAGAAGTGTGGGCTTGGGGCGCTAACAACCGCGGCCAGCTCGGAAATGGAACCACGGATTTCAATCCTCTTCCCATCAAACTCCCCAGCATCAGCGGCGTCACCGTGATCGCTGCCGGGCGAAGTCACTCCCTAGCCCTCAAATCCGACGGCAGAGTCTGGGCCTGGGGCGCGAACGATCAAGGGCAGCTCGGCGACGGAACCACCATTGACAAAACTGCTCCCACCCTAGTTCCAAGCCTATCGCAGATCGTAGCCATCGCCGCCGGAAGCACTCACTCTCTAGCTCTCAAATCAGACGGAACCCTCATGGTCTGGGGTGGAAATGCAAGAGGACAGTTAGGGGTAGGAAACATTACCACTCGGCTCTCACCCGTTGCTCTATCTGTTCTAACAGGCGTCATCTCCCTCGGTGCTGGCGCCACCCACAGTCTAGCCCTGCGCCACGACGGCACCGTCTGGACTTGGGGCGGCAATGACGAGGGCAGGCTCGGGGATGGCACCACCCTCCAACGTAACGCCCCCGTCCAAGTCACGGGGCTTTCCTCCGTCGCCGCCGTCGCGGGTGGAGACTTCCACTCGGTGGCTTTGAGGACCGACGGCACCGTCTGGACCTGGGGTGCCAATTCACGTGGCCAACTTGGTAAGGGTAGCACCGTTTCATCGCTGACGGCTGCCCCGATTCCTTTGCTCAATGGCATGGTCGCCATTGCTGCTGGCCGGAACCACGGTGCTGCTCTTTCTTGGAACGGCTCCGTCCACGTCTGGGGCGCAAACGAATGTGGTCAGGCCGGAGTTGGGAGTTTGTTCGATCAGACCACTCCCATCCAGATCCCTGATTTGCCGAATGTCATCGCTCTCGCCGCTGCCTGCGATCACAACCTCACCCTCGCCATGGACGGAGGCATCGTCGGCTGGGGGCGGAATTCATCCAGCCAACTTGGGGACCAAAGCGTGATTGAGCGGGTTGCCCCCATCAAAGTGATCGGGGTCTCAGAAGTCGTTTCCCTCGCCGCCGGAATCAATCACACCATGGCCCGGAAATCCGACGGAACCCTCCTCGCTTGGGGTTACAATGATTTCGGCCAACTGGGAGCTGGCTCCGAGGGCCTCCGCTCCATGCCCGCCCTCATTCCTGGGCTCGACCAAGTGGTCTCCCAAGCGGGCGGGGCAACCCATACCGTCATTGCCAAACTCGATGGAACCGTATGGGCCGGCGGCGGCAACGCAAGCGGTCAACTCGGCGACGGCACGCTACTCCCGAAAACTTCTCTCACTCAGGTTTCTACCCTCTCCAACATCGCCCGAGTAGCCGCTGGCTCCGCACACTCTCTCGCTCTCAGGGCGGACGGCACCGTCTGGACTTGGGGAAACAATGCCTCAGGACAATTGGGCAATGGCGGCACCGCCCAACAGAATTCGCCAGTTCAAATCACTAACCTTACCGGCGTCTCTGAAATCGCCTGCGGTGCCTCGCATTCCCTTATCTTGAAATCAAATGGCACCGTCTGGGCCTGGGGCGGTAATGCCGCTGGCCAACTCGGCGATGGCACCACCGCCCCGCGGAACTCGCCCATCCTAGTGCCAGGCCTAACCAACATCATCGCCATCGCCGCAGGCGGCTCACATTCCCTTGCCCTCAGGGACGACAAAACCCTCTGGATCTGGGGCAGCAATTCCCATGGCCAACTCGGCAATGGCTCCACCACCGCGAATCCTGTTCCCACTCAGATTCAAGGGCTCTCCGATATCGTCTCCATCACTGCCGGGTCCAATCACACCGCCGTGCTTTTGCTGGATGGCACCCTCAGGTCATGGGGCGCAAATGCTTCAGGCCAGTTGGGTGATGGCACCAAATTACAACAACTCTCACCCGTCCTTATCGCAGGAAACTACGGCCCCAACTCCTCACTGAGCGCTGGCGGTGATAAAACCTATGTTGTCAAAGAAGACGGCACCCTCTTCGCCTGGGGACTCGGTGCCTATGGTGAGCTTGCCAATGCCTTCGCGGAATTTAGGCACCAAGGCGTCAGCGCACTTGGATATAATCGGGTGCATCCTGTGCCCTTACTTTCCGTGGCGGCCCCACCCTCGCCTACCGTGCTCGCCACAAATTCCACAGTCGCTATACAACTCAACGCCACAGTCACCATCGGCCAAATATCCAAAGCCTTTTTCTACGCAGACGGCATCCTTCTCAAACAAGACGCTACCGCTCCATTTTCCTTCGACTACTCCCCAGACACGTGGGGTGACGTTGATATCAGCGCTGTTGTCGTATCTTCAGCGGGTGCCATATCCCGCCCGACCTCGCTAACGCTCAAGACTCCCCACAATTTCGATCAAGACGTCTTTCCAGACTGGTGGGAAACCCGCTACGGCATGAGCGCGACCTCTCCAGACCTCCCAGACGGAGATCCAGACGGAGATGGTCTAACAAACATGCAGGAGTTTTCGCTTGGCACCAATCCGGGAGCCCTAGACACCGATGGTGATGGCATGAGGGACGATTGGGAAATCACTCATGGATTCTCTCCAACTCACCAATCAGACGGGCAGGGAGACACTGATCAAGATGGACTTACAAATGCTGAAGAATACACTTACTCGACTGATCCCCGAGATGCAGACAGTGACGATGATTATGTGTTGGACGGCGTAGAAGTTAACGGACTCTAATTCATGAAACTTATTGCACTTACCATCGTTTGTCTCATGACCGTAGGCCTCGGTCAGATCCATGGCAATCCATCAGATCCTAATAATCCTGCATCTAGTCCTGTGCTCCAAGTATTGGGTGCATACACGAGGGATTTGCCTGCTCCTGCGGGTTCTGAGGTGACTGTTATTTTTGATAGAGCCATCGATGCTTCGCCTGCGGACAAGATTGCCAATTTCTCACTCAATCAGAATGCGCCCGAATTAGGTGCCGGGACAGCCGGAGGCACGCTAGAAGATTTGGATGGCGATGGTGATCTGGACATGGTCTTAACATTGAAAGATAAAGTTGTCGCTCATAAAAACATAGGTACGGCGTCAAAGCCGCTCTACGCCACAGAAGCGTCCCCTCTTGCAACAGTAGCCTTCTTTACGCAAACAGGATCTGTCGTGTCGAATTGGGGTCTAAGTGTGCGATTTGCCGACCTTGACGGAGACGGGGACAAAGATCTCATCTGTGGCGAAGCATACAGTGGACAAGTGACCTGTTTTTTTCGGGCCAGTGCACCCACAAGTTGGCCCGTTCCTGCCAACTTCGGAACTCAAAAAAGCGTTCTGGTTCAATACCAGGTTGGAGGACCTTCTTACCCGATAGAGACAAGCGTCAATGATGGTTGGTGGTTTGATTTTGCAGCCCCAAATGTCTTTCTTGAAGATCTCAATCAGGATGGAATGATGGACCTCGTAGTGGGTGACCCGTATGATCCTTATTATGCGCCAAATAACATCCAAGTCTATCGTGGAACTGGACAGTTACAAGATGGTTCGCCAGTTTTTGGTCCTCCAGTCGCTCTCCGCGCTAACGGGCTTCCAATTGCCTTGGAGTGGACCTACTTCGGGGCCACCTGTCCGGTCTTTACAGACGTGGATGGGGATGGAGACCGCGATCTTCTTGTCTCGACCACCCATGGCGATATCAGCGTTTTTCTAGCGGGTGGAATAGATTTAAATCCAGCGTCAGACAATTTTGGATTTAGGCTATTTGGTGCGGCAACTCTTTTACAGGATGTCTCTGGGCAGCCCCTTAGAATGGGTAGCATCCTTGCCCTTACGATCACCGACTTCCAAAACAACGGCACAAAAGACATCGTCGTAGTGAGTAAGAGCTCAAACGGTTTTGAAGAAGGGCGTCTTAGAGTGCTAAGAAATTCAAGCACTAGCGGATTTAGCTTCTCTGGAGTTCCGACTTCGATTGGCGTTAGTGGTTTCCAGAATGAGCTAAGGTCCACTTATGGCTCGAAGGCTGCCTATTTCGACTTTGACAACGACGGAAAATTGGATGTTCTTTATGCGGATCGGGGCTATGGGTTAGCGATTGCCTTCAACCTTGATACCGGGAATGACCACCAACCAACATTTGGAGCGCCAGTAGTTTTGGCAATGACGGACGCACTTCGTGACACATTGCAGCAGGGAGTTCCAGATATTGCGGACTTCGACAACGATGGCACACTTGACCCTGGAATAGATGGCGTCGTCGTCGGAACCGAAACAGGATTGAGTTTCTCACGCTTCATCGGCCGCTTACCAAACGGACTGGTTCAATTTGCAGATCCAGCTTCCATCCTTCCAACAGGTTTTTCCTCTCTACACTTCATCCAGCCTTCAGTCGGAGATTTGAATGGAGATGGGAAATTGGATGTAGTCATCGGAACAGGAACCTTGTATTCGGGGGAAAACCGAGGTCTCCAACTATTAATCAATACTTCTTCCACCGCGTTTATTCTTGCGCCCGCATCTGCCATCCTTGTTGGTGGACAGCCCACTACGACTTTCATGTTCCCCGAACTGGTCGATTATGACGGCGACGGGGATTTGGATATCCTTGTATCAGATGGTTCAGGTTCATTCAATAGTCGTCAGATTGCGAATGGTCAGGTGCGCTTGCTCAGTAATAATGGCGGGACTTTCAACGATGCGGGCCTTATTCAAACCACGACAGGAAATCCAGTGTCGGTGGCCTCAGATGCTTCACCTCGCGTAATCAACTTCGACAATGATACAAGCGGTAAAAAGGACCTTATTATCGCGTCCAGGACGTCGTCAATCACGCCCTATTTATCAAGTCCTACACCTGGGACTGGCATGTCTCTTACAAGTGCAAATCCAACCTTGAAAATCACAGCAACGTTGCCCGATTCCGTAGCGCTTAACACAACGCGCAGACGTCTTACCCTGCAATTTCAAAATCTCGCAAGCGTGGGGAGTACGATTGATCTCAATGATCTCACCGTAAATGGGATCAGGTGTAGTCTCAGAGGAATACCTTTAAAAGACTATAACCAAGATTCCGATGGAGATGGATTACTCGATTTGATTGAGGTGGAAATGGGAACTGATCCCTTGTCAATCGACTCGGACGGCGATGGATTCCCAGACAATACCGACCCAGCTCCAACCACCAGTGCCACCTTAGGCAATCCAGATGGCGCAAACCCACCCGTCGGCAGCACTACGGACCTACGTGGATTCTGGGACTTTGAATCACCAAACACCCCCCCTTACCTTTTCCCAGATAGATCCGGCAACAATTTTCATGCCACGGGATCATCCGGTGGACCTCAAGCTTTTGGGATGCCTTCACTCGCTGGACGTATAGGACCCGGGACAATTACAGTTCCCTCTAGAGTCATCAATGGCACGACAGCCTATACGGTTACAGGCTGGTTTAAATTCGGCAAGAATACGATCAAGAATGCTCCACTCGATAACTTGTTTAAAGCACTCTATGCCATATATGATCGCGAAGGGACGAGCCCTTCACCCTACTTTGCCCCTTTAGGTCAAGGAACTGGTCTGTTCGTTCGCAAAACTGCGGCCGGTGAGGAATGGTTTGTGGGAGGGTATAAGCAAACCACGCTACCTATCGGAGCCGCAACAACTGTTTTTCAAGGACACTACTTTAATCTGCCGACAGGGACAAGCGACGACAATACTTGGCACCACTTCGCCGTCACTCGAGAAAATGTATCCCTTGGTCAAAAGGTCTATTTTGACGGTAAGCTAATTATCGCAAGACCTCTACTCGAATATAATGTAAGCCATGATCCAATTAGCTCTACACCACCATTAGCCTCCAATGCCACCACCTTTACTTTTGGAGCTTTATACCCCGGACATGGCTCGAGTACCTTTCTAAATGCATTCGTCGATAGAGTGTGTGTTCAATCGCGACAACTGAATTCGACCGAAATTGAAGGTTACTACCGTCAAGATATTGATCGAGACGGACTTTGGGATGTTACTGAAACTTCATCCGCTTTATGGCGAGACACCAACAGCGACGGAGTCACTGCGTCAACTGAATTCTCCTACTCCTCGTCGCCATTTTATTGGCAACCAACAGCTACTGATACCGATGGCGACAGCCTCACCGACTTGAATGAGCAGACCCGAGGCACAAAAATAAACAACCCTGACAGTGATGGCGACCTGCTTCCCGACGGCTGGGAAGTCGCTTACGGCCTTTTACCACTCACCCCAAATAACCCCACCTCAGATACTGACCAAGACGGCCTAAGCCTCCTCGACGAGTATCGCTACAACACCAGCCCAAACCTCCCAAACACCGACAATGACAGCCAAAACGACGGAACCGAAGTCAACCAAGGCTCAAGCCCCAACGACGCCAGTGACGGCGGGAATTCTGTCCCGACAGATCAACAACTCAGTATCATTCTCGGCATCGGTGACGAAAGCGGGAGTCACAGTGAAGACTACGTCCTCCATTGCTACCGCCTCGACCCGCAAAGTGGCCAAGAAACCCGCATCTACACCCTCCGTTCTGGCGGCTTCGGCGAGTATAAAGAGGAACTCAAAAGCCTTTTCAAAAAAGGCGAAAGTTATACCTTCCAAATCGACTGGCAATCCTCCAACCTCACCCCCAAGCCAGCCACCCCAGGAAGCCCCGTGGAAGGACCCGACTACGACTACACCTTCAAAGTTCAGCCCCAAGGCTCAAATACCGGAATCCTGATTGACGCATACGACTCTAAAACCAAAACCATTGGAGCTGCGATCCTGAAAGTTGGTGCGAGCAACGTCGCCACGACAGAAGCAGAGTTCAAACAGAATTACGAAAGCAAACGTGTTTACCTCCTCCCGGTGGA
>CALMKO010000443.1 GCA_937867415.1 uncultured Verrucomicrobiota bacterium | reverse complement strand
GTATCAGATGTGATAATCCCGGCATTTGCCATTTGATCCAAAGCGCTTTTTGTGAACGGTCCAAAAACCTTGTTGTCTTGAGTGTAATACCATTTATCCATATTTGTTATTTGAAAAATTATAATTTTAAGGGCACTGGCAGAAAATTCCCATCTAGCTTGTCGATGATTCTGGCACTCTACTCGGCAACAAAAAACCTGATTGTAAGTCCCTTTCTTCGGTCTTCCGCACCGAGGATCATTAACAAAGCTGCCTGCCGATCACCCCCAGAAAATCGATCAATCATAGCTTCTGCGACATCTCCTTGTTCAGGATCGTTGTATCCCGTCATGTAAGCGTCATATCCAGCCTTGTTTGTTTTTTGCTTCTGATGGGCAGCCTGGCGAGGAGCGCTTTCAGATACCCGGGTGTCTGCCTTGCCATTTTTTGAAGTTACTGCGGCAACGGTCGCTATTGCCACTAATACGATGATGCCTGACTTCAATAAATTTTTGCTTTTTTGGTGTATGACCTTTTGTCCTGCAGGAACAGGTGGCAGGTTTATGGGTGTAGGCGGGGATACGGACTGATGGGAGTCGTCTCCAACCTCTTTCGGGGCTGTCGGGACGACCAGATCTTGGCCGCACGTAGGGCAGTTCGCAGAGGTTCCCGCAGTGTCCGCTTCAGCGGAAATGTTCACTCCGCAATGATGGCATGGAAACTTGATTTCCTCTCTTTGGGAATTCTCTGGGTGCTGTAAGTTCGGATTAGTTTGATTTGAAGTTTTCGAGTCTTTGCTTCGTCTTTTCACAAAGTAATACAAGAAGATCAACGCCGATGCAGCTACCGAGCCATACAACCGGTCTTTCGGCAATTCGCGAAACCATCTAATTACCTTTTCGGATTGTTTGATTGCAGGCGAGTCATTTGATGAGGTTTTGACTTTATCGTTTGCCGGAGTTTTTTGCCTTGGCTCGGGAGGAGCATTTTCCAACACTCGGGTTTCGGGATTTGCCTTATTTGAGCTCAGAGCGTAATCATCCTCTTTGCTTATCCTTTCACGCACATCTTCAACAATTTGAGCAACCATTGTGACGTAAGACATGTCTTTAGCGAATCTCTCAGCAAGATTGGAGGTTAAGACATGAAACGGTTCTAATTCGCTTAAGACTTCCTTGGTGGTGACTTTGTCTTCTATGTATAGATTGATAGCGTTTTTTGCGGAATCAGAGACCTGCAATAATTCAGGGCTGCATTCACTCCAATCCGTGTCACTAATGGCTGTCATGCCCGCTGCTGCAGCAGTTTTTTCGTTATATTCACCTGCCTCTTTCAGTTTATCTTTTAGGCGATTCGCCCTTACTTCGTGTTCCAGCATTGCCTTGAAATTTTGCAGATCATGATTTTTGGCCGGCATCTTATCCAGAGCTTGCTCATTTGGAGCCTCATCTCCCGGGAGCACAAATCCACCTCCGGATGCCTCGTCTCCTGGAAGAACAAATCCACTTCCGAAGTCGTTATTAGGGCGTTTGGTTGCCGGGACTGGAACATTAGCGCGTTTGCTTTGAACGGCGACCGCCGTAGGATCAGTGCCGCCTGAGCTCGCAACAGTTGGCTCGGGGTAAGCCTCTTCCTTCACCGGCATAAGCGACTTCACCACCTCTTCGCCAAGAACCGACAGTTCACCGGGGAACTGATCTGCAGGGACAGATACACTTTTCCCATCGGCCATGAAAACCAGGTTGCCATCAGCGACCTCCTTGAACTTGGCCTTCTTGAGGAGAAGCCCATTCTTGAACACAATCTTCGCAAACGTCCCGGTGGAATCTTTGGGCGTTACCGAAGGGTCGTCGAGAGACCACTCACCCGTTGTCGAATTGAGAGCTTTTTTTTCAGTGACATCCAACTCCTTCAAACTCACCTTGCTGATGCCGTCCTGATGTCGGATTATCGCGAAGCCGTCGTCGATCTTCGACATGGTGCAGCCAATAAGCTGCGTTCCGTCGGCCGTCGTGATGGTGGGTAATTTGGCGACGTCCTCGAGTTGCTTTGCCACCGTGGCCGCCTGACCACGCATGAGTAGAATTTTTGGATTTAGGAAGCGTCTCGTTGATGGCGTCGCCCGGGCTGTCTCCTCGTAAAGTTTGAGCAGCTTGCCGAACTCTGGATGGATGGGAGCGAGTTCAGGTTTGTAAGGGATCGTGCCCCGGAATCGATAGGCGGTCACCATTACCGATTTATCCGATTGGGGGAAAAATCGGTAGTCGGCTCCGGCACGTTCGACCTTTTCAAATTCGAAGCACTCGATCTTCTCTGCGGGGGCCTCCGGGCTGTAAGCGTGAAGGCAGATACCAACCGGCGCTGCAGTGACAATCAGGGACGTGAAGATCGTAATGATTAAGAATTTAAAGAGTGGAATCATAGGAACTGCGGAGAATTAGGGTGGTGCAAGGGAATTTAGGTTAGCAAATCGCTGGAAGCTGGCAGGTTGCGACGGTTTTTGAAGATGTTTCTGAAAATTGCCGCAATCGCGTCACTGATTTCGCCGCCCTCCAAACCAGCGAACACGCTACCCCCGAAGCATGTTTCGATATCGCGTTACCGCCATGCGCTTTTAGAGGATGGGGCGGCAATTTTGCTAGCTTCGACATGGAAACGTTATTTGCCAGCCAGTTTTCGACTCTTTTTGGCGGTACCGGCGTTTCTGCATTCAGCATGTCACAGTTCCGGTGATGGCTCGGGATCCAATTGCAGCTCCATCGTTTCACTTGGAGTTTGCAACTGCGGTGTGCTGTATTCTGCCCCATCTGCGGAGTAAGGGTCTGGGAACGCTTGGGTAGGGTCAAGCTCCAATAATGGAGCAATGGCAGCCACCTCACAGAATCTTGTCGGTCTCCTGGTCCGCCGTCTTCGGACTGAGGCTGGACTGTCGCAGGAGGCTTTCGCTGCCAAGTCGCAGGTTGCCGGATGGGATTTGAGTCGTGGCGGGCTATCGAAGATTGAGGCCGGGCTGCGGAGGGTGAATGACGCGGAGCTCTGGGTGCTGTCGCAAACGCTTTCGTGTCCGATCGCGGGGCTTTTCCCAAATCGCCCGAAAAAGCTGGCGAGCGTGTTGCGCCAAGGGCGCGGTGGCTAAGGTCTCTGCCGGACAAATGCTCCCAGGCAGTCACCAAAGATTCATGCGTGAAGCGATCCTTTCTGATCTCCGATAGCCTGTGTGGATCTCGCGCGTTGCCCCCGGGATCGCTCATGTTCAGATTCCTGTTATTGCGAAAAAACCACTGACGCCAACGCAGCGATAAACGCCAACGCAAAACCGCAGACGACTGCTTGGAGGGTGCCGAGAGGAGGTGTTCCGGGTCGGCAGCTCTCGTGCCAGAGCTTCTCGCGCCGCAGATTGACGGCTTGGCTGGTGCAGGAAATCAAGCCAGCTCGGTCCAGTTCAGAACATCGGACTCCCAAGGTGTCTTCGGTGGCGGTACTGTCCACGGACTCGCGCGCTCCGGGAAGGTCAGTGAGTTCATTTTTTTCCGGAGGATGATTGTCCGGCCACTCAATCACGAAATCGCCGTGGGCTTCCAATCGCAAGAGCTGGGAGCTCTGCGTCGGTTTTGAAATTTTCCCTGCGGTGTAAAGTTCCCAGCAGTCCATGAGAGTCAGTTTGATGATCGCGTCAGAAAGGGTCCGTTCGGTGAATCATCCCTCCCGGGACGGCGAAGGGTCGGCAGGCGGGCTTGCAAGCCGTGCGCGCACTTTTTCGGCGATGCGCTGGACATCGCGGCTGCTGGCGGCGGCCTCGTCCATGTGGTAGGCGGCGGCCAGCTCGCGGGTGAGCTGGGCGTCCTCCTCGGGGGTGAGATCGGCACTGCCGGAGCGGGTAAGCAAGGTGATGGCGTTCATGATGGGGTTGGATTTAGAATTTGAGACGGGAGTGTGGATCATTCGTAGAACTCCTCCTGGTATTCGGCTTGGGTGGCGAGTTCGCGCAGGGCGGTCATCGCCTTGTGGATATTGCGGTCGATCATGGCGCGGGTGGAGCCGAGATCCTCGGCGACGAACTGCGGCGACTGGTGCTTGAGTTTGACCCGTTCGAAGATTTCAAACTGGCGCAGTGGAATCCGGTTGCGGAGGTCTTCGACAAGAGTGGCGAGGAGCGAGCGGGCAAAGACGTCGGACTCACCTGGAGTCTCTGCGGCGAGGCCGTTTTCGGTGGCATCGTCGAGTGGGCGCTGGTCAACGGGGCGCTCCTTGCGCAGCAGATCGACGACCCGGGCGTTGGTGAGAAGCCGGAGGTAGGTGCGCAGCCGGCCTTTTTCCCTGTCGTAGCGGTATTGGTCACGGGCGAAGAAATCGGCGACCGTGTTGGCGACGGCGTCTTCAATCAATCCGGATGACGGCTCGTGGCCACCGGTGTGCCGGCGGTAACTGGAGCGGGCGATCATCTCGATGGGTTCATGGTAGAGTTCGAGGAAGCGCTTCCAGGAAACCTGGAGATGCGCGTCCTCGGCCCCCGCTTTGAGCTTGGTGATGAGGTTGATCGAGGTGAGCGGAAACTGGGCGGCCATGGAGGAGGTAAATGCTGAGATTCTAAAAGGCTGAAAGGCTGAAAAGAAGAGTCGGAAGGAGGATGGGGCGGCGCGTCGATCACCGTCCCACTTTTCGCCAACGGCAAGGGTTGAAGCGAAATGGGCGAAAGAGAAGAGCAATCTAGCAACCGCTGGTGGGGCGGTTCAAGGATTCAAATGCGAGACGGAGCCTTACCGGGTCAAGACGTCAAGAACCTGCACCCCGGTTTCGAGAGTTCGCTGGTCGCGATCTCGCTGCCGTTGGATGTTGTCTTGGCGTTGGTATTCCAGCAGCGTCTGGCGGTCAGCCTCGTCTGACTCCCTTTGGGCTCGCTCTTTTTTACTTTCACCGCAACTCAGTGTGGCGGCGGCGATGGCGATGACCAGGGTCGTTTTCATGATGGATGTTGGTTTCATGGTGTTGGTTCTTCGATAGAGGGAGTGTTGAGGTTCGTTAGTTTTTGCCGGTGCCACCGCAGACCGCGCAGTTTTGGAATCCCTTGCCTTTGCACAGGGGGCATTTCATCTGTCCATTCAGCCCGGTGCCTTTGCACAGGGAGCAGGGAGTTGATGATGTGCCGGAGCCTTGGCAGGTCTGACACATCGCCGCGAGGGCGACACCGGCTGACACAAGCGTCGCCAGGGCAGCAATGAGCAGGTGGCGGCGGGAAGTATCTTTGAGCGGTTTCATGGTGGTCGTTCTCCAATCAACCCCTCATTCGTAGCCGGAGGAGAAATCTCCCCCGGTATTTTGAAAAAGTTGCAACGTTGGAGCGCGTGACGCGGAGCAGCACTATCGGACGGTGCCATCCGCCTGACCTGCGCTGCGGAATTCCGCAAGCTTCCGGCTGACAGGACCAGCGGGATCCGGGCCGACATCCCCGCCGAGGTGTTCGTGCAGGAACATCTCGATAGCGCGGTAAACCGCCATTTCCGACTCCGGATGTGCGAAGCCGTGGGCCTCGCCGGGAGATAGCAGATAGTCCACCCGCTTACCGGAGCTTTTCATGGCCGCGACCATGCCACGGGCGTGTGAGACCGGGATCAGCGTGTCCTTGGCTCCGTGGTAGATGAGGAGCGGGGCCGTGATCGAGCCGGCGTGATTGACCGGAGAAAGATCCTCCAGCAGCGCGCGACCCGCTGCCGTGGTCGGATCACCGAGCCGGCGCACGGTGTCTCCCGCATACACCTGGGACTCCATCGAAAAGACGGTGGCGTGGTCGACGAGGTCGGAAATTCCAAACAGGCAGATTCCGGCCGCGTAGTGGTCAGGCGTAAATGTCAGACCCGCAAGCGCAGCGTAGCCACCGTAGGAACCGCCGAAGATGGCGACACGGTGTCGGTCCACCTCACCGCTGCGCACGAGAAAATCGACGCCGTCGGTCACGTCGGTTTGCATCACCCCTCTGCCCCATTGACCGTCACCGGCATTCATGAACGCCTTGCCGTAACCCCGTGAGCCACGGAAGTTCGGCTGGAACACGGCGTAGCCACGGCTGGCGAGAAACTGGACACGCCCGTCGTAGCCAGGGCTGGTCCGCATGCGCGGGCCACCGTGGGGGAACACGACCAGCGGCCAGGGCGGCTTCGTATTGCGCGGCACGGTGAGGTAGCCAGGAATGCGGCAGCCATCGCGAGCGGAGTAGTCGCAGGCCCGCGTCTCGCACAAGGTCTCGCGATCCATGTCCGGGCGTTCCCGCCACAACAGCTTCATGCTCCGGGCGGCCACGTCGTAAATGTAGACCGTCCCCGGATCACGATCTGAGTAACGTTTCAGCAGAAAGTTTTTCCGATCCGAATCAAAGCCCACACAGGTCATGTTAAGTGAATCCGGGAGCCCGCTCACCGTTTTCAAGATGTCGTCGATGGCAGGGTCCAAGGTCTGCCAGCGGTTGCGATCATCGGAGTAGATCATCGCAAGGATCTTGCGGTCCCGGTCAGCCGCGAGGACTTGCGCGACATCCACCCGGCCCAGTGGGTCCGCCGCGATGGTTTCTCTCTTTCCGGTGGAGAGTTCCACGCTTTCCACGCGGGTGAGATCGGCATCGCGGTCGGTGAGGACGAGCACGCGGGAACCGTCGAGTGTCGCGAATAACAGGCGCGCATCGTCCGCCGGCCCGGCGCGGAAGATCACCCTGCCGAGTCCGCCATGCAGGTTCAGGATTTCCTTGGCCCCTTCGGCGGTCCAGCGCAGCCCTGCCACGGGCGTGCCGCCAGCATCCCACGCCCAGGTGATGATCCGTTCACGGTTGGCACAAATCCACTCGGGAGGGGCTTTGTCCTTGAGCTTCACCCGATAGAGATCGGGGTAAGCATTCGGTTCCCCCGACAGCCCGACAAGGACGCAGGGCTCGGCAGAATCGACCACTCCCTGCAGACTGATGATGCGTCGATCGCCCGCGAGGATCTGGCGAATGGCGACACCTTGCGAGTCCCCCAAGAACAGACGTGCCCGGCCATCACTGTCGTTGGCTTGCCAGAGCAGGGAGTTGCTCCCGATCCAAAAATACGCGGCGACGGCAGCCCCGTCCGGCTGGGAGACCCGCTTGGAAAGTCCGGGCTCATCCGACCTCACGACCCAAAGGCGGTTGATCCCGGCCCTGTCAGGTCCAAGATAGGCCACCTGTGCGCCATCCGGACTCAGACGCTCGGCAAAGTGGGTGGACTCGGCGAAGAAGTATTCTAAAGGCGGCAGCCGGGAGCGGCCGGTGGCGAAAAGTGGCGATGCAAGGGCCGCAAGCAGCGCGGCAACCCTGAAGCTTGTACGACCTATCATCGCAGGACGAAACAAAGTTACCGACTCCCTGCCGGAGCAAGGAGTCGGCAGTGGGGCGTGACATCAATAGGAGTTAGAGGACCCGCTGCCTTTGCAGTGAGAGCACTTGAATTCTCCATTCCACCCGGTTCCTTTGCAAACGAAGCATTTGGTAGTTCCGTTACACTTCGATTGGCCGGCGACTTTCTGCAGTGAATTCGCAGCGTAACCCATGCCGATAGTGGCGACGATGGCGGTGGCGATGAGGATGATCTTTTTCATATCTTGTATTTTTTGTGTTTGGTTGGTTTGGGCAGTTCCGGAGGTTCCGGGATTGAGGACCGACAACCGACCTCAAGCGGCCCCACCGATTGAAACTGCTGTAGTGCAATCCACATCCAATCCGGGAGGCGGGATGAAGAGGATCACCTGCGTCCAACCCCTCATTCGGAGTGCGGGGACAAATCTCCCCCGGAAAGTGAAATTATTTTCCGGGCTGCGCTTTTACGTAGTCCGCATAGCCGGGGTAACTGGCTTCGATGGCCGCCCAAGCTTTTTGGATTTGGGTGCGTTGGCGGCGTTGGGAGTAAAGATCGACGGAGAGGTTCAGGATTCCGTCATCGGGTGGCTCGGGCGGAATCCGTGATTCCGCAGCGTGACGGTCCGCCAAGGTGCCAGCGAAGTCACCCAGCGACGCCCGGATTTCCGCACGAACGGCGAGCAATGGCATGGAGTCAGCTCCATACTCATCCTCCGTCGAGGGCACGGCTGCAATCATCCGCGAGAGCAGGTCCTCTGCATCACGACCTTTTCCGAGGGCGATCAAAAACCGGGCGCGGACAGCGGCGTGCTTGGGGGCCAAGACGGCATTGCTGGGGCGCGAGAGTTCTTGGTTCGCCTCGTCGTTCCGCCACAGCCGCTGCAACAAAAGCGCCTTGAAGGCGGAATGCCGTGGATCATCGGCCAAGGCGGGAAGCTGTTGGTGGATCTGAGCGAGCAGTTCCAGCGCCTGATGGTCGTCGCCCCGTTGGAAAGCATTCCACAAAGAGCGGGTGATCTGATTGGTGGCATCGATCGAAGCGGGCGTGGTGGTCACCATCTCTGATCCGTAGTCTCGCAAAATATCATCCAGCGACTTCAATAGCGGCGAATCCTCGGCCAGCGTGCGATCCACCGGTTCCGATGATTTCTCGCCGACGGCTGCCGTTTTCAAATAGTCCGCGTAGCCGGGATACTTGCTCTCCAAGGGTGCCCACATGGTGCCCACCAAACGCTTCTGTTCGGACTCGTCCTTGGGATTGCACGCGTAGGCGGCTTGCTTGTCGGTGAGAACTCCCGGGAAATTTCCGCGTTGCGCGCGCACATCGGCCCGAAGGAACAAGACGAAGGTGTTCGGGCCGAACTTGTCGAGAACCCGGGTCAAATCCTGTTCGGCGGACGGCAGATCGCCGAATTCCTCCCACAAGCCTTTGCGGGCGGCCATCGGGGGAATTTGGGGAGACAGATGAACCTCTTTCCTGAGTTCCACCTTCGCCTCTTCGATCCGGCCGAGCCCTCGGAGTGCCATCGCACGGGCGATGGAATAAGCCGGCTGGGTGCGGGATTGCGGATAAGTGGAAAGCAGGGTTTCCACGCTCGCGAGGGCGTTGGCGTATTGGCCCTCGCCAATGTATCCTTGGATCATGCCCGCGAGCGCCTGGTAGTCGGCGGTTTGCTCCTGGGTGAGTTCAGGCAGCGGGTCTTTGGCTGCTTCTTTTTTACCTGTCGTATCTCGGACATCCGGCTGTTTGCTGCGGAATGCGGCCACCATCGTGCCCGCCGCCACCCCGACCAAAGCGAGACTGGTGGCGATGATCCGCGGCAACTTCGGACTGGGGCGAACGTGCTTCTGAAGCGCGTCGGCGATCATCCGGAAATCCGTAAAACGCTCGGAAACCCTCTCATCGCAGGCCCTGCGGATGACTGCATGAAGCCGCTTCCACTCGCCACATTCCGCCTCACTCAGGGAACGCTCGCCCTGTGGTGGCCAGATGAAGGCAGCCCGCCCCATTTTGTCCGGTGAATTTCCGGTAAGCAGGGCGTAGAGTGTCGCAGCGACGCCATACATGTCCGGGTGCCCGCCGACATACCAAGACGGGGTCGCATACCCCGGAGTGCCGCGCCGGGTGATCACCGAGGCATCCGCACCGAGCAGGCTGATGTCACCCAAGCAGGGTTGTCCGTTAAAAAAGAGAATGTTCTCCGGCTTCACGTCGCGGTGGACGAGTCCGGCGTCAGACAGGGTTTGCAAGGCATCGAGAACCGGTCGGATCAGCGCGATGATTTCCTTGCTGGAAAACCAAACCGGCATTTCGGCCCGTTCGTGAATGGCCGTCGCGAGGTTCACCGGCGACCACGCCGGATCCGCAGGATCGACCGCCGTGGCACCGTCCGCCAGGGGCATCACGTAGTAGAGCCCGGCGTCGTTTCGGTTCACGTGCTCGATGGGCACCAGGTGGGGCGAACGCAGCTGGGCCGCCGCCTTGCGGTAGTGGAGCAGCGCGGCGTATTCCTTTTCCAACCGATCCGCATGGGTGATCGGGATAAATTTGAGTGCCCGGAAATCCCCCATGGCCTCGGACTGGCAAAGCCAGACCTCGCCAAAACCGCCCCGGCCGAGGAAACGGATCAAGCGGTAGCCGTCGAGGACCAGGGAGTTTGAGAGGTAGGTGTTCATGTTGCTGGTTGATGCTCTCGAAATCCGGAAAGGCTGACAACAAGGATTGCCGTGGGATTGCTGACACCGCTACAACGACGGCCCGCACATGTCACACCGTCTCCACATCCGGCCCGCCCGGAACTACGCCCACCAACCGTCAACCACACGGAACCGCGTGCTGTATGCCGGGCTGGCACTGGCCGTGATCGCGACTGGGTTGCTCTGGCGCTCCGGCTTCATCCCGCTGCCGCCCGTAGTGTCGAAATATGGCGGCGATGCGCTGTGGGCTCTGATGGTGTTCGTTGGTTTCGGGTTCCTGCTTCCGCGTGCGCCAACGTGGGTTGCCGCCCTGCTGGCGCTGACCTTTTCGGGGGGAGTCGAGTTCTCACAACTCTACCAAGCGCCGTGGATCGACGCCGTCCGCGCCACGATCCCGGGTAAGCTGGTGTTGGGCAACACCTTCAACTGGCCCGACCTGCCCGCCTACGCAGCAGGTGTTGTGCTCGGCGCTTGGGCGGAGTGGCGCTTGCGGGACTGAGCGTCAATGGGGGGCACCACGCAAATGCCATCGCAGGGCCGTGTCAGCGCACTCCTCGCCGCCGCGGCATTCCGGTAATGTGGGTCAGTGGGCTCGCCGCGCCTTTGCTGTGTAGCGGGCTTTTACAGACGAATCTTTACACTACC
>CALMKO010000442.1 GCA_937867415.1 uncultured Verrucomicrobiota bacterium | reverse complement strand
AGATGCGGGCGTCCGCGCTCATCACGCGGGTGGTTTCGACACCATCGACCTTCACCTGCCGGTGCCAGTCCATGGTGAAGATCGATCCATTGAATTTGATCGGGTAGGTCCCGCGGCCGGCGCAGGCACTGACGAAGCGCTGGAGCGCATACATGTGCCCGAGGTCGGTCGCGCCGGGCTGACTTGGCAGACTGAGGACGGACTTGCCATTGACGAGCACTTGCCAGCCCTTGGCATCCACCTTTACCTGCACCTTCGACCACTCGTTGGCGGGCAGCACGTCCTTGGCGGTTTGTTGCGCCGATCCGACGATCAGGCGCAGGTTGTTACCGGGTTGCAGATCCAGCAGGAATCCGTTGGGCTGGCCGGGGGTGAGCTTGTCGAAGATGCGGCCGGTACCATCGGGCGCGGGTTTCACCTCGGCCTCCAAGGCGAGGCTTCCGGTGAGATCTTTTGGAATTTGCACATTGCGGATTTCCCCGGAGAAACGATTGCCGCCAGATTGGTCCTCACCGGACCGCAACGGGTGAGGATTGGGCGGAATCAGTGATGCCTTCGCCGCGCGGTTCGTGCAGATCCAACTGCGGTCCCAGAACTTCCGCCACCATTCGCGATGGGCGGCCCAATCGCCATCGCCCGCAGTGCTGGCAGATTGTTCGGCGGCGGCAAGCCATTCTTCCGAGGTGTTTGATTGGGTGGTGAGTGGATGGATGGAAATCTCCGCCTTAAGGACCGGTTCCTTGGTGTGGAGGGTGGTGCGGTCGAGCTTCGTCATGCCGCTGCCGCTCAGGATCGCGCCGAAGGTGAGATGCTTGAGCTGGGGAACCGCCCCATCGCCATTGCGGAAAAACCACGCGACCCGGTCTTTTTGTTCCTCCAGGATCGTGTCGGCCGGAAGACCTTGATCGGCCACGGGGCGCATCGGCTCGAGGACGGCCTGCATCGTGAAAGGTTTGGTGCCAGAGGTTTCCACGCGGACCACCGGATGGTTCGCATCCACCCACAAGCGGGTCATGCGCGCGCCTGCCTGGATTTCAACCGCTCCATCGCGCAATTGCAGGGTTTGGTGTACCAGTTGCACGTCCGGTTTCAGTTTGAGGCGCACCCGGCCGACTTTCAGCAAGCCCATTTCCTTCTCAATGGGGTGGGCCCATGCATCGGTTTTGGAAATATAGAACACCACATCCCCGTTCGGTTCGGTCCATACGTTCAGGCCGATGTCGCCATTGCCGAGTGGCATCGAATCCCGGGAATCCACGCCCGTGGTGTCCCAGACGATGTTATGGACCGCCGGGTTCGGCGTGTCGGCCAAGGTGTTGGAAACGAGTGCGGGAGCCCCTACCAAGGTGAGCATGAGTATGATGGATTTTTTCATAGAGGTCTTGATTGAGGAGTAGATTAGAGAGGATTTAGCCATTTCATTTTCAACCTTTTTCCCTTACTCTTGGATGGTGACGGGGGAATTTTTTGGCACGACCATTTCGATTTCACTGCCCAGTGTTGCGGCGGGATCGAAGCCGGGGATGCCGATGGCGGGGTTGCCGGGCCATCCGCCCTTGGTGTCCACCTCGGACTTGATGGTGGCGTAGAGGGCGTCGAACAGCTCGCGTCCTTCGTGATCAATCCACCAGGAGCCGAGGCCCTTTTTCGCGCGGGCGGCATGCTCAAGGCGGAACATCACGCGGTGGTTGTCGCGAAGGACGTTGCCGCGCTCGGTCTCTCGGTTGCCGACGCCGTTGAGGATGACGCCGTGGACCCAGAAGACGTTTTTTTCGAGGGTGAAATACTCGGTGAGGTCATCCAGTGCCATGACTGAGGAGCCGGGCATTGCGTGGTTCACGAAGATCAGGTTCTGGCGCCAGATATTGTCCTTGCCGGTGCTCCAGGCGTAGATCGCGCCGCCTTCGTTGAGGAGCGTGTGCGGATTTACGATCACGTTTTCTTCCAGCAGGTTTGCGTTGGAGTGGATGTAGGGTTTCATCGTATCCCGGTCGAATCGCTGGGTCCGCGCCTTGATGGCGGCGACCACGTTTGCGGGGAAATCCTGAATGCGCACTTGGAATTTCGCCCATTCATGGACCTGGCCGCCCCAAGAACCAGGAATCATGAGGCCGGGGTTGTCCATGTTCCAGAAGCTCATGCCGACCATCGAGATGGCGCTGTAGGCGGAGCGTTGCAGCAGGTTGTAGGTGATGCGGTTGTGGCCGCTCTGGTAGATCTGGATGCAGGGGGAATGCCAGTAATTCGCCAGGCCGTGGTCGTGGATGTGGTTGCGGAGGATCACGTTGTCGCGGTTCACATCGAGTGTTCCTGGGCCGTAGCCTTCGAGGAACACGCCGCCACTGCCGGTCCAGCCGATTTCATTGGCTTCGATGCGGTTGCGCTGGGCGTGATGCTTGAGGGTCATGCCGTAGGCACCGGTGCGCAGGATGCGGTTGCCGGTGAAAGTGCAGTCGTGGGTGCCTTGCAGATAGACCGTGGCGTCCACATTTTCCCACTGGCGGATCAGCCAATCCTCGGGCCAGCGGTCTTCCGGCAGGCGGTCGGTGTGTTGCAGCGTGAGTCCGTGGAATTGCACATGGTGGACAAACGGTCCCTTTTCACCCGCGCCTTGCAAAAACAGCAAGCGGTAGGCTTTCGGTGCGCGGACCTCGGCCGTGGTTAGATTTTCATTCTCGAGTGGCCAGTAATAGACCTTGCCGAGAGCGGTATCTACGGCCCATTCGCCGGGTTCGTCGATCAGCGACACGGCATTCTCGAAATTGTAGCCGACTTCGTGGAGGTGGCGCGGGATGGCGACGTTAACCTGCTTGCTGTTCCAGCGGATGGTGCCAGCGGCCGGATTCACATCGGTGACCACGCCGTTGCCCATCACTCCGTACTGCGCGAGAATGCAAACCATCTCGGCATCGCCGTTGGATGGCAGGTTCTTGAGCATGGAGGTATCGCCCTCGAAGGTGATCAACTGACCGGCGCGATCGTTTTTGCCGGGCTTATGGTTTCTCGGCCAATCCCGCCAGCGGTCGTTGTTGAGCCCGCGTGAGCGTTGCGCGGGTTTGTCGTTGATGTAGAGAAAGCCGAATTTCCAGCCGAATTCGGTATCGGCCACCCAGAGCTTGCCTTTGGCGGCAGGAGTGATGTCGGGACGCTCGGCGGCCAAGGGTTTCCAGTCGGTGATCTTACGGCTGCCGTCGATGACGGGAGTTTCGCCTTTGGCCGCCCTATAAATGACAGGGTGATCCTTCGTCCCGGAGTCCTGGGATTCGAGCACGAATGGCTGTTCGCGGAAATAGCGACCGCCGTGGAGATAGACGGTCGCCCCCTTGCTGGCACCCTTGGCGCGGATCGCATCGCGCGCGGCTTCAAGCGTGGCGAAGGGACTTTTGGCGGAGCCGTCGTTGGAATCTTTTCCGTTGGGCGAAACGTGGAACTCAGGTGCAGAAAGCGCCTGAGTGGCGAGGATAGCTAGTAGGGTGATGGGATATTTCATGAGTTAGAGATGGTTACTGGGTCTTGGCAGCAGGCGCGTTGTGAACCTCGTATTGGAACGAATCGACATCGACATAGCCGGCTTCGCCCAGGCTGTTGAACGTGTAGGTGCCGATCATGTCTCCCCGCCATCCGGCTGTGCTGAGCCGATAGGTGCCGCCAAAGGGGAGGAAGGTTTCCCCGTCCAGGCTGTATTCATACACGTTGCGGTCATCCATTTTCACCGTGGAGCGCATCCAGATCATCGTTGCTCCCTTTGGCAACTCTGGCCCGGGGGTCAGCTTGCCGTTTTCTTCATACTTGAGTATTTTAAGCTCACCCTTTTGGGATACGCCAAGGGACGCGTTATTTTGCCCACCATTGAAATGCGCAATCCCCGCTTCTTGTCCGTCGGCCATGCCTGAGAGGTCGAGTTTGAAAGTCGCCCGGGTAAGTTCGGAGCGAAAGTGGCGCTGGTTGATGACGTTCGCAACTCTGAAGAATTTTACCGGCTCATCTGGATCCTTCAGCCCGGCCGGCTTGAACGCATGGAGACGAAGGAATCCGGGGCGTTCAGTCAGGGACCATTTATCGGCGCGGGGTTGATGGTTCCAAAGCCAGCATGGGTTTAGAGCGGGCTTATCGAAATCGTCACTACTGAAGGGAAACTTCACGGTGGAGCCTTGGATGGGCTTAGGCAACTGCCAGGCGAAGTCACCCTGCTTGTCTTTGATATTCACTCCGGGCACCGGCCAATCCTCAATCCAAGTCACAGGAGTCAGCGTTGGCCTTCTCCCGTCAGAGCCACTGTGGTTAAACTGGGCCATCCAGAACCATTGGCCGTCGGGAGTATCGACCAATCCGCCTTGGCCCGGGATCTTTTGATCCGAATCGCGGGGGCCGACCGGCCCGAATTTGAAGAGTTCGTAGGTGCCGACGTCGCCGGGTTTTCCTGGGGAGCCGTCCGCCCGGGTGCCGTAGATATGCTTGGAGCGTAAGACGTAGGTGCCCATGCCATTACCGCCGTTCGTGAACTCGATGTGAATCAAGTAATAATACCCGTTGCGTTTATAGATCTTGTTTCCTTCCGTGGAATGGAACGGGCTGAAGAGCGTGCCGCCCTCGGGATAAGCGTATTTGACATCGGCCACACTCATCTTCTGGGAGTCAGCGTCGAGCAACTGGGTGCCATCGGGAGTCATCTCGAAGAGGTAGCCGAACCACTGTTTCCCTGGGCGACTGGAGGCGAGATAAGCCTTCCCGTCGTCATCCCAGAATGGGCACGGGTCAGTCCAGCCATAGGGGCGCAGGGGCTTGCGATTCTTATCCAGCATTTGGGTCACCTTCCACGGGCCGGCTGGATTGAGCGCCGTGCAGCAGTAGAACCCGCCAGTATAATCATTCACGAAAATCCAAAATTTTCCGTCGTGATAGCGCATTGAGGGGGCGTAAAGCCCTTTAGAATAGCGGTCCATCTTGTCCCAGTTAAACCTCGGCTCCAACAGACTTAGATCGGAAAGTGCGGCTCCGATGGTTTCCCAATTCACCAAATCACGAGAGTGCAGGATGGTGACACCTGGGGAACAGGCAAACGTCGAGCTTGCCATGTAATAATCCTTTCCGACGCGAATCGGATCGGGGTCGCTATAGTCTCCGGCAAGAATGGGATTGCGAAATGTCCCGTCTCCCTGATCTCCCCACAATCCGGTTTGGGCTTCCTTGCCCCAGGTTGGCATCGCGAGTAAACATGATAAGGTTGCGAGAAATGGAATGGCTTTCATGATGGTGGGTGAATTTAGGATGATGAAATACGGGCAGACGTTCATGCTCCTCCGTTTAGTTAGTTAGAGGAGGCACGGTATAGCGATATTTGGGTTCAAATACCACGCCGGGAAGCTGTTTCAGCAAGGCGTCGTATTGAGGTTCTGGACCGGCGTTTTTGATGATATCCAGGGCTTCCTGTGGCCAATTGGCATCCGGAATGACATGGAGATCGGTAATCGTGCAGTTCGGGGCACCGGTCTGCTGATTCTTGGAAGTCGAATAGATCTGGGTGTAGTGATTGTCGTGCTTCCGTTTCCAATCATTCAATTCGAAGTTCTCCTGGCTGGGGACGATTTCAAAAACCAGATTTTTTCCGGTGTACCAGGCCGTTCCCTCATCCGGATGGTAAACGCCCTGAAAATGAGTGGTGGAAGCCTTGACGTAATTGCCACTCGCCTCGGAATTCGGCTGGCTTCCTAACGTGTAAAACGCGCCGCCATCATGGAGCATTTTCATACAGTCATAGACGCGGTTGTTGTTGAACGAATTGTTTTTGCACGTGGTTGTCGGGTTGCCGGGCTTTGAAATTTCATCAAAGTTATACCACCCCCATCCCAGACTGATGCCGCTGTATTGTGTGCCTTGGATGTGATTGTGATCCATCTTCAAGCTATCGACGAAATAGGCGGTGATTCCTGCGTGCCCGTAGAACAGCGTCGTCAGGTCGAACAACACATTGTTTTTAATGAGGATATTCCGGCAAACGCCTTCCACCGCGGGTGAATACTTTTCATTCGGTCCACCATCGCCTTCATAGAGATGTTGCGGGTGCCCCACCTGAAAGGCTGATCCGCCCATATCTACGCAGAAATTTCCAATGATTTGAGAATTGTTCACATCGTTGATGAAGCCGATGCCGTCATTGCCAATGTGCTTTAGAGTGCAATCTTCAAATTGGATTGACTCCGCGCTGGAGACCTCGATGGCACAGGGTGCTGTATCGTAGGCTCGATACTGATTTTTGTGCCATTCCGAGTCATCAAACGCCGTGCACCATGTTGCGGCCTGCACGGTTGCTTTCCCGGATGAGTTTTCAACCATGGGAAGCACGGCCTCCGTATTTGCAAAGGTAATTCCCTTGAAACTGATATTTGCGACCCGCTGAGTTCGGGAAGCCCCCTGAATAGAAATCAAGCGCCCGGCATGCGGAGCAAGTACCTTGGCGGTCGCCATGTTTTCCCCATTGGAATAATAATACAGAGTCCCGGTGGATTTGTTGAAATAGAACTCTCCGGGCTCATCGAGAAACTCAAAGGCATTGTAAATGGTATGAGTCCCGGTGGCCTTAAATCCCGCTCCGTATCCCTGATCCAGCGCAATCGCACCATAAGGTTGCTGGAGTTTCAAAATTTGCTTCTCGCCCTCTGTCATGACCTCCCGAACGCAGACGATGTTGGAATTCCAAGTCGTGTTGCGCATGATTTCGACATCGGAGGCATTGGCAAGCGGAGGAACCTCGCTTGCTGAGTATTCCACACCATCCGGCTTTGAGCCGCTCTTTCTTGCCCAATCCGCTTGTCCGGCCGTAATCTTATAAGAACCCCATTCGCCCCGGGCGGTAACGGTTTTGTTTGCCATGTAGGCCCGTTTGTCATTCACGATCAATGTCCGCAACTTCGACGATCGTTCCAATTTGGCCTCATAAATTTGCCCTTTGTGTTTTTTCCAGCCCGTCACCTTGTTTGCTCCGTTGATGACCGGGACCTTGTTTTCGTAAGCCTGATAACAGACCTTGTACCCGTTCATTCCGGAATCTTCAGGAGTGAACGTGAGGGGATCGGTCACGGGATAGTCACCGCCGTCCAAATAGACATGAATGTCCGATGTCATTGCTTTGTTCACCAATCTCACGGCATTCCTAGCGCGTGAAATGGATTTGAACGGCTTTTTCTTGGTTCCGGCATTGCTGTCATTGCCGAGCGGGGAGACGTAGAACGCTTGGGTTTTAGCAGAGCCATTCGCGGGCGTGGTTTGCGCGTTCAGGCCGGGAGCCAGCGCGAGCAGAGAAAGAAGCGCGGCGGCCATCTGTCGGCGGGAGTGGTGAGTGATGGTTGTCATGTTGGATTGGTTATTGGAAAGCCTTGTAGCGGCGTGTCTATGACCGCCGATGCGGATGAAGTGTGAAAGAAAGAGGTCGTTTAGGTGTTTCGTTGGCTGCGACGCTACAGGCGTTTCATGGGCGCGAGTCGGATGAGCTGACGCTCATGAGGCCGTGGTGGTGTGGGTTATGAGGGTGCCGTTGATCTTGAGTTTCACTTCTTTGGCTTTGGGCGAGGTGATGCGGTAGTCGGTGACCTTGCCGTCCTTCCATTCGAAATCGACGGTGCAGTTTCCGCGTGCGCGCAGCCCGGTGACCTTGCCGTCTTTCCATGCGGCGGGCAGGGCGGGGAGGAGAGAAATGATGAAGGATGAAGGATGAGGGATGAATTCAGAATCAACATTCCCTTCATCCTTCATACTTCTACCTTCATCCTTGGTCTCGTGGCTTTGGATGAGCATTTCGGCGACGGCCGCCGTGCCGCCGAAGTTGCCATCGATCTGGAAGGGTGGGTGCAGGCAGAATAGGTTGGGGGCGCCGCGGCCGATGAGCATGGCGAGAAGTTTGGCGGCGCGGTCGCCATCGTTGAGGCGGGCCCAGAAGACGGCCTTCCAGGCCATCGACCAACCGGTGGAGGCATCGCCACGGCGTTCGAGCGACTTGCGCGCGCCCTCTAACAAATTCGGGGTATTGGCGCTGATTTCGTCACCGGGGAAAAGCCCCCAGAGGTGCGAGACGTGGCGGTGGGTGATTTCGGTTTCCTCGTAGTCTTCCTGCCACTCCATGATGCGGCCATCGGAATTGAGCTTGGTCGGCGCGAGGCGGGCGCTGGTGGCCTCGATGGATTTTACGAAATCCGCGTCGGTTCCGAGGATGCGGGCGGCAGCGGCGGTGGCTTTGAAGAGTCCGCGCATGATCTGCATGTCGTAGGTCGAGCCGGCGCAGAGCCAGGCACCCTTGCGGTTGCCGTCCTTATCCTTGTAGGCGTAGTGGTTTTCCGGTAAACTGGATGGGACTGTTACGAGCGCCTTGGTGTGCGGGTCCTCGATGAGCACGGCGGCGCAGAATTCCGAGGCGCTGCGCAGTAGCGGGTAGTATTTTTTGAGGGACTCCTTGTCTTGTGTGAATTGATAGTGCGTCCAGACATGCTGGACGAGCCACGCGCCGCAGGTGGGGCCGGCGGATGCAGGCAGGCAACTGGGAGCGGTTTCATACCAAGGATTCTGCGTGTGATAGGAGACCCAGCCGGGAGCATCGAAGTAGGCCTTGGCGGTTTTTTCGCCTTCTTTCGCCATGCCTTCGAGGAAGCGCATGAGCGGCAAGTGAGACTCCGCGAGGTTGGTGCTTTCCGCTGGCCAGTAGTTCATCTGGAGGTTGATGTTGGTGTGGAAATCGCCGCGCCAGGGGGTCGAGTATTCCTCGGCCCAGATGCCTTGCAGGTTGGCGGGCAGCGGGGAATCCGCGCGCGACGAGGACAGCAGTAAATGGCGACCGAACTGGAAATACAGCGCGGCGAGCGCGGGATCGGGCGATTTCTCGTTGAGCCGGACGCGATCCGGAGTCGGTAGTCTGGCGTTCGGGCCGGCGGGCAGTTCTACCTTGCAGCGTTCCATGTGGCTGGCGTGGTCGGAGGTGGCGGCGGTGAGGATTTGCTCGAATGGCTTGGCAAGCGCGGCTTGCAGGCGCTGACGGGCTTGCGCTTCGTGACCTTCGTTGCGCAGGCTGGTGCCCGCGGAGAAAATCAGCACGGCTTCATCCGCGCCTTCGATGAAGATGCCTTGATCCGTCGCCGTCGTTTTTCCGCCGGTGGCGTTAGATCCTAACAGCCCGATGAACTTCACGCCCTCGCCGCCGCCGCCGGGTTTGTTGAAAGGCAGTTGGCCTTCCATCAGGTGTAGGTTTCCATCGGCACGGAACTTCGCGTCCTTTTTGCGCGAGAGCGCCGCGCTGAAGCTCAGTTTGCCCTTTTTGGAGGAGCGGAGGCGCATGGCGATGACTTCGTCGGGTTTGGAAACGATCAGTTCGCGTTGATACTCGGTGCCGCCCACCGAGAATCGCGTGGTGGCAACGCCACGCATCAGATTGAGATCCCGACGGTAATCCGCAGGGAGGGGCGCGTCTCCTGATAGATCGACTCCCGTAAGGCTGATCTCCCCGAGCTGGAAGAACGGATCGCGCGGGATGAAGGTGAGGCGGTAAAACTTATACTCAGCGGGCGTGGCTAGTGGGAAGCGCATTTCCTGAAAGCGTTTTTCGAATGGCTCCGGCATCACCTGCTTATCGAGGAGCGTCCATTGATTGCCGTCGTTCGAGCCTTCGAGAGACCACTCCTTGGGATCGCGCGTGGGGACGTCGTTGGCGCTGATAAGCGTGTAGGATGGGACTTTGGTTGGGGCGTGGAGTTCCGCCTGCCAGACGACCGCGCTGCCGGCATTGCCGACGCACCACTTGGTTTTCCCGGTGCCATCGAAGCTGCTGGCAATGGCTTGTGAATCGATGCCTGCGGATGGAGCTCCCACCGCGCCATGGCCGCTGGGCGAGGTGACCACCGTACCTTTGCCACCGGCTTGGAAACGCAGGGTGAGATCACCGAGGATCTGATAGGTGCCGAATTGGTTTTCATCCCACCAGCCTTTTACGCCATCAGGAAACTGGAAGTTGGCGCGGAGGAGTTTTCCTGTGGCGTCCGGGTTTCCAGAAAACAGGGCTTCGCGGGCCTCCGGCAGGCATTTGTGGGCATCCGCGCGGTTCGCATCGTAGGGGCCGCCGGACCAGACCGAGGATTCATTGAGGACGATGCGGTTGATCGATACTCCGCCGAAATCCATCGCTCCCAAGCGGCCATTTCCGAGCGGGCAGGATTCATGAAACGAAGAGGCCGGCTTGGTGAACCAGAGGCTCATCGGCTCGGTGGGGGGCTCGGCGGCGGCTGTTAATTGATAGATTCCTGCGAGGAACAAGGCGGATGTTATGGATGGGACTGTGGATTTCGGGTGCATGGTTCGATAGAAGATTGGGCATGTAGGATGGATCGGGTGCCGTTCGCCGTGAATTCCTTGAAGGTGGAGAAGAGTGAGAAGCTCGCCCCGCCGATGGGCTGACAACGACGGGACTAACTTTCGCTTTTTCATTGGTATCGGCGCTCATAGAGACGCCGCTACAAGCACCTCATTGGCCCGGATAACCGGGAAGCTAGTCAGAAGTGGAGACACTGCGCGGGTTGTCAGGTGGGATCGAAAGTGAGCAGGAAGGGATAAAACTGCGCCGGGCCGGTGGCCTTCTCCCTTTCATTCAACATTCAACATTCAACATTCAAAATCCAACATTCAAAATCCAACATTCAAAATTCATCCTCACCTCCTGCGGCGAAGCAGC
>CALMKO010000441.1 GCA_937867415.1 uncultured Verrucomicrobiota bacterium | reverse complement strand
TCCATTCGACATCCAGCATTGAAAATCACCTCCTCCGGCGCAGGAGGCAGAGCATGCCCAGGCCGCCGAGCAGGGCTGCCGACGGTTCGGGAATGGCAGTGTGAACCAAGCTCACATCATCAAAGGCCACCTGCTGATCATCTGCGGCTGCTGTTTTGACAATGCCAAGACCCACCTCGACCGCGCCCCAGCCATCGCTAATTGCCGTATCAAGGATGGGCTGGGTGATCGTATAAGTCCATGTCCTCAAAGTCCATGCCCCCGCAGCGACATCTGTTACATTGATCGCCGCTGAATTCAGACCGAGGTTATCCGCGGCATCCGTGTCGTTCAGCCAGAAATAAGTGTTGGCAGCGCCGTTAGTATCACTCCGGTAGGTCGTATAAGCGGAAATGGTCAACGAATCGCCCACGGTCATATTCGACCATAGGAGTGTCGAATCTTGCCTGATTTGGCTGACAGTGAAGGTTGAGCTTACATATGCCAGAAAATACTGGTCTCCGCTATTCGCGCCGGAGATGCCAGCAAAGACGTTGCCATCACCGACATATTTTCCACCGGGTCCATATCCCGTCCACGAAGTGGGGGTGATATTGGCGAAATCATTGGCCGCAATGCCATCGGTTTCAAAACCGGTGTTTACAAGGACGGCCGCGCTGGCGTAGCCGGTTACCAGTGCCAGGGTGGCGGCCAGAGTGGTGGCGATGCGTGTGTGTTTTAATCTCATGTTGGTTTTTTGGGAGGTTTCTTCGTTGGGTTCAGGAGAGCTTTTAGTGGGCGCGGACTTGGGGAATGGGTTCGATTTGCTTACTTCACCACTTGCAGGCGGCCGAAGAGCTTGGTGTTGGCTCCTTTGGCGACGGTGACGACGACTTGCTCGATGCCTGCTTCGGGCGAGGTGATGGAGACGATGCCTCCGTCGATGACCGGCACATCCGTCCAGCCACTCAGGCTGTTTCCGTATTGGAAGATCTGGGTGGTGCCGGTGGCGGCGGTGCGGCGGAAGTAGGTGAACACGAAGTTGGCTCCCGAGGCGTCCAGAGTGGGGAGGATGGCGGTGGAGGATGCGTCAGGTTCACCGTTTTTCAGGACGTATTCGACGAGGTTCTCGATGCCGTCGTTGTCTGGATCAGCCGTCGCACCAATGATGAGCGGGTTGGTTTCTCCGGGGAAGAAGGGATCGATCCAGGCGAGGAAGGGATCTGCGATAGGCGGACCATTGAGCACATTGAGAAAGCCGGTGCCGGCGATGGTGACGCCGGAGTAGGTGCCCGCGCCGTAGGTGCCGGCGTTTTGCCGCACGCCGCCGAGCCAGAGTTCGTCGATGCTGTCGGTGTCGTCGAAGTCGAGATGCAAGGTGCAGCCGCTATCCACGATCACATCGGCGGTGTTGGCCAGATTGGAATTCTCGGTTCCATTGCCGAGCTTGAGGGTGCCGCCAGTGACGGTGGTGTCGCCGGTGTAGGAATTGGTGCCAGTGAGGACCCAGGTGCCGCTGCCGGATTTCACAAACGAGGTGTTGCCCAAGACTTCCTCGATGGCCATGGCGAAGGTGTTGTCGCCAGTGTTGGAGCCGGTGAGTGTGAGCGTGCGGTTGCCGGGATCGTAGAAGAAGTCCGGCGAGGATGTCCCGGTGAAGCTGAGAGTGGCGGCGGGAACGCTGCCGGAGGCGTCGATGGTCGCTCCCTCGGTGCCAATCCGGATGGCACGGTCGGTCGATTGGGCAGTGGAGCCGGTGTATTGCAGCGTGCCGCCACGGAACAGGATGCCGACATTTCCCGGACCACTGTCCGCAACACGGTTACCGAGGCTGCCGGCGACGCCGTAGTCGGAGAAAGTGGCGGCGTTGAGCGTGCCAGCGGCGATGGTGGTGACGCCGGAGTAGGTATTGGCGGCGGCGAGTGCCATGGTTCCCGCGCCTGTTTTGATTAGCCCCGCGGTGGAGAACGAGACGAAATTCGTGGCGATATTGTCGGCGAGCACAGTGGAGACGGTGAGATCCGCATCCGTGTTCGCTGTCACATCTGCCACATCGAAGGTGGTGAAGGTAGGGCTGTTATTCACCGCCAGTCCGAGGTTGATGAAAATGTTCCCCGGATTGATCGTGTTGATGGTCGAGGGAGTGCTGCCCGTTACTGTGACGGTGTTTGAGAGTTGGTAGGAACCAAACGCGCCTGCGGTTGATTGAGTGGATTCGAGCGTGCCTCCGCTGAGGGTGAGGTTGTTGAAATCACTCCACGTATTGTCAGTGGTCTGTGTGAGTTTTCCGGTGCCGCCGATGGTGACCGAGTTGAGAAGGTTGACCTGGTTGTTGACTGTCAGCGTGACGGTGCCGCTGTTGATGGTGGCATTGTCCCCGGTGGACGGTGGTCCGCCGTTCCATCCGGATGCGGAGGTGTCCGTCCAGTTGAGGTCGCCGCCGCCCCAGGTGAAGTCTGCGGCGTTGGCGGAGGCGACGATGCCAAGAGCGCCGGCGGTGAGGAGGGAACGGCGGAGATAAAACGAGGGATTCATAAGTTTGGATTTCTGTGGGGTTTGGGACGGGGGTCGCTTGTGGAGTGGGAATTCCTGTGAGCATCAAGTGACAGTCGGGAAGACCTTTGCGTTGGTTCTGGCGGCTTGAAAAAGCCGCCGTCACTCTCGTAAGGGGGTTGAGTGGGAAAAACCCCGCCAAATTTTTTGGGAATTTTTTCGGTTCGCGCGGAAAAGGGGGCCGAAATCCATGGTTTTCTCTTGGACTGCGTGCAGCCTGCTGCCGATTTTGCCGAGACAGCCTGCTGTCCAGGCGGAGGTGTGAGTGAAGTGAGGAAGGAAATTCCGGGTGCTCTGCGGTGCTGGGCTTGTCGGGATCGCAGCAGGCTGCGACTCCCAAAGCGGCAGCAGGCTGCACGCAGTCCAAGGTGACATGAATTGAGTCCATGGTGCGCTTGAAAATCCCTTCAATGGGCAAATCTCTGCGTGCTCCTGTTGAAATTTTTTACAGGAGGACGCAGAGCAAGAGAGGAACTGGAGGGGCTGACGCGCTTTTTCTTCCGCATCCCATTCGTGGGTTCTTAGCTGAATGGCACAATGGAATCGTCACCGCGATTTTTCACTCCAGCACTGGATCATCTCTTCCTCCTCGGTTCGGATTTACCTTGAATTTTAGGAATCGATTCCGTATTTTCAAGGGGAAATGATTTCCCGTCAACTCAACAGCACGCTGATTCAGCGCCTCGGCCAGACACCGGCGGTGGCCTTGCTGGGCTCCCGCCAGGTGGGCAAGACGACCTTGGCAAGGGACTTGGATGTGGGGAAACCCACGCATTATCTGGATCTGGAGCGTCCCTCGGATCTCGCCAAGTTGGCAGATCCAGAGCTTTACCTTTCGAGTTTTGCCGATCAATTGGTCATCCTCGACGAAGTTCAGCGCTTGCCGGACCTGTTTCCTGTGCTGAGAAGCCTGATCGATGAGCGCCGCCGGGCGGGAGAGCAGGCGTGCCAATTTCTGCTGCTTGGCTCTGCCTCGCCCGACCTTTTGCAGCAAACCTCCGAATCCCTGGCGGGCCGCATCAGCTACCTGGAACTCACTCCATTCCAGCTCCTGGAACTCCCACAGCCAGAGCGGGCGATGCATACCCACTGGGAACGCGGCGGCTACCCGGATAGCTATCTTGCCACCGACGCGGAAACCTCGCTGCAATGGCGGGATGATTTCATCACCAGCTACGTCGAGCGTTACCTGCCACAGCAAGGCATCACGGCCCTGCCCATGGTTCTGCGGCGTTTCTGCAGCATGCTGGCGCATCAACAGGGAGCGACCATCAACCTGAGCAAGCTGGCAGGCTCGTTGGGCATCGACGGCAAAACCGCCCGCCGCTACCTCGACCTGCTCGAAGGTTTGTACCTCGTCCGCTCACTCCCGCCATGGTCGCGCAACGCCGGAAAACGGTTGGTGAAATCGGCCAAAGTCTATTGGCGCGATAGCGGCATCCTCCACGCGCTGGCAAGTCTGCCCACCCTGGAACACGTGCTCGGCCATCCGCTCTGCGGGGCCTCCTGGGAAGGATATTGCATCGAGCAAATCCTCAACCGCCTGCCAAAAGGTGCGACCGCCAGTCATTACCGCACCCAAGCCGGAGCAGAGGTCGATCTCGTGATCGAACAGCCCGATGGCAATCTATCGGCCGTGGAAATCAAGCGAACACTCTCCCCCAAAGTGACTCCCGGTCTGATCGAAAGCATGGAGACGCTTCGTGCGGATCGCGGTTTCATCGTGATTCCCGAGGGTAAGTCCTATCCCTTGTCGAAGACGGTAAGTGCCATCGGTCTGGCAGAGTATCTTCAAACCATTTGTTGAATCAGGAAGAATTTTTTTACAGGAGGACGCAGAGGAAGAGAGCAACTGGAGGGGCTGACGCGCTTTTTCTTCCGCATCCCATTCGCTGGACATTCAGACCTCACAAAACGACCTCGAATGGGTCGAAGTGGCGAGCGGCACCTTTCTTATTGACGAATCCGGTAAGGCGTGGCAATGGTATCCGCGTGCTAGCCAAAATTACCAGCAAACGACAAGTGACGTTTCCCGCCGCAGTGTTGGCGGCACTCGGCGTAGGTCCCGGCGACCACCTTGAAATCCTGGACTCGCCGGAAGGTTTTTTGCTGCGCCCGCGCCGCGTCAACCATTCCCGCCTGGCCCCGCTCGCCGGCATGTTGAAAAAAGGGGTGGGTTCGTTCGATCTCAATACGTTCCGCAATCAAACGCATGACCCCTCGCTACGGGATTGATACTTCCATTTTGGTTCGTCTCCTTACCGGAGATCCCGCCACGGACTACCAGAAAACGGTGACAGCCTTGGAGCGGATCATTGCGGATGCGCCCAGCGCCGAAATCCTCGCGTCCAATCAGGTCATCGGCGAAGCCTACATCGCGGTCCAACACCACTACGGCGTTTCAAAGGCGGACGCACGCTCCGCCTTGCTTGACGTTTTTTCAAGCGGCTTGGTCGCGCCTGCGAACGGCGCGACTGTCTTGAAAGCCCTCCACGCCACCAGCGGCTGCGGCCTGCTCGACCGGCTCATCGCAGATGATTATCAACACCACTCGCTGATCACCTTGACCAACGACCGCAAAATGGCAGCCCTGCCGGAAGCCCGCAAGTTATGATCACACGAAACGGATAGTAGTCCATGGTGCGCTTGAAAATCCCTTCAATGGACAAATCTCTGCGTGCTTCTGTTGAAATTTTTTTTACAGGAGCACGCAGAGGAAGAGAGGAACTGGAGGGGCTGACGCGTTTTTTCTTCCGCATTCCATTTGCGAGTTCATGCTGGAAGGTGAATCGACTCACTCCGCTCCCAGGGCCTCGCGGGCGAGGATCATCGCCAGGCCTCGTTCGATGGGGAGGATGAATGAGGGATCCGGTGCCAGGCTCGGGTGGTCGAACGCTTCGCCGTGGGTTTGCACGTATTGTTTCACCTGTTCCAGTTCGGCGGCGGCTCGGGTGGCATTTCCGGTTTGGCGGCAGGCCATGAGCAGAATGGGATGGTGAAATGCCTGGTAATCATCGCTCGCGTAGCCGGGATTTTGGAGGCAGAGTTCGAGGACACGGTCGGCCCTTTGGATGGCGGCGGTGGGGTTGCCGCTGCGGAGTTCGTAGAGTGAAACGGCCGTGTGGGCGAGGATGTGCATCCGGAGTGATTCGGCCTGATCCAGTTTTTTGAGGAATTCCGCCGCCGGACGCAGTTGTTCGAGAATTTTTGGCGACGCGGGTTTGAGAAGGGCCATCTTGACGAGCTGTTCCGCGGTGTTGGGGATGGGTGTGTTGGCGTAGCGGTCGATCAGAGCTTGGCGGTGCTGCTCGTAGGCCGTGTCCATGCCCGCGAGCACGAAAGCCGGGGCGGTGCGGATCATGTCGCCGGTGTTGGGGATTTGCTCGCCGGGGATGAATTGGTTGGCCAGCGGTAGAAGTTGGTAGCATTCGGCGGCCGCCCTCCAGCGGTGATGCATCAGGTGCCAGTCGCCGAGATAGCGGAACACCCCGGTGGCTTCCTGCGATGGCTCGATGGTGTCGAGCAGAGTTTGGCGCAGGATAGCATCGGCCTCGTCGGTCTTGCCCTGGCTGAGGAGCAATGAGGCTTGGGAGACATTGGCGCGGGCCTGGGCTTGTTGGCGCAGGCGTTGTTGTTCTCTGAGAGCGGCGTTTTCGCGCAGATACATGCCGGTGGAAACGGCGAATCCGGCGAGCACCGTGAGCAGGATGATCAGGCTGAAAATGCAGGCGGCACGGTTGCGGGCGACAAACTTGCGGAACCGGTAAAGCGCGCTTGGCGGGCGTGCCTGCACGGGTTCACTGGCGAGAAAGCGGGTGAGATCGAGGGCGAGGCCGTTGACGGTTTCGTAGCGGCGGGAACGGTCTTTTTCCAGGCACTTCATGATGACCTGGTCGAGATCGCCTTTCACAGAGGAAAGCCATTTGGCGGGACTGGAATTGCGGCAGGCCGCGGATTCCGCCGCGGCAGCGCTTGGTAGTCCGGCAATGATCGATGATGGCAGCGGAACTTCCCGGTGCTGCAGGATTTCGAGAGCGGCCGGGTAGCCAAGCGCTCCGAGTTCCGCCGGATCGAAGGCGGGCCGTCCGCAAACCAACTCGTAGAGCAGGATGCCGAGGCTATAGACATCACCGCGGGTGTCCACGTTGTTGCCGCCACTGGCGGCCTGTTCCGGGCTCATCGAGGCAAGGGTGCCCATGGGCAGGCTGCCGACCTCCGTCAGGCCGGGCTTCAACTCCGAGTCATCGGTGGCCTTGGCGATTCCGAAATCGATGATCTTGGGTTGGGGTTTCCCATCCTGCATGGAAACGAGCACGTTCGACGGCTTGATGTCGCGGTGGATCACGCCTTTTTGGTGGGCGTGCTGGATGGCCTGGCACACTTCGATGAACAATTCGAGCCGCTGGCGGATGTCGATTTTTTGTTCATTGCAGAAATCCGTGATTTTTTGGCCGCGCACCCATTCCATGGCGAAGTAGGGACGTCCGTAGGGCGTGGTTCCGACATCGAGGACATGGGCGATGTGCGGGTGGTCCATCATGGCGAGGGCCTGGCGTTCCATTTCGAAGCGGGCGATCACGCGCTCCGAGTCCATGCCGGGGCGGATCACCTTGAGGGCGACGCGCCGCCGGACGGGCGATTCCTGTTCGGCGAGATAGACGACGCCGCAGCCGCCCTCGCCGATGCGCTCCAGCAGTCGGTAGGCACCCAGTCGGTTGAATAGCCCGGGGGCATCATCAAGGATGTCGAGCGGGGCGGATTCGGCGGTGGCCGCGCAGGCTTGGATGACACTGGAAAAATAGGCATCGCTCGCAAGATGGGCATCCAACAGCTCATCCAGGCGGGCGCGCATTTCGGGGTGAGCGGCGCAGGTTTGATCGAGGAAGGCACGGCGTGTCGGTTCATCGGCGAGCTGCAGGGCAGCATCGAAAAGCAGCAATTCGATTTGGCGGTCGGCGTCGGGCATCACGGGTTTTCCTGTGAGTTCTCCTGTTTGCGGATCATCGCCAGCAGTGCGGATTTGGCATAGGCCCACTGGCGCTCGACGCTGCGTTCGCTCATGCCGAGTGCCCTTGCCGCCTCGGGATTGGTGAGGCCGCCGTAGAATTTGAGAATGACCACACGGGCGCTGTCGGGATCCCGCTGTTCGAGGATTTGCAGGCATTCATCGATCCGCTGGAGGTGCTCCTCCGGCGACTGCTCTGGAAGTCCCGACAGGCTTTCCGCCTTCAGGAAGGAATGAAGATCGGATCTGCGTTCGCGCTTGCGGCGGGCGCTTTCCACCAGGATCCGCCGCATGGTCAAGGCGGCGTAGCGTAAAAAGTGTTCGCGGTCGTTCCATTTGCTATCGTCGGAGGTGGACAGTTTGAGCCACGCCTCATGCACCAGGGCGGTCGGTTGCAGAGTGAGTCCACCCGCCTCACGGGACATCTGGGAGGCCGCGATCCGGCGTAATTCGTCATAGACCTCCGGCAACCAGCGAGCCGATCCCGCAAGGGAATCGGGCATGCGCTCGTTTGGCTGAGGGTCTTGAGTCACCGGTGAAAAACTAATCGGCAGATCGCGATGGGTCAACCCATCGTGTGAGGTCACAGCGCGGCATCACCCTTGGACTTCGTCATGGCGGGTGGGATGAATGCCGACGGGAGGCTGGATGGCAAAAACGGAAGGGACGCGGAAACCCAATCACCGCGTCCCGCCCTGAGGATTGCCCCTGCAGAGGCAAAAGTGTTGTGGAAGTGCCGAGTGATCCGTGAGCAATGATCAGGAAGAGAGAAAGATCGGAGTTGGACCTGCCGGGTCGTTCTCTTTGACTGAAACACCGAAACACTGAACTACCGAAAACACCGGTCACGCTCACGCGCGCCGACGGCGCAGCAGCGCGAGCATGCCGAGGCCACCGAGCAGCGCGGCGGAGGGCTCGGGAACCACTGTGACATTAAGATTGTCAAAGGTGCTGTTATTGCCCCCGAAGAAGATCTTACCGTTGGTGGAGTCGTATCCCATGCCGGCCAAGCTCATGACTCGGACGTTTCCGGCCGCTGAGCTAGTCACTGTGCCTCCAAACCCGGAGATTTGATCCACATCAAAGGTCAGGGTTTGCGCAGCGTAATCATACGCCATGCTATAGCGGTAGAACGCAGCCGCCGCCGGGCCGCCTGTGGTTCCAACGACCGTATCAAATTGCGCGTCGGTTAAGTTCACTTCTCCGGCCCAATAACCCTCATTGGATTGCTTCCGAACGGTCCCCACGCTGCGGTCGCCATCATTATTGAATGATGGGTCATACATCATAATGAAAGAGACAGGCTGATTTGACGTGGTCCCCTGCGGAGTGCCGTAGAGAGGATCGTCGAAATCGATCGTTGTTCCTGTTCCCAGCCCGAAGAAGAGTTGGGCGCCAGTAAACCCTGAGTTCCGCACTTCAATCGTTGCGGTCCAGTTATTGGTGGATGTGCCGTAGTCGCTACCAACCGTACCCACATAGGAGCGGCGATTGATCTCTGCGTCTACTCCCGTGAATGCCGCCGTGCCACTGAGAGTGAGCGTGGTTGTTGGTTCGGCGTGGGTTTGCGTGAGGCCGGCATCCAATGCAGGGCCAGCAAAGCCGGAGCTGATGGATGTGGCCGCCATCACGGGAGATCCCGCGAGTGCTGCCGAGATGGCGGTGATAAAGATCGAGTTTCTAATTTTCATGAATAGCTGAGTTTTCTGTTAGCGTGTTCGGTTCTTTGTTCGTGGTTTTTGTTGGGGAGAGGTTTTCAGTCGGCGCGGACTTGGATGAAGAGTTTGGCGGGCAAGGGATTTCCCGGGAGAGCCGATAGGGTGACTTCGACGGTCTCGTTGTCGCCGCTCGGGACGGGAGTGCCTTCGGTGACACCGGTGTCGTTGGTCCAGCCGACCAGGTTTTCAGAGAACCAGACTGAGTAGGTCAGGCCGGTGCCGGTGCGGCGGGTGTAGCTGAACTTCTTGGTGGACTTGTTGAGCGTGCTGGCGATCGGGTTGATCGATGAACCGCTGTTCGGGATGAGGCCGAAGGCGTATTCCTCGAAGTTGGTAACGCCGTCGTTATCGAGGTCGCCGCCTTCGCTGCCGCTTGCCAAGCCGTAGGGAGCGCCCCAGGTGTCATAGTCGGAGCTGGATTTGGTGATGGTGATGGCGCTGTTGCTTCCCGTGCCGTAGTTGACGGTGTAGCCGGTCGGCGGGTTGGTGAAGGTGCCGGTGAGCGTGCCGGTGTAGGTGGCCACCGTGTAGGGGGCGGCGGCGGGCACAGCCAACTCGTTGATGGCGAGCGTGGAACCACTGCCGAGGCTGAGGTTGCCGGTGATGGCCAGCGCATCGGACGAGGAGCCATTAAGGTCGATGGCGAGTGCGCCTACGATGTTGGCGCTTCCCGCATTCAGGGTGCCGGGGACCCCGACCGTGCCGGGGTTGAGGGTGCCGCCGCTGCCTACGGTCACGCTGCTGGCGGCGGGCAGGCTGCCGACCACCGCGAGCGTGCCGCCCTGGACCGAGGTGCTGCCGCCGTAGGAAAGCGTTCCCGTGAGCGTTTGCACGCCGGTGCCGAATTTCGTCACGCTGCCGATGCCGGAGATGGTACCGCTGAAACTCGTGCTGCTGTCATCGATGCCGGTGATGAGGTTGCCGGTGGTGAGCGCGACATTTCCCGCTCCCGCGAGCGAGCCGACGACGAGGTCGGGCGTGATGCTGGTGTTGCTGGTGTTGATGTCCACCATGTTGGTGTCATCCGCGCCGCTGATCTGCGCGGTCATTCCGTAACCGCCGCCGCCCTGGTTGTAGGCGATGACGATGTCGTGCATCCCGGCAGTGAGGGCGATGGAGCCGGACTTTGTCGAACCAGGATAGCCTTGATCGAAATTGTTGGTCACCACCACTTGTCCATCGATGAAGATCATCGAGCCGTCATCGCTGCTGGTGTTGAAGGTGTAGGTGCCAGCGGTGGCGATGTTGATCTTGCCGGAGTAGAGTGCCTCGAAGCCGAGCGCGCCGGTGTTGTAGGGGGACGGGAAGCCGGAGCCGAAGGCCCCAAAGTTCATCGAGGTGGCGGTGTTCACCTGCGAGGGAGCCGGGCTGTTGGGTCCGAAATGGGCCAGCAGGGCCGGGAGGCTGGCGATGTTGGCCTGGACGGGGGAGTTGTTGTAATAAA
>CALMKO010000440.1 GCA_937867415.1 uncultured Verrucomicrobiota bacterium | reverse complement strand
GATGTGTATAAGAGACAGGGGCTGGCAGCGGGGCTGGCAGCGGGGCTTTTCCGGGAGAACTCGGAGGTCGTGCTTAAGTAGTAGATGAGGGCACCGCCGCCCACGACTGCGACGAAGGTGAAGAAGACGATGAGGATGCCTAGACAAGATTTCATGGCGAAGACGGAGAGAAAAACGGGTTGGGGTTCATCAGGATTTACGCTCGAGTCTGGCAGCGAAGGCGCCGTCCGTTTGATCACGAAAGGGCAGGGCCTCGCGGGAGGAGACGAGGGTGAATTCCGGGTGATCCGCGAGGAATCCCTGAACCAGGCCGAGGTTCTCCGTGTGCTCGATGGAGCAGGTGGAATAGACGATACGGCCGCCGGGCTTGAGGCAGGCGACGGCATTTTCGAGGATTTTGCGCTGGGTGATGGCGATTTTATCGATGTCGGGTGCTTGCAAGCGCCAGCGCACGTCCACCCGGCGGCGGATCACACCCGTGTTGGAACAGGGGACGTCCAGCAGGATTCCATCAAAGCTTTCATGCCACTCTGCCGGAGCGGGTTGGGACCAGTCATGGATGGCGACGCTTGCTTTTCCTGCGTGGAGGCGGGCGAGGTTTTCCTCAAGGCGGGGCAGTCGTTTTTCGTTGGAGTCGGTGCAGACGAGTCCTTGGGCGGATCCGAGGGCGGCGGCGATGAGGAAAGCCTTGCCTCCGGGAGCTGCGCAGGCATCTAGGATGCGTTCTCCGGGTTGAGGATCGAGAAGCTCGACGGAGTGTCGGGTGGCGGGGTCCTGGATATAGACGGTGCCGGATGCGAGGAGTGCGGATGGGAGGGAGCCTTCCAGCTGATAGAAGCCGCTCGCGCCCTCGACGGGTTTGCCGGGGAGTGATTCAGGCGTGGGAGCCAGTGGATTGACTCGAAAGAAATTTACGGCGGGAAGATTGTTCCACTCCATCAAGGAAATGGCATTGCGGGTTCCAAATGCGGCGCGCCAGCGGTTGTAGAGCCAGTCCGGGTGGGAATGAGCGACAGGTTGAGGGACGTCTGAGATTCCCTCCAATAATTTTTTGCGAGCCACGGTGGCACGGCGGAGAACCGCATTGATCAGGCTTCTGACGCTGGCTTTGCCCGCCTCCACCGTCTCGTTCACCGCAGCATGGTCGGGCAGGTTGAGGATGAGCAGTTGGCAAAGACCCACCCGCAGGATGTCGCGGGTTTCTGCATCCACCTTTCCCTCCCTGAGTTGGCCGATCCAGTGGTCTAACAGTCTTCGGTTCCGCAGGACTCCGAAGAGGATCGCTTGGAGCAGGCCACGGTCCGAGGAGGAGAGTTTCCGGCGCTGGGCATGGCGCTCGATCAGGGTTTCCGCGTAGTCATGGCCCTTGGCCCAGGCTCTGAGGGCGGAAACGGCGGCTTGGCGGACGTGGAAGTTTTTGGCGGGCATGAAAGAGTGGCAGGAAGAATCATCCGCGATCACGTAATAGTGGAATCGGCGTCGGGGGAGTATCACTAGTCCGCTGGCAGGAAATTGACAGCAAAATCACTTCGGTAGGCTCCGGGACCTCCCCCCCCGGAGCCAGCCTTGGTGGTGTAACCGACTCGGGTGAAGATCGAGGAGTCTATGGGGCGGCCGAGGCGCTCAATCCATTGACGATGGCGGAGACATTATGGCGGACCATTTCGATGTAGCTGAGGCCGCCGGTGCCGTCGGCAATCAGTGGTTCTCCGAGCCGGATTCCGGTGTCGTGAGTGAGTGTTTGGAGGATCTTGGGGTTGGATTCCTTTTCAGGAAAGATGGCGAGGATTTGGTTTTTTTTCAGGTCGGTGACCAGCGCTGCAAGGACATGGGGGTCTGGCATTTGTTCACGATTGATGCCTTGGATGGGGTGGGCGGTGAAACCAAAGTCCTTGCAGAAATAGTTGAAGGCGGCGTGAGCGGTGGCCAGGTGGCGGCGATCACGGGGGATTTTTGCGATTTCCCGCTTCGCCCAAGTTTCCAGTTCGTCCAACTTGGAGCGGTAGGTTTTTGCGTTCAGTTCAAAGGTTGCCGCATGGTCAGGATCTGCTTTGGAGAGGGCCTCGGTGACGATGCGTGTGGCGCGGCGGAACAGTTCGATGGAGTGCCACCAGTGAGGATCCAATGGGTGTTTACCCTGGTGGTTGTGCTCTTCGTGGTCGCAGGCTCCTTCAAGGGCTGGGAGGGTGGCGCCCACTTCGAGTATCTGTGCCTTGTTTCCAAGAATGGTTTTCAGTTTTGGGAGATACCCTTCGAGTTCCATTCCTGCGGCGAGGTAGAGGGTGGCTTGTTCGGCCTTTTTGAGGTCTTCCGGTTTGACCTCAAAGTGATGGGGGTCGCCGTGAGGGCCGATGAGGTCGATGATCTCCACATTCGCCCCGCCGATTTGGTTTGCCAGATCTCCAAGCAAGGGATGCAGCACCGCAACTTTGAGGTCAGCCGCGCAGAGGGGGAGCACGCCGAAGACGAAGGTGGCGAGGAGAGGGCGTATCATCAAAGTGACGGTGGCGTAACCTCGCTGCTTTGCAAGTGGATTGTGGGTGGGGGAGAGCGGGTCAAATGTCGATCTCGCCTTCGAAGACAAAATCGGCAGGGCCGGTGAGGGTGACTTTTTGAAATGTCTGCTCGCCGGATTTTTCGAAGCCGATTTCCAGGGTGTCGCCGCCTTCGACATCGACCTTAATGGGGCTGGGTGCGCCGGTGAGAAGGTGGTGAACGAGGGCGGAGGCGACCATCCCTGTGCCGCAGGCGAGGGTCTCGTCTTCCACGCCGCGCTCGAAGGTGCGGATGGAGATATGATCGGGTGCGAGAACTGCGGCAAAGTTCGCGTTCGTGCCGGCAGGGGCGAAGGCCGCGTGGTGGCGGATCGCTGCGCCATGGGTGGTGACGTCGAACTGGTCGAGTGCCTGGGCGCTTTCAAGAAAGGTCACAACATGGGGAACGCCGGTGTTCACAAAATGGAGGGGTGATTCCACGCCGGGGATTTTCGCGTCCGTGTCGAGTTTGAGGTCCTTGGGCTCGGACATGGCGATGCGGACATCGTCACCGATCATCTCGGCGGCAAGGGTGCCGGCGATGGTTTCGAATGTGACTTTTTTAAGGATGATTTCGCCGAGGTGGGCGGTGAAGCGGCCGAAGCAGCGGGCCCCGTTGCCGCACATTTCCGCTTCGCCTCCGTCGGCGTTGTAATAGCGGAAGCGGAAGTCGGCGCCTTTTTGGGCCGGTTCCACGGCGAGCAGGCCGTCCGCCCCGATGCCGCGGTTGCGGTCGCAGAGGGCGGCGATGGTGTCGGCATCGAGGTCGATCGAGAGGTCGCGGTTGTCAATGATGATGAAGTCATTGCCAGCGCCGTTCATTTTGAAAAAGTGGAGTAGCATGGTGGTGATGGAGAGATTAGTGGCCTTGTGGCTTTTGTCGAGGTTCCCATTCCTTGCGGGAGCGTGAGCGGACCGACAGGATGACTGGGATTCCCGGTGCGGGGTGGGCGGCGCGGTAGCGGTTGACGATGTAGGATTCGTAACTCTGGGCCATGAGCCGCTTGTCGTTGACGAAGAGGACGATGGTCGGCACCGGGATGACGCTGTATTTTTCCTCCACAGCAGCGGTGGCGTAATAGAGCTTGAGGCGCTTGCGGAGTTTGTTGTCGATGGGTGGCGGGGTGGCTTCGAAAGCTCCTTGCAAGATGCGGTTGAGCTGGCCTGTGCCGGGGATGTTTTGTGCGCCTTTTTTGATTTTAAGCGACTCGCGGAGCACGTGGTCCACCGATCCGCCGGTTTTTGCGGAGCAGGCGACGAATGGGGCGTAATGAAGGAAAAACAACTCCTTGCGGACGTGTTCGGTGGCTTCTTCGAGGCGTGCGCTGCGGTTGGCGCCCGGGTGGAAGAGGTCGAACTTGTTCAGCACGATGAGGCAGGGTTTTTTTTCCTCCATGATCAGTTGGGCGATCTTGCGATCCATCGAGGTGACACCGGCGATGAGGTCGATGACGAGCACGCAGAGATCGGCGCGACGCACCGCTTTTTCGGTGCGCATGGCGGAAAAGACTTCGACGGAGTTGTCGCGTTTATTGCGCGGTCGCAGGCCTGCCGTATCGATGAGGGTGAATTTTTCGCCCTCGAAGGTGTAGGGTAGATCGACTGCATCACGGGTGGTGCCGGCGATGTCCGAAACGATGGTGCGCTCGTCCTTGAGAATGGCGTTGACCAGGGATGATTTGCCGGCATTTGGCTTGCCGACGATGGCGAGCTTGATGCCGACAGCTTCGGCGACAACGGCCTCTGCTTCTGTTTCTGATACCAGTGGAGCGATGACCGTATCGATTTCATCGCAGAGTTGGCCGAAGTTCCGACCATGTTCCGCCGAGACGAAAACGCTGTTACCCAGGCCGAGGCGGGTGAAATCCGAGTGGGAGTTCTCGTGCTTGTCATCATCCACCTTGTTGATGACAAGAAGGACGGGTGGCTTGGCTTTGCGGAGTTTTTGCGCCAGCGCTTGATCGACTGCGGTGAGGCCTGCGTGGGCGTCGACAACAAACAGAATCAAATCGGCCGTTTGCATGGCGATGTCCGCCTCGATGCTGACCTGCTCGTCAAAGCCATCCTCGATTCCTCCGCCGATACCGCCGGTGTCGATGAGGGTGCATGCGACCTGTGTCGCCTTCGAGGGGGCGGCAATGCGGTCGCGAGTGACGCCTGGTTGATCGTGGACGATAGCGATCTTCCGCCCGGCGAGGCGGTTAAATAGAGCGGACTTTCCGACATTCGGGCGTCCAACGATGGCAACAGTAGGCATGGGAAGAGGGATGTAGAGGGGGGATGGACCAAATGCAAGGTCGGAGGTTTTTTTCCGCAATTCTGGGTGAAATCAAGTGCTGCGATTGCGGCGTCATGGGCCAGCGCATCACGAGTCAGGAATGGGTAGATGGATGTGTTTGAGTGATTGGGCGATTTTCGGCGCGGGAGGATGGGTATTTTGGGCACAAAAAACCCCGCCTTTGCAGGCGGGGCTAATTGACCGAGACGGGGATGGCGGAGCGGACGGGACTCGAACCCGCGACCTCCAACGTGACAGGCTGGCGCTCTAACCAACTGAGCTACCGCTCCATGTCCCGCTCGGGTGCGGGAAGCTATTGGCCTCTTTCGAACTCCGCAATCTCTTTTTTGACCTTTTGAGATTTTTTTTCAGTTACTCGATTTTTTCTAGGAGAGGGCCTCTACGGTAGCTTCCAAAGAAGCAAGATCCTCGACGGAGTGGACCGTCACGTTCTTGTCAATTTTGCCAATCAGGCCAGCGATGATTTTTCCTGGTCCCAGCTCGAGGAAGCTCTGATGACCGCGGGCGATCAGATTTTGGATGGATTCCGTCCAGCGCACGGAGCCGGTGACTTGATTTTCCAGCATGCGGCGGATCTCGGCGGGGTCTGACACGAGCGAGGCACCGAAGTTGCAAACGACGGGCAGGGAGGGGGACTGGATTTGCACGCTGGCAAGTTCAGCAGCGAGTTTTTCCTGAGCGCTTTGCATCAAGCGGGAATGATAAGCGCCGGCCACGTTGAGTTTGATCGCGCGGCGGATTCCAAAGTCCTTGGCTTGTGCGATGGCGGAATCGATTCCCGAGACCGTGCCTGACAGGACGATCTGCCCCGGTGCATTCAAATTGGCCACATCCACATCGGCCGCTGCTGCGAGAGCTCGAACTTGCTCTTCATCACCACCGATCAAGGCGGCCATGGCACCTTCCGTAGCCAAGCACGCTTCTTCCATGAACTCGCCGCGGCGAGCCACGAGTCGGAGTCCATCCTCAAAAGAAAAGCTTCCAGCCGCCGCATGGGCCGTGAATTCGCCGAGGGAAAGCCCGGCCGCAGCCACGTGTTGCAAGTTGGGCAAGCGTTCGCGAATCAGGGACAAGGCCATCATTCCGTGCAGGTAAAGCGCTGGTTGGCAGCGTGAGGTCTTGGTCAGCTCCTCATCAGGTCCGTCGAACATGATGTCTGAAATGGAGAATCCAAGAACCTGATCCGCCGTAGCGGCCAGCTTTCGGGCGGAGGGAGAATGTTCCGCCCACTCCTTGCCCATTCCCACCTTCTGTGCACCTTGTCCGGAGAATAATAAAACGATTTCGCTCATGTCCGGAGAGTTTAAGGAAAATCTTGGAAGTGAGGGAAGGGGAAATATCCGGATTTATTGAAGCGAGCTGGTCCCGGATTGCAATCGCACCTTGACCCAGGCTGTTTCGCCGATTACGAAACCCGCCGTATGGGATTTGACACACTTGGGCTCTCCGCAGCCGTTCTGGAAGCCATTGAGGAATCCGGTTATACCACTCCGACGCCGATTCAGGCACAAGCGATTCCGCTGATTCTTCAAGGCCGCGATTTGATCGGAGCCTCGCAGACCGGCACTGGCAAGACCGCAGCCTTCGCCCTGCCCAGTCTTTCGAAAATCGAAAAACTAGGAAAGCCCCAGATTCTCGTTCTCGAACCGACCCGTGAATTGGCTCATCAGGTTGCGGAGCAGTTCGAGAAATACGGCAAGCACACCGGCCTCAAGGTCGCGCTCCTCTATGGCGGCGTGGGCCTCGGAACCCAGTCCGAGCAACTTGCCGCAGGGGCGGACATCGTGGTCGCCACTCCCGGCCGGCTCGTCGATCACTTCTACCGCACCACCATGCGCTTCGGGGAAATCAAGGTGCTCATCCTCGATGAAGTGGACCGCATGCTCGACATGGGCTTTCTTCCGCAGGTCCGGAAGATCGTCAATCTCTGCCCCTGGGATGGTCGGCAGACGCTTTTCTTTTCCGCCACCATGCCCCCGGCGATCCAGACCTTCGCCCAATGGTGTCTCACCGACCCTCTCAGCATCGAGATCGCCCGCACTTCCATTCCTACCAGCGTGACCCACGCATTTTATCCCGTGGCGATGGATCAGCGTGACGAGTTGCTGTTGGAGCTTCTCAAGCAGACGGATTACCATTCTGTCATGATCTTCACCCGGACCCGCAAGGAGGCGGACCAGCTTACCTCCCTGATCAAATCCACCGGGCAGGTCAAAGTCGCGGCGATGCACTCGGACATCAGCCAGGTGGACCGCATGAAAGCCCTGGCTGGCTTCAAGGCGGGAGATTTTGAAATCCTCGTCGCCACGGATGTCGCCGCCCGAGGCATTGACATCTCCGGCGTCTCCCACGTCATCAACTATCGTGTCCCGGAAAATGCTGAGGATTATGTCCACCGGATCGGCCGCACAGGCCGTGCTTCCGCGGAAGGGGATGCGTTTACCATCCTGACGGCTGACGAGCTCGACTACGCGAAGTCCGTTGAAATCTTCATCGATAAGGAGATTCCACGCCGCAAGCTGGACGACTTCGATTATATCTACACCGCACTGCTTGACGACTCACCGATCAAATCCGTCCGCCGCAAAAAAACCGGCGGGGGCAAAAAGCGGCGCTAGTCAGGGTTCGGGATCCGTCCTGCGGGTCCTTCGCCTCACTTGTTAGGATCTATCCCGGGAAATCGAGGCAAGGTCGGTTCATACAATCCATCTCATGCGAGTTCTTTCCGTCGATCCCGCTGTCCGCAATACCGGCTATGCCGTGCTCGAGGGAGATCCCCGCAAGCCCACCGTGCTTGCCTTTGACGTGATATCGGTTCCTCAGAAGATCCCCCAATCGGCGGCTCTATCGGCCATTCGCACGCATCTGGTCAATGTCATCCAGAAGTTCCAACCGGATGAGGTGGCCGTGGAAGGGATCATTTACGTGCAATCCCACCAGACCGCCATCTCGATGGGGGCGGCGCGCGCCGCTGCGTTGATCGCCGCCGCCGACCATGGCCTGAAGGTGTTTGAATACTCGCCCAAAAAGGTGAAAATGGCGGTCGTGGGCAATGGCAATGCCGCAAAGGCGCAAGTTGCCTTCATGGTGCGGGCCTTGTTAGGGCTTTCAGAAACCCCTCCACCGGACGCTGCGGACGCCCTTGCCATCGGGATGGCACACCTCCAGTCATCCGATCCGCTCAAAGCCACCCTCTATGAACGCCGCCTCGTCTAACATGATCGCCATCAAGCATCTTCCCGACTTCATTGCCTACCGTGACGGCCTCCGCATCCAGGATGAGCATGTCGCAGCCATTCTCGACGGTCGCGGAGAGGATACGGTGCTCCTGTTAGAGCATCAGCCGGTTTACACCATCGGCCGTTTGCGGGACCAGTCCTCCCTGCGGGATTCGAGTTCCTTGCCCTATCCCGTTCACGAAATCAACCGTGGCGGCCAGGCGACTTATCATGGACCCGGCCAGCTGGTCGGCTATCCGATACTCAACCTCGTTCCACGAGGCAGGGATCTTCATGAGCACCTTCGTAAGATCGAAGACGCCCTCATCCGCGCCTGCCTGCGCTTCGAGGTCGCTGCCGGGCGGCGTGAGGGACTCACCGGTGTGTGGGTGGAGAATCGCAAGCTCGCTTCCATCGGTGTGGGGGTGCGGAAGTGGATTTCCATGCACGGCTTTGCCATCAACATCACCCGGGAAAGCCTGCCGCCGTTCTTTGCGATCACGCCTTGTGGGATCGAAGGCGTGGCGATGAGTTGCCTCGAAGCCGAAGCGGGTAGGGACATCACGGTTGCGGAAGCGGCTGGAGTCATTTCCGAAGAACTGCGCGGGATCTAGCAGGATAGATCCATCAACTCGGGTTTTTTCGCCGCCAGCAGGCCGTTGCTTTTTTCCCAAGCCCCGTTTTCCAGAATTTCCAGGATGGCGTCATACTTCAGTCTGGACTCTCCGTTTTTGGAAAGCACCACCACCCCGATCCCTTGGTCCGTGAGCATGTCCAGAATGGTCGAGATCTTGCTTTTTGGCAGGGAGCTGCCCGGACGGTCAAGGAACACGAACACAGGCTTCGCCAGGAAAATCCGTGCGATGGAGAGCAGGTGTTGTTCCCCGATCGACAAGAGGTCGTCCCAGTCCTGATCCTGGTCCAGGCCGTTCGCATGTTCGAGGACTTCCTGAAGTTCGAGGCGGTTCAGAACCGCGATGATTTCCTCGGTAGGAATGACATCCTCCATTCCCGTGCGCAGCAAGACTTCGCGGAGCGTGCCGGGTGGGATGTAGGGTCTCTCGGGGAGGAAGAGAATGTCGTCAAGGTTGGGACGGATGATCTGGCCACCACCGCATTCCCAAACGCCCGCAGTCGCGCGGAATAACGCAACCTTGGGAGCGTCATCTTTTCCGATGACCAACCACCTCGTCGCCCGTTTGATTTCCAAATTCAGATTGGAAATCAGGAGGCGCGACTTGTCGGCCGAGTGGAGGGTGACATTCTGATAGGCCACCCGATCGGGAGTGCCCTCCACGGAGATCATGCAGGGTGTGACCGCCTGCGCATCTTCAATCGCGTCCGTGAGGGTATGAAGCCGGGCCACCACCGCGGTGAATGCGGAGATGGATTGGAACTGGGTCACAATCAACGAAAACGCCCCCACCAAGGTGGCAAAGGCCATGGTGGATTGGGTGATGACCCCGAACTCAATCTCGCCCGCCATGAAGATCGGTGCGATGAGCAGGGCTGGGATGATCTGGATGAAGTAGTTATAACCGTTCGTGAAAAATCCGAGATTCCGGTTGATGCGGATCAGGCGTCTGAAGTTGGTGGTCAGGGCATTGAGACGTTTGTTCAAGCGTGCCTTGAAGCGTCCCTCGCGGTGGGCCAGGGCGATGGACTCGGAATTTTCCCTGACATGAATCAGGTCGGAGCGGAAGTTTGCTTCCATGTCGAGCTGATGGTAATTGAGCCCAATCAAGGGTTTTCCCAGATAGATCGTCAACAATGACCCGATCAGCGCATAGATCACGGCAACGCCAAACAGGAATGGGCTGATGGTCCACAAGACCCCCGAGAAGGAAATGGCGGTGAGAGTGCCATTGAGAATGAGCAGCATGAACGAAAGCGTCGTGGTGGTGAAAGCGCGGACATCCTCAGAAATCCGTTGGTCCGGATTCGCGACGCCCGTCGAGCAATCCAGTCGATAATACGTCCGGTTTTCCAGGTAGGCTTCCGTCAGGCTGCGGGTCAACTGCTCACGCCACAAGATCCCGAGGCGCTCTTCCGTGAAGCGGTAAAACACCAAAACCACGGTCGATGCAATGAACACCGCCGAATAGTAGATGGCCTGGGTCTGAAACTCGGGGAAGTTCCGGTTCTCAATGGCTGACATGAAATACCTCCCCACGAAGCTGTTCACCACGTTCAAGCCGTTGATTGCGAGCATCATCAAGCCCAGCGTAATCGCAAAAGCAATCGCGCGCGGTCCTTGGTCGGACTTCACCAAAGTCAATAAAACTTCGCAAAGGCGCTTCCAGGTCAAACGGATGATTTGGAGTTTCTCAATCGGCATCGGCTTCGGCATCAAATCAACAAGATTGCCGGATAATACGGAAATCCTTACAAACTTTAGTGACGGGCATGACAAATAACCTACGAAATAGCAAAGCTAATCCCCAAGAATTCGGGAAAACTTTTCCAAAACGGGAGATGGTTGCGGGTCCGTTGGCGACTTTCCATGACTTTTATCGTCGCGAACAGGCTTCAAGCACAAAAAAAATGACAAAAAAGTCACTTGAATCAATTTGAACGAAGAGATTGAAGGTTTAGGGTTTCGAAGTAGTTCTGATTACGGGTTTTGCAACATCAAGCCCGATCAGGATTGAGTCATCAATCGGGGCGGAACCCTTGTAGAATCCTGAGTTGAGCGT
>CALMKO010000439.1 GCA_937867415.1 uncultured Verrucomicrobiota bacterium | reverse complement strand
CTCACCGCAGGCTGGATGGAGTTCTACAATCACCGCCGGAAGCATCAAGCGCATGGCTACAGCAAGCCCTAGTCAATCTACCAACCGCCTATCAGCCAAGCAGCCTGACCGGATCGGCGGCGTAGCGGGTGAGGCTCCATTCCGAGTCTTCCGCTACGCTCCAGCCTCTCCATTCCATCTCACCCGCTACGAAACCAAACCACACAAACCTGTTCCCTCAGGACCGACTAAAGGCATCAACAAAACCAACAAAAAGCTGGCAACGAAAAGGAGACCACTTCAATCAACAGCATCGGCAGAAAGGGAACAGGAAATGGCATTCGGTAGCTCATTTAATTTTCTAGCGAACATTGGTATTAGCTCAACCCCGGACGATATCGCCGGGAAAGTTCCGCTCAATCTCGGAAAAATCGGCCTTGTAGGCCATTGGAGGTGAGCAATTTGGGGACTATTCCGGTTTCCTTCGCTTTTTGGAACGTGAAGAGGTTCGGATGCAGCGACCTAACAGATATCACGCTCTCCGGAGGTTAATGATTCGGAATGTGAAACCATCCGGGAATGCCTAGGTTCGGACGGCGATGAGGGGCGGGCATCCTTGGGCGTGTGCTCCGGGGCGGGCTGAAGACCCGCGATCCGTTTTGGGCGGGATTTCCCTGCCTATTTCCCCAGCTTCGCGTCGAGCTTGGCGGAGAGGTCGCGGACGAGATCGGGGTGAGCGGCGGCGATGTTTTTCGCCTCCTTTTCCGGGGAGCTGTGGTCGTAGAGCTCGTAGGCTGGCTCCTTTTTCCCGTTGTTGTGGCGGATGAGGCGGTGGCGGTCGGTGCGGATGGTTTCGTTAGAGCCGAAGTAGGAAACGGCCTCACCTCCGACGGTTTGCGGGTCTTCGAGGTGCGGGAGGAGGGAGCCTCCGGAAAGATCCTTGGGCACGGGCACGCCGGCGAGTTCGCAGAGGGTGGGGTAGATATCGATGGTTTCGACGATGGCTTCGGTGGCTTTTCCGGCGTGTTTCATGCCCGGGGCGCGGATGACGAGGGGGGCGCGGAGGGATTCCTCGAAGAGGGTGTGCTTGCCCCAGACGGCGTGCTCGCCGAGGTGCCAGCCGTGGTCGCCCCAGAGGACGACAATGGTGTTTTCCGCGAGCCCTTGTTTTTCCAAATGCGCCAGGAGCTGCCCGACCTGGGTGTCGGCGAAGGAAACGCAGGCGGCGTAGGAGCGGCGGATGTCATCGGCGAAAGCAGGCTCTTTCCATGGATCGCGGGCGCCGCGGGCGTAGCGGTTGAACTCGCCGCTGTTGTGCCAGGTGCTAAGGCCTGCAGGCTTCTGCGGATGCGGGATGGGCGGGAACTCCGCCTTTTCGTAGAGGTCGAGGTAGAACTTGGGGCAGGCGAAGGGCAGGTGCGGCTTCATGATCCCGACGGCGAGGAAAAACGGCTCCTTTTTCTCCGCGAGACCGTCCATTTGCGTGAGCGCCTCCTTGGTGACCCAGCCGTCGGTGTAGCGCATGTCGTCGCCTTCCTTGTGTTCGCTGACGGGGGTGCCGGGGCCGCGCGGTACGCCGTCGGCGTAGCCGTGCATGGCGGCTTGGGGCGTTTTCCACGGGCCGACGGGCATGAGGTTCACGTCCCAGGAGCCGGGCATCTCGGTCTTCGCGGGATCGTTCCAATCCTTTCCGCCGAGCCCGCCGGGATAGTGGGAGACCTTGCCGACGGCGACGGTGCGGTAGCCGTTTTCACGGAACTGGCGCGGCAGGGAAAAGGGCTGCTTGTCGGCGTCCTTGGCGGAGGCCATGAGCGCGTCGTTGTTCCGCTGGGCGCCAGTCTTGCCGTATTTTCCGGTGAGCAGGGTGTAGCGGGAGGCGCCGCAGGTGGGGGCCTGGACGTAGTGGCGGGTGAAGGCGCGCCCGCTGGCCGCGAGGGAGCCCATCGCCGGGGAGTGGATGTGCTCCGCGCCGAAGGATTTCAGCTCCGGGCGGAGGTCATCGACGCAGATGAGGAGGACGTTAGGCTTCTCGGCGAAGGCGGGCGCGAGCAGGGCGAGGAAAAGGGCGAGGGTTTTCATTTCCCCGACTGTGGAAGTCGCGGAACGGCGCGACAAGGCGGGAATCGAGGGCGGGCTTGCATGGCGGGAAGGTTGCCGCTATCACCCCCCATTTCCCCGCCCTCCGGTCCGGCCACCGACTCTTTCAAAGGCCTTCACCCCAAAAGCAAATCCTTAGCAACCTCGGCCACTCGTTTGGGGTCGTCTTCAGCTTCCCCACCGAGGTTACGCGCGGGCCGAACGGCAAGTTCGAGAAGTTGAAGTGCCTGATCGGAAGTTGTCCGTGACAAGGCGCCCGTCAGCTTTGTCCGGAGGCGATGGGGTTCTTTGGGGAGGCTTTGGCAAAAAATCCGCCCCATATCACGTGACAGTATCCGACTTTGCGGTGTCTTTTGAAACGAAGCTCTTTGAAGTCAAGGGCTATAGCCCTTGATTAAGAGGATGCATTGATGTTTCCCTGTGGTCCAGATTTCCATGTTAGCGCAACCACCGATATCCAACGTCCAAAGCCTGCTGTTCCCAGCCTTCCCCAGCCTGCAGGCCATGCAGCAGATGGCCTTGCAATTCCAGCTGGGAGAATCCCAGTGGTGGCCGCAAGAACTCCTCGAAACCCACCAGTTTAGGCAACTCGGACAGCTGCTTGCGCACGCCCAGCAGACAGTGCCCTTCTACCGGGATCTTTTCGCCGCTGGTGACATCAGCTTGCCGGAGACCATCGATCGTTCCTTCCTTGAGACCTTGCCCGTGGTGCATCGCTCGGATCTTCAGTTGGATCCCGCACAATTCCTGTCAACGGCACCGCCCAAAGAACATGGCCCGGTGGCTTTCGCCATGACCTCGGGCTCGACCGGACGGCCCATCCGCTTCGGTCGCAGCGCCGCGACTCAAGCGCTCTGGGGCGCCTTCGCGTTGCGCGACTTGCTCTGGCATCCCCGCGACTGGTCCGGCAAACTCTGCACCATTCGATGGTTTCATCGCGGCGTGGCCGAAGCACCCGATGGAATCTCCCACCCGAGTTGGGGAGGAATCACCGACCAACTCTTCAAGTCCGGACCGTCGGCGGTGCTCAACGTCAATTCCACGCTTGAGGACCAAATGGCTTGGCTTCAACGCGAAAAACCGGACTTTATCGTTTCCTACGCATCGAACCTGCAGGCGCTCACCGCCTATGCGGCACGGCATGGGCTGGTCCTTCCGCGCTTGCGCGAACTGCGCACCGTCGGGGAGACTGTGACGCCTGAAGCTCGGCGGCGGCTGTCGGAAGCCTGGCAGGTCGAAATCGTCGACTGCTATTCCTGCGAGGAATCGGGCTATCTCGCGCTTCAGTGCCCCGACCACGACCATTATCACATCCAGGGGGAGAGTGTTATCGTCGAAATCCTCGACGATAACGATCGTCCGTGTCCGGTTGGCGTCGTCGGTCGAATCGTCCTGACCAACCTGAACAACTTCGTCACGCCCCTGATCCGCTACGAGATCGGCGACTATGGTGAACTCGCGGAAGCGTGCCCTTGCGGGCGTGGTCTGCCGGTCCTGAAGCGCGTCCACGGGCGCACCCGTAACCGCTTGATACTTCCCAGCGGCGAGAATATCTTCCCCAACTTCGGGGACCACGGCCAAATCACCGCCCTGACCGGAGTGCCGCTCTATCAATTCCAATTCCTCCAGCATTCGCTCGAAAGGCTCGAAGTGAAGTTGGTGATGGAGCGCCCGCTGGACTCTAGGGAGCAAGCCAAGGTGGCAGAAGTCATGCTCCGAAACGTCGGCCACTCGTTCGAAGTCGTCTTCAGCTTCCCCGCCGAAATCCCGCGCGGGCCGAACGGTAAGTTCGAGGAGTTCAAGTGTCTGATAGGAAGCTGATCCGGACAGTGAGACCGGCCGGACGCGCTGGCGTTCTTTGGGGTGCGCTTTGAACAAAAGCGCATCGCGCGGCTTTTAGGGTTGACTCATTCTGGTTTGCTGATTGTCTGCCGGCGCTTATGAAAAAATACATGATCCCACTGTTGTTGACTGCGGCGCCTACGTTCGCCGGTGAAGTAACCCCTGCTGCGGCACCAGCCCCACAATCTGACGCCCCTCAAGGATGGACCGTCGGATTTGAAGCTCTTGCACTCAAGGCCTACGCTGGCTACAGCGGCGAGGCTGATGACGCCGACTACGAATTCGGCTTCCGCGGTTCCGTCGGTTACGAATTCAGCGACAGCCTCTTTGTCAAGTTCACCGGCTTCGGTTACAACGCCGACCTCTATGACTATACTCGACAAGATGGAAATACCACCTATCGTGCCAACCAGGAGTTTGAAGCCTCCTATTTCGACCTGGTTGTCGGTCAGCACTTCACCCCAAGTGACAAGTTTTCGCTTTCTCCCTACGTAGGTTTGCGTTGGGCCGAAGCTGAATTCGATGGAAATTCCAGCAGCGAGCAAACGGGACAACCCCTCCAGATCAATAACAACTCCAGTACTAACAACTCTGAATTCAGCGGTCTCGGTATTGTTGTTGGTATCGATGCCACCCGTTCGCTGGCCAACGGCTTCTCCCTCTACGGCACGGCCAAGCAGTCCGTGGTGTTCGGCTCAAGGGACCAGTCCTCTAACTACAGCTTTAATGGATCGCCGAGTGGTTCCTTTTCATCCAGCAGTGACGACGTCCTCTTCATCAGCGAGATCGGCCTCGGCATGCAGTATGACTTCTCCTTCAGCAATATCACGTCCAATGTCCGCCTCGGTGTCGAAGGTCAATGGTGGGCCGGTGCTGGTTACGGTGAAGGTAGTGACGACATCGGCCTTGCCGGCTTCGTGGTCGGTGCCAACTTCTGCTTCTAATTGCTGAACCGGTTTATTCGAAAGTAGTTTTCAAGCCTCCTCGGATATCCGGGGAGGCTTTTTTGTGATCCTCCCCCGGAATCGATCGCACACCCCGGCTCCATACCGCTTCGAAACCGGCGGACTGCCATTCGCACGGAGTGCCGCAGTGGTGCGGCGCGACTGGCAGCTCAAAAACGCTTGAGAAACGCCGGTAAAGATTCATGTCCGGCACTCTCTAACCAGCCTCGGCCCTGGCGAGAGCCAACGCATCCCCGCCGCTCGTTCCGCCGTCGCCGTTTCCATCTGGGGCTCCTATCAGCGTCACTTCCTCTGGCAAACCAGGGATCTGCTGGATGGACAAGTGGTCGCCCCACCCAAGCGCCAGAAGGCGCACCATGGGGCAAGGCCGCGCGCCCCTAACGACGCGGTGAATCCGAAAGGATTAACTCTATTTAAAGGGCTGAAACCCGCGCCGCCGCGCCGCCGCGCCCCAGCTACTGAGCGATCGCCGATGCCCGGGCTTCGAAAACTCAAAGGCATCCAATCAGGCAAGTGCAAGAATTGCATTGCTGGGCGACTATTTCGAAAGCAAAGCATTTCCGGAATCCGTGCGGCGGGCAATAT
>CALMKO010000438.1 GCA_937867415.1 uncultured Verrucomicrobiota bacterium | reverse complement strand
CACTCTCATGGTCGGCGATCCCGGAACCTTCCAATGCCCTTGCCGGCCTGCTCGCAGCGAGCGCCCTTCTGCGCCGCCGCCGGCAATCCCGCAAAATGGCCATCTGAGAAGCCCTGCCGGACGAGCACGGATCGACCGGCTGCATGGGTCCTCCTGAATCATCAAGTCAGCTGGGGGGAGCTCTCCAGCGTGTGGGTTTTGTCGGACTCCCGACGCGCAGGAAGAGTGCGGGAGTGACTTTTGGCAAACGGCCTCACTGTGGATTGCTCGCAGCGCCCCTCACTGCGCCGCTCTACCGGATCAGCGAAGCTTCTGAACCAGCGAATACTCGACGGGCAGCAGGGTCGCTTCATCCGGGGGCGCTAACGAGCTGCCGGGGTCTTCCGCCCGGGCGATAAGCCATTGATAGAAAGGTGGAGAGTCCTTCCAAGACACGCTGTCGCGCGCGGCCAGACGCAAGGCCTCTGGGGCATCTTCACGCAGAAGCGCGGCGATCACCCCTACGATGCGCGGATGAGCTGACTTCGGTTGACTTTCCACGACGGGAGCCACCATCCGGACGGCCGCCGCAGGCGAAAGCTCACCGGTAAGCAGGGCCAAATAGGCATAACGGGTCACAAGGACTGGATTGCCTGGTTCGATCCGGAGGTAGGCGCGGCAGAGGTCCAGCAACGCTTTGTCATTGCGCGCATCTTTCAAGGATCGAGCCAACCACTGGAGGTCATTGAAAAGAGGAAGGGCTTGATCCCCTGATCCCACTGCCGCAAGCAAAGCCTGCCCAGCTTCCGCGGGCATCCAGGGTCGGACGCGGTGGCTCAGATCGACCAGCCGGGATGACTGGGCGGAGAGGGTGGCCCATTCCATCGCGCCTCGCCATGCGTTTTTTGATTGGGATTTTTCATCCAATTGCAGATACGCGAGTGCCCGGTCTGCATCCACCCATGCCTTGCTGATCCCCAAGACGGCAGATGACTGCAGGAAATCCAGCCAAGGGCGCCATGCCTGCTTGTGGATCCGGAGGCTACGAATCCACTCGTATTCTTTCTGGGTCAGGTCCGCCGCCTTCTCCAGAAGATCAAGCGCGCCGGACTCACATCCGCAGCTGGACAGCAGCGAGGCCAACGAAAGCCGATCCTCAGGCTGGCATTCCCGGAGCCAGACGGCGACCACCGGGTCCCCCGGATCGAGGATCTGCCCACCTTGTTCGATCCGCCGCCTGAACATCTGGATCCGGCGAGGTCCACCCTCGGGAAAGGCTGTTAGGAATTCCGGCTCAAGGTGCTCTTGAGGCAAGCGCTCCCAAGCGTCGAGACACCAATCGGGTATCGGCTCGCCCGCATCCACCGCCATTCGAGTTCTTTTGAAAAGGAGAGTTCTCGACTCTCGCCAAGCTTCCCCGCTGCCCTGATTCTGCAACAAATCAATCACCAAGCGGCAACTCAAGTCGGGCAGATTCGCGAAATCCACGTCCTTCAAGAGCAACGCCGCTTCCCCGGCCTTACCTTCTACAATCAAGCGGCGGGCCAAGGCATCAATCATCTCGGGCCCCGCTTTTTCCTCTTTTGGCAATGCCGCCCAAGCCGCGCCAACCCACCCCATCGGCCCATGACTGGCCAGGACCCTCAGCGCAAGCCTCCGGTCGTTAGGACTGGCGTCCGGATGGCGCATCAGAATCATCGCGACTTGGATCCGCTTCGGGTCGTTCAAGAGATCCATCGCCTGCAACGCCGTCCGAGTGACACGAATGCGCTCCGGATCCGACTGAATCGCGGCGAGGCTTCGCGACCTCGCTTCCTGGGCATCTCCTGCGGCCAATGCCGCCTCCGCCAGACGGCTGTTTCGTTCAAGCGCGACCGCTTTGATCGCCGAGACTACAGGCCGCCACAAAAGAATCGCCAAGGCGCACAGACCCACGAAAATCAGAACCAAACGAATTCCAAGTGTCAGGTTGAGCCAGATTCCAAAAATACGATCAAAAAGATTCTTCATCACTCGGTGATTCACGGGTTCACAAACTCGCGCGTTGCTATCATTTCGGGAGCTTGCAGATACAAGCCTCCCGTCAGGGATCCTTGGAAACGACTCCATGCATCCCACTCATTTTCCTCCCCCGCAACCACTCCCATCAGAACCCGTGCATGACGAGGCCGGAAGCGATGCCACGCAAGGCTCAGCCTTAAGCGCCGGAGAGCGTCATCAGCTCCCATTTCATCAAGCGCACCAGGGCGACGCGGGCTTGAAAACCAAACCGCCTTGTAAACATGCACCATCGTCCCCAAGGCGGGATCCCTGAATTTGGTCACGTTGAATGTCAAACGCAGACCCGGTCCTTCATGAACTCTTTTTTGGCCCCGAGAAATCAGCTCCCAGCCGATGGCCCCCATACACTTTTCAGGGGAATGATGGTAAACATCAAGCACGCTGCTGCCATCGGTGGAATCCCAGGCAAACCACCCTGCACGCATTTTCCGATCACCCAGGTCCTCACCGATTGATGCCATCCAGCCGTTCGTGCAGCGCAGCGTTGGCAAGGCTTTCTGATACTCATCAACATCGAGGCGAAATTTCACACCCGGCTGTGGATGGCGCATTTCCAGGCTTGCTGACTCATGGGAGTTTTGCGGATCCATCCATGCCCAGGCCGCAACTTCAAGACCAAGCACCAGACCGAGACCCACCCAGACCACGCGACCGGGAAGCGTGGTCACGCCTGTCTCCGCAGCCGAGCGGGGCGGGATCAGCGGGACCGGCACCCCGTCAGATTCAAGACGGGAAGCCAACCACCACGCGATGGCGGCAACGGTTGCGAAGGTAAGCAGGGAAATCGAGTCATGCCAGCTGTCGAACATCCCCTTGCCATCATCAAAACGCAACCACGCCAGGATGAGCGCACGCACAACATTCGCCACCCATACCGCGATGAGGCAAAGAATCATCATCAAACAGCGCTCCAAACGCCCAAGACGGAACCACTCACCAAAAAACAAGGACACCATGAGAAACCCCTGCAGTGACCGGATTCCGCTACACCCATCCGCCACCTCCACCCACTCACCAAGTGACTCCATCCGGTGACCCCATACTTGGACAGGGCGGCCGGACACTCTGAAAATTTCAGCCGTCACCTCGATCACCCCTTCCGAAAGCCACTGAACCAAGGAGTTCTCGACGACGCTTGGCATCGGAACCGCGGTAAGTGCGAACATCCCGACCATCAGGAAAGAGCGAGAAGCACCCGTGCCGCGAGAACGGACAAGCAAGAGATGGCTGGCGGCCAGGGCAACGAGTGCCGCCAGCCACTGCGGAACGCGCCAATAGGGATCCGTAGCATTCAGGATCCGGCAAGCTAGCCATACCGGGGCCATCCATAGCACCCCGGTCCACCACGCGCCTCTGGACATCGTCCAGCCTTCCGGCATCTCACGCCAGCGCCTCATGAACATCAATGCAGCAAGAGGTGGCACATACCACCCATAGTCATAATAATCCCCATGACGCCAGGCGTGTGAACTCATCACAAATACAGGAATCCAAACCGCAAAGATCAACACCACGATGCCATAACCTTGGTTTTTGATTCTCATCCCTAGCGAACTCATCAAGTCTATGAAAACAAACCTTTTTCTCTATGGCAGACCCTCCCCCCGCCCATGACAAGCTGTAGGAATAGGCGCAACTCTAAAAACAAGCTGGGCAATTGACACAGCCCGCAAATCACCGGATTTTTTTAAGTGATAGGTGACACCGCATCAAGGAAAATGCGCTTCATGAAGTGAAGTATTTCTGATGCATCCGCTCAGACTGGAATCCTCAACAAAAATGGTTCCACAAGTGATGAGTATCCCCGCAAAAACACCAGTTGCACTTCCCACCCGCGGGTGTGGTGGTTCAACGTGATTGGCTAATCATCCAACACCTGACTGCTGAATGATTCACGGGATTGACTCATTGAGTGAAAGACGTGTCCCCGTCTCCTGGACCGCCGCAGCGCATGACGAGCCGCTCGGGCAGAGCCCTTGGCGCATTCATCGGTTGAACATGCGCCCGGCCTTGGGAAAATCCATGAGCACCGATCTCCGAACTACCGGGGCGTATCCCATGACCAGGGCATCAACTCACGCCGCAACACCCAACCCTCATGGACCGGTTCTAGCAGATCTCCGTAACACCGTGTCCGATTCAGAACCGATTGAAAAGCCGACACGGATCGATCCCTTGAACTCAAACAATCAATTTACTTCTCATCAGCTCCGTAAGCGTCCCGACCGTCACCATAGGGATTACCGCTGCTGCCGTATTTGTAATAGCCATACGTGTAGTTGTAGGCGATCAAGCTCCGGCGCGCCCGAAAAGCATTCAACACGATTCCTGCCAAAGGCGTGCGACCAGCTTCCAACAAGCTTAACACGCGCAAAACCGCTCCCTTAGGAACGTATTCCGCCCGGACAACCATACAAACATTGTCCGCATGGGGAGCAATCACCCGAGTGTCCGGAACTGCAAGAAGTGGCGCGGTGTCGAGAACGATCAAATCATACCTCGCCCTCGCCTCAGCCAACAAGCTGTTCAGCAAGAATCCATTCAACAACTCACCCGGCCTCGGCGCCTTGACGCCGGAAACCATCAGATCCAACCCGGTGCCGCTGACGTTGGTCAAGATCGAATCATCAAACGAACGCTGGCCCGACAAGTAGCCAGTCACCCCTCTGGAATCACTGTCCCGCGGAATTCCAAAGGCTGCATGGACCGCAGGCCTCCGCAAATCCAAATCGACCAATAAAACCCGCTTTCCCTGACCCGCCGCGGCGAGGGCGAAATTAACTGCCGTCGTGGTCTTTCCCTCACCCGGAATCGCACTCGTAAACAGGGTGACCTTGCGCTTCTCTTCGGGACCGAGAAGCGTGATCGACGCGCGCAGCACCCGAAACATCTCCGAATGACCGGAATCCGCCAGCCCGTGGCGAAAGACAATTTTAGGATCCCAGTTCTTTTCGAGTTCCAAGGCCTCGAGTTCTTTCGGGTCAACGGCCTCGGCGGATTTCTTGGGCTTGGCTTGAGGCTGGATGATGCTCACCGCAGCAAGCACGGGAACTCCCAAAATCTCCTCAACCTGCATCACCGTGTGAAACTTGTTGTCCATCCGGATCAGCAACAACGCAAAGGCTGCTCCCACTAAAAAACCACCGATCAGACCCGTCGATATCACCTTGGCCTCGACAGGACTCACCGCAGTTCCGGGCAAGTGCGCACGGCTGTTCATCTCGATCGCTGAGCCTTGTTCCGCCTGATTCACATCCGCCTCCCGAATCTTGGTCAGCATCGCATTAAAGACCGTTTCCTGGCTCTGAATCTCGTTCTTCAAGATCGATGTCCGCGACAGTAGCATCCGCCGTGCAACCTCAAGACGTTCCGACAATTCCTGTCCTCCCGACTCCAGGGAAACATCCTTTTCTTTCCAATAGGC
>CALMKO010000437.1 GCA_937867415.1 uncultured Verrucomicrobiota bacterium | reverse complement strand
ATGCTACCAATCCGCCATATGCAGTGAGTGCTTCGTCGCTGCCGCGCAGGTGAAACTGCCCGCCCGCAGGCAGGAATTTGAAATCCAGCCCTCCTTCACCCAATGGGTGAACCGATGATTCGCTCGTTTTCGTCTTCAAACGCTGAAACCATAAGCACTTGCTCTTACCTTTCTCAATCCCAACTGCGGATTAGAGGGTGAATCGCGCGCGGCCAATCAGCTTTCTCATTTACTCCAAACACGATTGATGGTGGGATCAAGGTAAGTTGATTGCCGCCCATTGAAAATCCTCCTCACATTCACTGGCTTTCATGATCCCTTCGCGGCGTCTCCCACGACCGGTGAAATGCGCACCGGGCCAATATTGACAGTGCTCTCGGAGCGCTCGTTTGACCGGATTTATCTTTTCACCACCCCAAAAGCTTCGGAGATCAGCGAAAAAACCGCTGACGCCATCACCCAAAGACATCCTGGCGTGAAGGTTGAAATTCTGGAGGTTCCTCTCAAGGATCCAACAAACTACCTCGGCATTCTTCGCCAGCTCCGCAGCCATTTCAAAAAGATCAACGTCTCCCACCCCGATGCGGAGTATTCGATCTCCGTGTCATCCGGCACTCCGCACATGCACGCCTGCTGGCTCCTGCTGGCGGCCAGCGGGGAAATTCCGGCCACCATCCTGCAGTCCACCCCGCCGGAATTCGTACCGGACGGACGCAGCCTGGTTCGCGAGATCGATGTCCATCAGAAGGACTTCCCTACCATCACCCGCCCGGTGAATGCCCCGGAGCAAGCGGAGGATGACGAGTCGTCCGTGACCTCGGCTTGCCGTGATCTGGGCATCGTAGGCGAGGATCCGGCGTTCCGGAAAGCGCTTCACGAAGCCTTCATCTACTCGCAATACGATGACTCCCACGTCCTCCTGCTCGGAGAGACGGGTAGCGGCAAAGAGCATTTCGCTCAGTTCATTCACCATCTTGGCCCGCGAGCCGGTCGCCCGATAGTCACGGTGAACTGCGGCAGCATCCCGGAGAACCTTGTCGAGAGCCAGTTGTTCGGTCACAAGAAAGGCTCGTTCACGGGTGCGGCCACCGACCACGAAGGCAAATTTAAATCCGCCGACCGGGGCGTGCTGTTCCTCGATGAGATCGGCGAACTTCCGCTTCCCGCACAAGCGAAGCTGCTCCGTGCCCTCGACCAAGGCGAAATCGAACCCGTCGGCTCCTCCAAACCCGTCAAAGTCAACGTGCGCGTCATCGCCGCCACACATCGCAATCTCCGTGAGATGGTGCAGGCCGGCACGTTCCGCGAAGATCTTTACCAGCGCTTCGGATCCAGCATTTCGATCCCTCCACTCCGCTCCCGGAAAGTGGACATCCCCTTGCTCGCATCCCATCTTCTCGGCGCATGGAACGCTCGCCATGAGCATCAGAAGCGCCTGGCTCCCGCCGCCATCAACGAACTCATCCGCTATCCATGGCCAGGCAACGTTCGCGAACTCCGCCGCGTCATCCAGCAATCAGCCATGTTTGCGCCGGCCAAGGTCATCCAACCCACGGACCTTCGTTTCGAAATCCCGCTTCGCACCAATCCGATCTCCGCCCTGCCCGATCCCGCCGAAGGCTTCAAGGTCAACGAATTCCTCGATGAAATCAAACTCCACCTGATCCAACGCGCCATGGAACTTTCCGGTGGTGTTCAGGCTCGTGCCGCCCGCCTCCTCGGAATCACTCCCCAAGCGATCAACCAGTTTCTCAAAGGCAGAAATCTCCAGTGAATCACACACAAAATTTCCTTTCTTTTCGTCAGAAACTGTTGCAATATTTCTGACGAAAGGATAACCGCCATGAACAAACACGCCGACTCCATCGACGCCGCCATCCTCGACCGCATCCGGTCGGGGCCGAAGGATCGCGTCTGGACACCCCAGGATTTCCTCGATCTGGGTTCCCGGGCGGCGGTGGACAAGGCGCTTTCCCGCAACTGCAAGAAAGACTTCATCCGCCGTGCTGGCCGCGGCCTCTACCATCAACCCAGAAATCATCCGGCGCTAGGTTCCATTGGTCCCAGCTACGACGCCATGCAGGATCTCGTCCAACGCAAGGCGGGCGGCGACGTGTTCCCCACCGGTGCCCATGCGGCCAATGTCCTTGGCCTTAGCGACCAGGTGCCGATGCGGAGCTGGCATCTCACCACCGGCCCCAGCCGCCGCATCTGCAGCGGAAAATCGGAAATCGTCCTGCGCCACGTTTCCCAGCGTTTTGTTTCCACCAAGAACCCGAAGAGTGCCCAGATCATCCTCGCCCTGCGCTGGATCGGGAAACGCGGTGTGGATGACGACGTCATTTCGAAGCTGCGCCGGAACCTGTCCCCCGCCGACCGGGCGTCTCTTCCCGCTGATGCCGCCAGCGCTCCCGCCTGGATCGCGGACATCTTCCACCGCATTGCCAAAGACACGACTGCTACCTCCTCAGGATCTTCAACGAAATGAGATCAAAGCATCAATACAGATTGATTTCCGCGGCGTGGGGATATGATCCATTTCGGCTTCTACCCATTGGCTGCCAGTCGTTTAAGCCACAATTAACCGCTTGGCACACCCCGTGCCATATCCAAAGGCACGTAAATGTGTGCCGAACTCTCGCCAACCGAACTCCCTCAGGTGACCGTCGTGCCCCCCGAGTCGCTTCGTTTTCCGGCAGCACCTAATTCCCTTATGAAATCGCGTAACTTCGAATTCCTCCGGGAAAATCACCGCGAACTCGCCGATCTCGGTGGTTTCGCCGAAGCTTACGTCTACAGCGATCCGGGATCCTGCCTGGTGAAGCTCCGCACCTTCGCTGAGTTTCTGGTCAAGGCTCTCTTCTCCCATCACCGACTGGAACTCATCTATCAGAGCAACCTCAACGACCTGCTAGCCGACCACTCCTTCAAGTCGATCACTCCGCCCGTGGTGCAGGACAAGCTCCACTTGATCCGCATCAAGGGCAACCACGCCGCCCACGGCACCCTGCATCCCACCACGCCGGCGCAGATGACGGGTATCCTCAAGGAAGCCTTCGATCTTGCCCAGTGGTTCGCCCTCTCTACCGGCCTCGTGCGCCGTGATGAGTTGCCGTCCTGGCAGGAACCACTCGCGTTGACCGGTGATTCAAAATCCCAGCTCCAGCGGGAGAAAAAGGCAGCGCTCCAAAAGCTCGCCGAGCAGGAGGCACTCATGGCGAAACTCCTCGCCGATCTCGAAGAGGCGCGATCCCAGGCAGAGGCAGCTCACACCACTGCTGCCGAGAAAGCCGTCTTGCTCAATCAAGCACAGCAAGCCGCCTCCGCCCTCGACTTCAGTGAGGAAGAGACCCGTTTCAAGCTCATCGACGAGTTGCTCGCCAAAGCCGGCTGGAAAGTCGGTGCGCGCGGTCAAAACACCGATGAAGTGACCCAGGAACATCCCGTCCTACACCAGCCGGTTCCCAGTGGCCAAGGCCGCGCCGATTATGTCGTCTGGGATCCTGACAACGGCCTGCCGCTCGGGGTTGTGGAAAGCAAGAAAACCGCCGAGGACGCCGCCAAGGGCAAGATGCAGGCGAAATACTACGCCGACGGCCTCGAAAAGGAACACGGTCAGCGCCCTGTAATCTTCTACACCAACGGCTACGAGATCTTCATTTGGGATGATGCCAAGGGCGAACCTCCCCGCGCCATTTTCGGCTTCTATTCCTTAGACAGCCTTCGGTATTGCATCTTCCAGCGCAATCAGCGCGAACCCAGCCTTGGCGCTTTGTTCCCGAAGGAAGCCATCATCGACCGCCTCTATCAAATCGAGTGCGTCAAGCGCACCTGTGAGAACTTCGACAAGCGCCGCCGCCACGCCCTCCTGATCCAGGCCACCGGCACCGGCAAGACCCGCGTCGCCGTCGCCCTCTCTGAACTCATGATCCGAGCGAAGTGGGGAAAACGCATCCTCTTCCTCTGCGACCGCCGCGAACTCCGCAAACAAGCCGGCATCACCTTCGACGAATTCCTGCCATCCGAGCCCCGCGTCATCGTCACCCGCAATACCGCGAACGATAAGGAAAAGCGCATCTACCTCGCCACCTATCCGGCGATGATGAAGTGCTTCCAGAACTTCGACGTCGGTTTCTTCGATCTCATCATCGCCGACGAATCGCACCGCAGCATTTACAACCGCTTCCGCGACATCTTCCGTTGGTTCGACTGCTATCAGGTCGGACTCACCGCCACGCCGGTGAAATTCATCTTCCGGAATACCTATCAGCTCTTCGGTTGTGAAAACGAAGATCCCACCGCGAACTACACCTACGACGAGGCGATCAATCACAAACCGCCCTATCTCTGCCCCTTCACCGTGGTGAAACACACCACGAAATTCCTGCGGGATGGCATCAAGTACAAGGATCTCAGCCCGGAGCAGCGCGAGCAGCTCGCCGAACAAACCGCCGATTCCGAGGCTGTCGATTACGACAAGGAACAGGTCAGCAAGGCCGTCTTCAACAAAGACACCGACCGCGCCATCCTCCGCAACCTGATGGAAAAAGGCATCCGCAATGCCGACGGCACGCGACTGGGCAAAACCATCGTTTTCGCCCGCAATCACCGCCACGCCAAGCTCCTCGTCGAGCTCTTCGATGAGATGTATCCGCAATACGGCGGCGACTTCTGCCTGCGAATCGACAACTACGAACCACGCGCCGAACAGCTCATCGACGATTTCAAAACCTCCGATGGCAGCAAGAATATCACCATCGCAGTTTCCGTGGACATGCTCGACACCGGCATCGATGTCCCGCAGATCGTCAACCTCGTCTTCGCCAAGCCGGTGAAATCCTACGCCAAGTTCTGGCAAATGATCGGCCGCGGCACCCGCCTTTGCAAAAACCTCTTCGGCCCCGGCAAGCACAAGACGACCTTCCAGATCTTCGACCACTGGGGGAATTTTGAATACTTCGATGAGCTGAAAAAGGAAGTCGCCGCCGCCCGTGCCAAGTCCCTTCCCGAGCAACTTTTCGAAACCCGCATCGCGCTCGCTGAAGCCGCCCTTGCCTCGCAGGATCTCGACGCATTCAAACTCTCTATCAGCCTCATCGCGGCAGACATCTCCGCGCTGCCCGCCGAGTGCCTTTCCATCAGGGAAAAGTGGAAGGACATCCAGTCGATGAAGAAGGACGGCGTGCTTGAAGCATTCTCCGCCGCCACCCGCGCCACGCTGAAAAACGTCATCGCTCCCCTCATGGTCTGGCGCGATGTCTTCAGCAAGGAAGCCGCCCTCAAGTTCGATCTTCTCACCGCGCGACTGTCCATCGCCACCTTGGGCAAGTCCTCGGATGCGGCGGACCTGCGTGACCAGGTCATCGACCACGTCTCGCGCCTACCCATCAACCTCCAACCGGTTCAGGAAAAACTGCCCGCCATCCAGAAGGCCAAGCAGAAGTCCACCTACGA
>CALMKO010000436.1 GCA_937867415.1 uncultured Verrucomicrobiota bacterium | reverse complement strand
GAGTTGCTGCGGAGTGCCCAGAAATTGTTTTTATAGGCGCTTAGTCCGGCATTGAGTCCTTTGTTAATCAGGCCGGTGCGGATGGTGTCGCGCCGTGGCTGGGTCCAGTAGGCATACATCCAGTCGTAGGCGATCGCAAAGCCGTGGGTGCACTCGGAGGTGACAAGAAACTCGCGGCTGTTAGGAAACCAATCGGCGAAGGCTCCCACCGCGTTGAGCTCTATCCAGGCCCGTTCGGGATACTTCGAGTCGCCGGTGAGCTGCCACGCGAGGCCGAGTTTATACATGTTGTTCATCACCACGCGGGCAGAGTCAACGTTCATTGGATAGGTGACAGAATTGGTGGGGATGATCGCGTCGGCCTGGGCAATGATGGTGGTGGCCCAGGTTTTCGCAGTGCTCGGCGTGCTGCTCTGCCAGAGGCCTCGTAGCCGTGAGAAACTCTCGCCAGTAGCATAGAGTCGCGGGTGATCGCGGGCGATGGTATCGAAAACGGCTGCCTGCGCCGGCTGGGTGCGGGTGAGTCCCGCCTGGACCAAAGCCGATCCGGGAATCACGGAAAACGCGCTTTCTCCCGGCTTTTTCCAGCCCACGCTCCAATGGTCGGTGCCGGTGCCTTCCTTGTGCAGCAATTCCACATAATAGCGCTGCCCCTGCACCAGCGTGCGCGGGGCGGATTGTTGCGTGGCCGGACTGAAATCCCATTGGCGAAAGGCGGAGGCGCTTGCCACGCTGGCGATCAGGGATCCATTCGCAGTGGTGGCGTCGGTGCTCAACCAGAGTTCCGCTGTGTCATCGCCGCTCAACGCAAATGTATAACTCCCGGAGACTGGCGGCACGATGAATCCAGTCACACGGGTGCCATAGTTGTCCGCCCAGTCCCGCGCGAGGCACTCGAACGAGGTCACAAACTCGCGGCCGCCCGGTCTGTTAGGATAGTTCGAATGGGTCGTGAGCGATGAAATCAGGCTTCCGGTGATGCTGCCCCAATGCTCCTTGAGCAACGATCCTCCGGCCTTGGCAATACGGGCGGGATAGAGGCGCACTGCTGGAACGAGCTCACGCGCGCGAGAGCTGCTCTGCCACTCCAGGCGGACTGATGCAGTGCTGGTTCTTTCGATGTACTCGAGCCGGAGGTTCACCCGTTTTCCCGCTTGGAGGCGGATCTGGCCGATGATGGGCGTATTGCCGGTCTGGAAATAGGAACGGTGACAAATGATCTGGTCGTTGATCCATAAAGTGGCTGAATCGTCTGCGGTCACGAAAAAGGTATAGTTCTCCGTGAATTCCGGTTCGATCTGACCGGTCCAGATCACTGAAAATGAATCCGCATTGGTGATGGTGGTTCCGCTGGGGATGGTGGTTCCCCAGTTGAAATTCACCCCCGCATCCGTGCGGGTGGTCATGAGTGAGGTGAAATTACTCGTGTCATAATACTGTCCTGTCAACCCGGTGCCGGATTGTGCGCTGGCCTTGATTATAAGAAGTGCCAGGATGGAAAGGATACTCACTATGGCTCTTGATACAGCACGGCCATTCGCAAGAATGTAATCGATCATCGGGTTTTGTCTTGGGTTTCTTGAGCGATGCATGGGAAGGGTTTTACGGATGCTATCCGTAGCGAAAGTGCTTCACAATCTCTGGCGAATCATCCTTTTTGATGATACGCCGTTCGGATGATGAGCTTGAGGAACGCGTGTAAGAGCTGATTTGTATTAACGCCGATTTCTCAGGCTTCTGACAATCCCTGGGTTACGGGGGGGTGATCCGAAGGCGGGCGAAGCGCCGGCCGTTTGGATGATCGGGGATGAGGACGCTTGTTTCCTGGTTGAAGCCTTCGGTGATGGTCGTCCCGGGTCCGGTGGATATCCACGAATCTGGGGCAAGGGTATCAGAATACTCTACTGTGAAAACGTAGCCCTCATCGAAGGCAGCTTTGCTGCGGGTGTAGGTGAATTGCAGCATGGGGTTTGGTGTGGGGATAAGAGTAGTGCTTGCGCGGGCGGTTGTATGCGGGTTTTGGCCGGTGGCGAATTCGAGGAGGTTGGATTCGCCATCGTTGTTGGCGTCGAGTGAATCGTTCCCCGCGATGGTATTGAAGTGGAGGAAATTCCAGCGTTGGCGGGCGGAGTAAGCGGTCCAGTTCAGCGTGACGTTGTGATTCGCGTGGATCAGGCTGAATACACCGTGGCCGGTGGCGGCGTGGGCGGCGGAGTCGGTGGAAATGGTGCCGAGCGCGAGGGTGCCGGTGAGGGCGGTGGAGGAGAGTACGGGCCATGAGCGGTTGCTATGCCAGAAGGAATCGGTGAAAGAAACGGTGCTGCCGGGGGCGTTGAAGAGCAGGTCGAGTTTGGCACCGCTGGTGACCGTGACGGCGGCGGCACTGAGGAAGTCGCCGCCGGTGGTGGCGTTGGCGGGGAGTTGCCATTGCAGCTTGCTGGTGGCGGCCATGGCGAGTGATCCGTTGAAGGTGAGCGTGCCGGGTCCGTCGCCGGGGGCGAGGGTGCCGCTGACGGTGGTGGCGGCGGCGATGCTGCCGGAGCCGGCAAGGGTGGCTCCATTGGCGACGGTGGCAGCGGCGGCATGGGTGAGTGCACCATTCACGATCAGGGTTCCGGCGGTGACGGTCGTTCCACCGGTGTAGTTGCAGGTGGGCCCAGACAGTGTCTGACTGCCGCTTCCGCTGAGATTAATCACTAGTCTAACGTTGCTTTGGACGTTTCCTGAAAATGCATAACTTCCGCCGCCGCGCAGGTTGATGGTGCGGTTGCCGCCGGCGTTGTTCAGGATGCCGCCCGCGCCGGAGACGTCGTTGAGACCGGCGAAATTCCATGACGAGCCGGAAGCGTTCAGGTCCACCGAGGCACCGGAGGCGATGGAGAGGATGGTGGCGTTGTTGAAGGTCGATCCGTTCGCGAGGCGCAGACGTCCGCCGGTGACGAAGAGATTGCCGGTGAAGGTGCTGGCGCTCGCTCCGCTGTAGGTGATGACTCCGGCGGCGAAGGTGAGGTTGTTCGAACCGGTGATGGCACCGCTGAGGGTGTGGCCGGCCGTGTTGCCCATGTTCGAGCGGATGAAGCGTCCGCCTGATCCGCTGCTGATGGTCAGGGGATTGGCGACGCTGGTGCTGGAGGTGATGCTGAAGTCGAGGGTGGCGGATGCGCTGCCGTTCGGCTCGCCCAGGTGGATGCGACCGCTGCCTAACACGGGGAGGTTCGTGGTGCTGCCGCTGTAGCGCAAGGTGCCTTCTTTGATGGTGGTGTCCCCGGAATAGCCGCTGTTGTTTCCTGAAAGCGAAAGAACGCCCGTGCCGGATTTGGCGAGGTCGGCGGAACCTGTTAGATCGCCGCTGGCGGTGATGGTGGACGCGCCGCTGTGCCAGGTTTGAGCTGCGGAAAGAACGGTGTCGGCGCTGATGGTGAGGGCGGAGCTGGTGTTGCTCATGTCGATACCCTGGCTTCCGAGTGTGAGATTTCCGGCGCTGCCGGGCTGGATGGCGACGTTGCCAACCGGATTGGCGATGCGGATGCCGGAGAAGTTGACGCCGCTGCCGATGGTGGTGGTGTTGGCAGTGGTGACGGTGGCGTCCCACAACGCGACATCGGCAGG
>CALMKO010000435.1 GCA_937867415.1 uncultured Verrucomicrobiota bacterium | reverse complement strand
AGATTTGAGATTGGTAGCAAAGAAAAGGCCGTGCGGATGATGCACGGCCGGGGAAGGGAAACGTTGGTGAGTTTCGACTTCCTACGGCGGCATGACCCGCGTCAGGTTCGGAGGGTCCTTTCCACGCGGCGGAAAATCTCGGCTTCGCGATCGTGAAGCTCCCCTGTCTTGGGTGGAGATTATCCGGCGGTGGCTCGGGAAGTCAAGACGCTGGCGTAAAAAGGCGCTTGGGGGAAAATCGGAAGCCTGCACCACGGCGGGGGCGCCTGAAATAGGCTGAGAAGCCATGGGAATGCCGAAAATGCGGGCTGGAACTTGGCTTTTGCCGGGGGATACGGGCTTGCGGACCGGCGGGGATCATCCAGAAAAATAGGGTAAAAAATCGGAAATTCCGTGGGCAGGTAAATTTAGTGAAGGAATTTCTTGATTCATGGTTCGGAATCCACAAGGTTCCGCCCGTGCACCGGGGCGTAGCTCAGCCTGGTAGAGCGCCGCGTTTGGGACGCGGATGTCGTCAGTTCGAATCTGGCCGCCCCGACCACTCTCTTTTGGGAGTGGATTCGGTCCTAGTGCACTTGCCCGATGGTTTTTCGGGGCGGGGGTGGTCCTTTTGACCGGAGTCCCGTTGGATTCGCAGTCCTTCCGCACGGTTGCGGGTGGGGTAGCTTAACGTCGAGCTTGAGGGGGGGCAGGCGCTCAAAAGAAAAGCGCGCTTTGGATATCCCCCCGGATCTCGCAAAGCGCGCTTGTTTCTTCAGCCCCTTGGCTTGGATCTTGTTCGGTGAACTTCCCCCCGGAGGTTCATTCGAAACGGGTGATCCGGCACTTGGTGGCAGGAGTTCCAGTGAGGCGGACCTCGCTCAGAACGACCAAAGAATGCCTGAAAATCAGCAAAACAAAAGCATTTTAGGCACCCGATTCCGGCCAAATGGTCCCAAAACCGGCCATAGAGGGAATGATGATGCGGGAGCTTGGATTTTTGCGAGGCGGAGAGGGGAAACACCCCGCGATGGTTGCCAAGCTGATGAGCGTGTGCAGACTTGTGGGGTGAGCGGGTACCAAGAACAACGGCGGATGATGCATTTTTCACTGCTGGCGGCATTTGTGCTGTTAGGAGCGAAGGTGACTGCCGCGGTGGTGACGGGTTCGTCGGCCATTTATTCGGATGCTGCGGAGTCGGTGGTGCATTTCCTGGCCGTTTGTTTTGCGGTCTGGGCTTTGAGACTGGTGCATAAGCCTGCGGATGAGACGCACCACTTCGGCCATGACAAGGTTTCCTTTCTTTCCGCGGGGTTCGAGGGGGCCATGATTTCCGCGGCGGCCATGTTGATTTTCTATGAAGCGATCCGGCAGATGATTTTCGGCGTGGAGATTGAGAATCTGGGGTTCGGAGTGATGGTCACGGCAATGGCGGCTTGCATCAATCTGGTCTTGGGCTTGGCCCTGTTAGGGTTGGGCAAGCGGAGTGGCTCGCCCTTGTTGCGGGCGAATGGAATGCACGTGCTCACTGATGTGTGGTCAAGTGTGGCGGTGCTGGTGGCACTGGGGCTCTATCAATCCACCGGCTGGGTATGGTGGGATCCGCTTGCTGCGATGCTGGCAGCGCTCAACATCGTGCGCGTGGGTTATCGGTTGATCCGCGAGAGCCTTGGTGGTCTGCTGGATGAGAGCGATCCCGAGATTGAGAAGCGCATCCGGAGCTTGTTAGATATCGAGGCGGGAAAGCGGGGTCTTTCCTATCATAACCTCCGTCACCGCCACTCGGGGCGCACTCACTGGGTGGAGTTTCACCTGGTCTTCGATGACGCCCAGACCGTGGGGCTGGCTCATGAGGCAGCCACGGAAATCGAGGCCAGTGTGGCAGCCTTGTTGCACCCGGATGGCCGGGTGATCTCTCATTTGGAACCCAAGTCCGCCGAGGATCTTGAGGAGAGCTGGGAGGAAAGGTAGATCAGCCGCCGATGTCGGTGCGGCCCGAGAGTTGCGCGCCTTCTTCCATGGAGAAAACCTTGGACTTGATGTCGCCGTTGATCTTTGACTTGTCCTTGAGTTCACAGCGCTCCGAGGTGATTTTTCCTTCCACATTGCCGTAAACCTTGACCTCTCCGGCAGTGACATCGCCCTTGATGACGGCGTTTTCACCGATGGTAACGCGGCCCTTGTCGGAAGAGATTTCGCCTTCGATTTTCCCATCGATAATCATGTCGTTGGAGAAGCGGATGGAACCGATGATTTCGATTCCGCTGGAAAGTACGTTAGTCGGATTGGCCATGTCACGCTTATGTGAGCAAAGGGGCGAAGGATTTGCAATGGTAAAGATTGCCGAATGCAGGTCAGGACAGGCGGTCGCGGAAGTCGGCGTAGGTGAACTCGCGGAGGATTTCCAGGCTGCCGTCACCGTGCTGCAGGGCGATGGCGGGATGCTTGACGCCGTTGAAGGTGGTGGTTTTGACCATGGTGTAGTGAGCCATGTCGTCGAAAATGAGGGTGTCGCCTATTTTGAGCTCACGGTGGAAGGCGAAGTCACCCACGACATCTCCGGCCAGACAGGTGGGGCCACCCAGGCGGTAGGTCCATGGGCCGGTGGCGGCGGTCGGGTGGTAATGCTCACCGTCCATGATCACGGCAGGTCTACCCGCTCCCGGGCTGGTGTTGTCCACGAGGAAAACATCCGGGCGATACGGCATTTCCATGACGTCGGGCATGTGTCCGGTGGCGGAAATACTGAGGATGGCGAGGCGGTGTCCGGCGGATTCGAAGACATCCATCACCGTGGCGCGCAGGACTCCCGTGTGAATGGCTACGGCTTCGCCAGGCTCCAGCCAGACATCGACTTGGTATTTTTCCCGGGTCTCGCGAACCAGGCGGATGAGTCGCTCGCGGTCATAGAATGGCTTGGTGATCCAGTGGCCGCCTCCCATGTTGAGATAGGTGAATTGTGGCGAGTGAAGCAGGTGCCCGAATTTCTCATGGATCGCGGTGAGCGTGGTTTCGAGGGCGTCGGAGTTTTGCTCGCAGAGGGTGTGGAAATGCAGTCCGGAGAGGCCGCGGAGGTCCTGCCCGGCGAGTTGCTCCGCGGTGATACCAAGACGGGAGCCCGCCACGCATGGATCATAGAGTGCGGTGTCGCCGGTTGAGCATTCCGGATTGACGCGCAGCCCGCAGAGAAGCTCACCGGAGAGAAACCGTGGATGTGCCATGACTTGCTCGCGGAAGCGATACCACTGCGACAAGGAGTTGAAATCGAGGTGGTGGGTAAACTCGCACAGTTCGGTAACATCGCCCTCGTCGTAGGCTGGTGAATAGGTGATGATGTGTTTCTTGAAATAGTCCCGGGCCAGGAAGGCCTCCCATAAGCCCGAGGCGCAGCAGCCGTCGAGATCGTCCCGGAGGAAAGGAAATGCTTTCCAACACGCGAATCCTTTCAGCGCGAGGACGAGATGGCAGCCGGCGGCGTCCTTGACTTCGCGGAGGATGGCGGCGTTTTTCTGGAGGGCGGTGGTCGAGATGACAAACATGGTGGTGGCGGCGGGCGGAGGAAGGGGCGGGAGCGATGAGCTTATCTCATGCTGTAACCGGTAAGGTCGGGGCGGAATAGGGAGTCGTCGAGTTTCCCGTTGAAGCGGGGATGATGAAAGACGGTGCGCAGTCTGGAGCGGTCCTGGAGTTCGAGTTCAAGGGCTCGAAGCTCGTTTTTCGCGGGGTCGATATCGAGAAATATCCACGGGATCTGCGAGCGGATGCGGCGGTCTTTTGCTTTCAAGGTGTATTGGTGGATGCCCGAGTTCACGCGGGATTCGATGAGTTCGAAAGTTTGGTAAAAGGCATCCGTGGATTGGAAGGCCTTTCCGGAGAGCAGGGAAAACCGTGCGGCTTGAGGCGAGTTTACATCCGTTTGGCGCGCGGACTTGGCGGCGATTTCGATCAAGGTGAGGAATCTCCCATCGGCGATGGCAAGCGTCTCAACAGGAGAGCCGAGCTGCCAGCGGATTTTGTCGGGCTTGGAGAAACTCAGGCGGCCGGGAGTGCGGATCGGGGTTTTCAAGGACGGCAAGGTGCGTTCCTGGGTGAACTCGGAATCGATCGATGTGATGGATGCCTGGCGCTTGAGCCATGCGTCCAGCGGTGCGTTTTCAGCGAGGCTGGAGGCAAGCGATATGAGTGGGATGATGATCTGAAGGAGTCGCATCAAGATGGACCAAGCATCATGCAAGCGAGGAAACTTACAAGGCTGCATCTTTGGAAGAATGCGCCGGATCCGGGCAGGAGGAGGGCGGTCAAAAATGCCTGATCCAATCTTTTTATTCAGAATGATCAGGTTTTCCTTGTCAGTTCCTGCGCGGTTCCTCATACATCCGCCCCGCGCAAGCGGAATGGGTAGATGCCCGAGTGGCTAAAGGGGGCAGACTGTAAATCTGCTAGCGAAAGCTTACGTTGGTTCGAATCCATCTCTACCCACCATTTGATTTCTCAATGAAAAAGGAGCCGCAAGGCTCCTTTTTTTATGGGGCGTGGGAACCGAGATGACCGTTGACGGGCGGTTTCGGGCGATTTCTCGCTCGTGCCGTGTAGAATTCAAACTGGCGGACAGGGTAGGGGGCCACGACACTCTTGTCGTTGAAGCGAATGGGCGGCCTTTGCGGAGAGTTTCGCGCATTTCGAAGGTCACACATTCAACAACTCCGAGGAAGTGTGTTGCCTCCTTGCCCGGTAATTGGAGTTTTACGCGGCACGAGTATCGGTCCGCGGCCGACCCGCGATCAGGAGGGCGGGTCTCGAGCTTGCCGGGTTTTGGAAAACGAGTGGCTGCCAGAGGCGGATTCAAGCCGGTCATCAAGCGGCCCCCCGCCAGGGCTCAGGTGCCTAATTTGATTGGCAAGGCGGCTCAGAATGTTATGATGCGCGGCAATGAGTCAGGTGACGAAATCTCCGGGCTGCGCCAGGTCACGGCACCTTCCGAATCTTCTTTCATTTCCGGATCCCGGCTTCGTGTCATGAAATCCGCCGACGCCACAACCCCGCGTGCCATGTGGCGTCAGGATGGAAATGTGCAAATTCTCGAACTGGCCGGTGACTGGCACCGGGGAGGAGGGGAGGTCGTGGTGTCCGGCAAGGCAAGCGGGCAGTCAATCACACGCTATCAGACGGATGCGCTTGGCTCCTTTGATTCCATCCTCCCGGCGTTCCTGCTCGCCAATCTGCGCAGCCACGCGAGGGGCGAGAGTGGGCTGCCTTCGCTCGAGGGATTACCAGCGGATCTCCGGGGCTTGCTGGAATTGGCTCTGGAGGTTCCCGAGGAACTTGCTGACCACGGTGGGGAGGGCAAGCCCCCGGCCATGATGAGACTGGGCAAGCTCTCCTTGAACGTCTGGTCAGCGACCAAGGATGTTGTCGAATTTATCGGGCAATGTTCGCTTTCCCTCGTCAGGTGGATCACGGGGCGAGCCCGCTTCCGATCCAAAGACCTGTGGGTCTGTGTGCAGGAATGCGGTGTCGAAGCTCTGCCGATTGTCACTCTGATCAGTTTCCTGATCGGCATGATCCTCGCCTTCGTCGGGAATGCGCAGTTGACGAATTTCGGTGCCAACCTGCTCGTCGCCGACCTTGTCGCCATCGCGATGGTGCGTGAAATGGGCGTGGTCATGACAGCCATCATCATGAGCGGTCGCACGGGCGCTGCCTTCGCGGCGCACATCGGCAGCATGAAATCCAACGAGGAGATCGACGCACTGCGCACTGCCGGGTTCGATCCGTTCGATTTCCTGGTGCTGCCGCGGCTTCTGGGCTTGGTGTTGATGATGCCCTTGCTGACGGTGTATTCGAACGTCATCGGCATTCTGGGCGGTATGTTGGTGGGGGCGTTGGTCGGCATTCCGGCGGTGTTGTTTTGGAATGAAACGTTGTTGTCGATTACGCTCACGACCTCGATGTTAGGAGTCATCAAGAGTGTCTTCTTCGGTGCGGTGATCGCGATCAGTGGTTGCATGCAGGGGATGCGGGCAGGGAAATCCTCCGCCGCCGTGGGTGAGGCCACCACCCATGCCATTGTGGCTTCCATCACGTGGATCGTGGTTCTCGATTCCGCGTTCGCCGCCATTTTCACCCTTCTTGGGATCTAACCATGAGCGCGAAAATCAGCGTCCACGATCTCACTCTGGCCTACGGGCCGCTGGTGGTGATGCGTGACCTTGAGTTTGAAATCCAGGACAAGGAGATCTTTGTGATCATGGGTGGCAGCGGTTGTGGCAAGAGCACCCTGCTGCGTCACCTCGTCGGACTGGTAGAACCTGCCAAGGGACGGATCCTTTACGACGGCGTGGACTTTACCTCCGTGATGGAGGATCGGCAGAGGGATTTCACCCGGCGGTTTGGAGTGATGTATCAATGGGGCGCGCTGTGGTCATCCATGACACTCGGTGAGAATATTTCCATGCTGATCGAGGAAGCGGGCAAGCTGCCAGCCAAGACCGTGCGCGACCTTGTGGCATACAAACTCGCGCTTGTCGGACTTGCGGGCTATGAGGATTACTACCCAGCACAGTTGAGTGGGGGGATGAAGAAGCGTGCCGGCATCGCGCGGGCGATGGCGCTCGATCCCGACATCCTTTTTCTGGATGAGCCCGCAGGGGGGCTTGATCCGCTCAGCAGCAAGCGTCTGGACGACCTGATCCTGCGTTTGCGGGAGACCCAAGGCTGCACGATCGTCATCGTCACGCATGAGTTGGCGAGTATCTTTGGCATTGCGGATACCGCATTATTCCTTGATCCTGTCACCCACACGCAAGGGGCGCTTGGTAACCCCAACCATCTGCGTGATCACTCGGACAATCCCGCTGTCCGGCTTTTTTTGAATCGTGGAGCACTTCCCAACCCGCCGCCATGAGTAAAACCGCCAAGCCCACTTTGATCGGATTCTTCACCTTGGGCGGTCTTGTGCTCGCCGCCGCCGCCTTGGTGTTGTTAGGGGCTGGGAAATTCTTTGAGAAAACCGCGAACATCATCCTCTATTTTGACAAAAGCGCCGACGGACTGCTGGTCGGGTCGGAGGTTCGGTTCGGCGGCGTAAGCATTGGTCGGGTGAGATCGATCAGCGTGCTGGTCGATCCCAGGGAGAACCGTAAGATCATTCCCATCGTCGTCGAGCTTTCCACCAATCAGCTCGCCGCCGTCGGGGCCAGCACGGGTGGTGGTATCGACTTCACCACCCATGAAGGGGTGCAACGGGCGGTGGCCAGCGGTCTGAGGGCACGGATGAAACAGATGAGTTTCGTAACCGGGCAGATGAACATCGAGTTCGATATCTCGCCTAACGAACGCGGACTGGTCTTCGAGCCCGCGGTGAAGTCGCCCTATCCTGTGGTGCCCACCGTGGGAACCGAACTGGACGCACTCATGCTCAGTATCAGCGAAGGCTTGAAGAAGCTCGGCAACATCGACTTCGCGAGTCTGATCCAGGATCTGCGTGAAACGCTTGCAAGTGCGAAAACCCAGATCGACGCGATGCGGATGAAAGAGATCAACGACAATCTCGCCGATTTCACCGCTGAGATGCGCGCCTTGGGGGAAAACCACAAACTCTCCAACGCCATCGATAATCTGGACATCGCCATGGCAAGCCTGAAGGATCTAACGGAAAAAGCCAATCGAGGAATCGATCCCATGCTCGTTGACATGGAAAAAGCCGTTAAGCAGGCCAGCGCCGCCTTCACGCAGCTGGAAGCCGCCAGCGCTGACATCGC
>CALMKO010000434.1 GCA_937867415.1 uncultured Verrucomicrobiota bacterium | reverse complement strand
AACAGCAGGAACAAGCACGCGAAGCTCAAAAGGCCGCCATGGAACAACAGCGCGAACAACAGCTGGAGCGCGCCCGCGAACAACAACGGGAGCAGGCCCGCCAAGCTCAGGAAGAAGCCCGGCAGCGGCAGCAGGAACAAATGCAGCAACAGCGCCAGGAACAGCTGGAGCGTGCCCGGGAACAGCAACGGGAGCAGGCCCGCCAAGCCCAGGAAGAAGCCCGGCAGCGGCAGCAGGAACAAATGCAACAACAACGCCAGGAGCAGCTGGAACAAGCGCGGCAACAGCAACAACAGGAATACCAGCGGCGGCAGCAGGGGCAGGAGCAGGGACAGTGAGCGGCATCTCGACCCCATGGCTGGTGGGTCATCATTCCCCATCAGCTACCTCCTGAATCTTCCAGCCCATCGCCGACTTGAGCCCCTGCTGCAAAAGGGGGCTAGGCACTCCCTTCTGCGGGATCTTCCACTCAGGAATTTTTGGCAGCTGAAGGTTTGCCAAACCCTCAAAATCCACCTAGAGTCGCGAAGATGTTGGTGACAAAAACGTTACGCGCGGCAGCAGGCTGGCTGGAACTTGGATTGGCGGAAGAGGCGCTTTACGAACTCCAGTCGCTTCCGTTAGATGTCCAGCGGTTGCGCGCGCCGTTGGAGTTGAAGCTGGCCGCACAGATGGAGCGTGAGCAGTGGAACGCCGCCTCGGAGACCGCGCGGCTGCTTTGTTTGAAAGCCGAGGATGAGCCTCTCTTTTTTCTGCGGGCGGCGTTCTGTCTGCACGAAACCGGAGACACGCTTGCCGCATGTAACCAGCTCCTGCGCGGACCCAAGGCCTTGTTTGAAATGGCGGTTTTCCACTACAACCTCGCTTGTTACCTCTGGACCTTAGGTGAGGGGGGGCGTGCGCGAAGCCACCTCCGCCAAGCCATCGCCATGGATGAGTCGTTCCTCGAATCCGCTCGTGAAGATCGGGATTTGGTCGGCATGGATTTGTCCAGCTAGCGCAGCCCTACTCGATATTCTGCACCTGCTCGCGGATTTTTTCCAACTCGGTCTTCGCTTCGACAATCGCCTGGGCGATCGAGGCGTCGTTGGCCTTGGAGCCGATGGTGTTGAACTCGCGGAACAACTCTTGGCAGAGAAAATCCAAGGCCCGGCCCGGTGCTTCCGGTGCGTCGAGATATTCGCGGAATTTCTCAAAATGGGAACCGAGTCGGGTCAGCTCCTCACTGACATCACAGCGGTCGGCGAAAAGCGCAATTTCCTTGGCCACCCGCTCGTCGGCAGGATCGAGATCGAGTCCGGCGTCCCTCAGGCGCTTGTGCAACAAGTCACGCTGGCGGACGACCCGGCCCGGGGCATCCGAGGAGATTTTTTGGACCCATCCCACCAGGGATTCCAAGCGTTCGAGGAAGTCTTTCCTGAGGTGGGCCCCTTCATGGGCACGCATGGCTGCGAGCTGGGTGAGTGCGTCGGTTAGGGCCGGCTCCACGGCGAGCCACACGGTTTCCGCATTCATTTCGCCATTGCCGACCTCGATGATTCCGGGTTGGCGGAGGTAGTCTGCGGCAAGCGGGGTCACGCTGTGCCCGACGGTCTCGCTGAGGGCGGAGAAGGCTGCCGCGAAGCCCTGCGCCAGCGCTGAATCGACCTGGAAGCTTGCCGTGGCGCTGTGCGCGCGCTCCAGATGGATCGACACCTGCACCCGCCCGCGCGAGACCACGGCGAGCACGGCTTTGCGAATCCTCGCATCCAGTTCGTTGAGCTCGCGAGGTGCCTGGATCACGACTTCTGCCTGCTTGCGATTGACCGCGCTGAGTTCCACCGTTGCCTGCCACATCTTCTTCGTCGCGGCTCCACGGCCGAATCCTGTCATCGAATGCATGGCCGGAGGTTGGCGCTTCAAGCGGCTGACGTCCAAGCCCTAAAGTAGCGCGGGTCGAAATTTACGCTACCCATCTCTGATTCATCCTTCAAAGTCCCCGCATGGCGAAGGTACTGGTGGGGCTCTCAGGTGGAGTGGACAGCGCGGTGGCGGCGGCCCTGCTCGTGGAGCAGGGGCACGAGGTGGCGGCCGGTTACATGAAAAACTGGATCAACGATGAGGGCATCCCCGGCGATTGCCCGTGGGAACAGGACATCGAGGATGGCCGGGCGATTGCTAAATCCCTCGGCATCGAGTTCCGCGTCATCGACCTCATCGATGCTTACCGCGACAGGATCGTCGATTATCTGGTCGAGGGCTACCGGTCCGGCATCACTCCGAACCCGGATGTGTGGTGCAATCGGGAGATGAAGTTCGGGGTGTTTCTCGACTATGCGCTTTCCCAAGGATTTGCCCACGTCGCCACCGGGCACTATGCCCGCCGCCGGACGCTGGCGGATGGCTCGGCGGCGATCCTGCGTGGCGCGGACCCGAACAAGGACCAGAGTTATTTCCTTTCCCTCATGACCCAGCATCAAGCGGCCCACGCGCTTTTCCCGACAGGGGAGATGCTCAAGCCGGAAGTGCGCGATGTGGCCCGGCGCTTCGATCTGCCGGTGGCGGAGAAAAAAGACAGCCAGGGGATTTGTTTTCTCGGGCAGGTGAAAATGAGCGACTTCCTCCGCCATTATGTGGCTGACAGGCCGGGGCCGATCATCGATCTATCAGGCAAGGTCATGGGCGAGCACCGCGGTCTCCACCTCTACACGCTGGGTCAGCGAAAAGGCCATGGAGTCGCCTCGCCGCGCGATGGCATGGCCTATGTGGTGGTCGGGAAAAACCCGGAAAAGAACCAACTCATCGTCGGCTGGGACCTGCCGGAATCGGCGGGACTTTATTGCGAGGAATGCGTGGTAGGCACATTGAGCTCGCTCCATGAACCGTTCGATAAACCACGGCTTGTCGATGCCCAACCCCGCTACCGCGCCAAGGCGGAACCTGCTTTGTTAGAGCCGGTCGAGGACGGGAAAATTCGGCTCAAGTTCCAGCGGCCGCAGCGGGCGATCGCGCCGGGGCAGATCTGCGCCCTCTACGACGGCGGTCGGCTGTTAGGCGGCGGCGTGTTCGAGAGCGTCACCTGAGCCGGCGGCGGTTCTCAATCGATTACATGCACCCCGCGCGGGTTGATCCGCGAGACGTAGCTTTGGTTTTCGATCGGGATGGAGTGGAACACCTTGCTGACCGCGTCCGCGACTTTGCGGGCGGCTTCCTCACCTTCGCAGAGGGCGAAGACCGAGGGGCCAGCACCGGAGATGGAGAACCCGAGCGCACCGGCGGCGAGCGCGGCGCGTTTGGCCTTGTAGAAGTCCGGGATGAGTTTCTGGCGGCGCGGCTCGGCGATCACGTCGTGAATGGAGCGGGAAATCAGGCCGTAATCTTCCTGGATCAGCCCGCAGAGCAGCCCGCCGAGGTTGCCAATCTGCTGGGTGGCGTTTTCCAAGGGGATCTCCTTCGGCAGGATCTCGCGGGCGACCTTGGTGAGGATCTCGATGTCCGGGTGGACCACGGCGGCCCAGAGGTTCTTGGGAGCGGGGATCTGGGCGAAGTCCAGCTCGTCGTTCGACCGGATGAAGACGATGCCGCCGAACAGGCAGGGCGCGACATTGTCGGCGTGCCAGGCACCATCGGCAGATGCCTCACCCGCCATCGCGAAGGGGAGGAGCTGCTTTTTGCTGAGAGGGTTGCCGATGAGTTGGTTCACCGCGAAGGCCCCGGCGACGGAGGATGCCGATGAGGACCCGAGGCCCGAGCCAAAGGGCATTTTTTTGTGAATCTCCATCTCGATGCCGCGGTCCGTCATGCCAAGGTGCTTGAGTAGGTCGAGCGCGGCGACACCGGCGCAGTTCTGAGCGGGGTTCTTCGGGAGCTTGCCATCGTCGCCAGTGATCTTGGTGATGTGGAGACCGGGTTTTTCCGAGTGGCGCACGACGATCTCATCGCCCGGAGAGTCGATGGCAAAGCCGAGCACATCGTAACCGCAAGCGACGTTGGCCACAGTGGCGGGGGCGAAGACGCGAATTTCTGAGGAATTGGACATAAAGACAGGACTCGCAAGGAGTGGACGGGGACTTTGTTCGAGGATGTCCGGTTTGTTCAAGTCTGGAAAACTAGAACGGCCACCAACCGCGTTTTTTGCGCTTGTATGAGCCATCCCCCACGGACAGCACTTCGAGGTGGGTTTCGGCGAGGCCAGCGCCGTAAAAACCGAGTTTCTTCGCAGCCCTCGGGGTGACATCGAGGACCCGCCCGGGGATGAAAGGGCCGCGGTCGTTGATGCGGACTTTCACGGACTTGCCGTTTTCCAGATTGGTGACTCGGACGAGGCAGGGGAGGGGAAGGGTTTTGTGCGCGCCGGTCAGGTGCCAGGGCATGACTTTCTCGCCGAGCGAGGTACTGCCGCGCTTGATGCCGAAGAAAGAAGACTCATTGTACCACGAACAGGTGCCCGTTTCTTCGAAGTGGAGCGCGGCATCGACCGTCATCGGCTGATAGTCCCGTCCGCGGACCTGATAGGAGCGGGTCAGGTAGCCGTCGTGGCCGCCGGGGCGCGAGATGCAGGATGGCAAAAGAAAAACCGCCGCGCTGCAAAGTGCGGCGAGGCGGAGCGAGGATGGGAAAGATCGGTGACGAGTCACTACTTGCGCTCGCGGATGACTTGGAGAGTGGTGGCTACCTTTTCCTTCATCTCCTTGCCGGGCTTGAACTTGACGGCGGCGCGGGCGGGGATGGTGACGTCCTTGCCGGGATTTTTCGGATTTCTGCCGATTTTCGCCTTCATTTCCCGGACTTGAAACGCACCGAAGTTCCGCATGACCACGGTGTCTCCCTGGGCGAGTGAATCCGTCACGCAATCAATCAGGGTCTGGACGACCTCAAGAACGTCTTGCTGGGTGACTTCGATACCCTTTTCGCCGAGGGTGTCGGTGATTTTGATGACGAGTTCGCGTTTGGTGATGGTGGCCATGGATGTAGGGAGGGTCTTGAGCGTTAAGGGGTCAGGGAGATGAAACGGTGAATTGGTCGCGTTGTCGCGCCTAAAAACGCCTATTGACTGCGATTTCCGTGCCATAGCTTGAAGAAAAGCTGAATTCGGTGGATTTTATGCAATCGATTTGAAATCAAAGTCTAACCTGCTGCTGTTTCGTAGGCAAATTGACTTGTTCCAGATGGGGAAGTGGTCGCTGCTGTTACAACCAATTTCAGGCTTCCAAAGCAGCGCTCTTGACCTGCGCATGGCGGAGTTTTAGATTTCCTCAATGACACCGATTTACGAAGGCAAGGCCAAGCGACTCTGGGCCACCGAGAATCCGGATACTCTCCGGATGGAATTTAAAAACGATGCGACCGCCTTCAACGGTGAAAAAAAAGCGAGCTTCGAAAACAAGGGGCATCTCAACAACGAGATCAGCACTCTCATCTATGGCTTTCTCGAAGAGGCCGGCGTGCCGACCCATTTTGTCCGCCAAATCGACGAGACCAACGTCGAGGTCAAAAAGGTCACCATTCTCATGGTCGAGGTCATCGTCCGGAATTTTTCGGCCGGGAGCTATTGCAAACGCACGGGCATCGAGGAAGGCCGCGCATTTTCCCAGCCCGTAATCGAGTTTTCCTACAAAAGCGACGAACTCGGAGACCCTCTCATCAATGACGACTACATCCGTGAAATGGGCCTCGCAAGCCCGGAAGACCTGGCTCACCTGCGCAAGTCCGCGCTACGGGTCAATACGATCCTCATCGATTTCTTCGCCAATGTCGGCTTGCGGTTGGTCGACTTCAAATTGGAGTTCGGTCGTTTGGTGTCGGATCCGGCGGTCATCGTTCTCGCCGATGAGATCAGTCCCGACGGATGCCGTCTCTGGGATTTGAAAACGGGCGAAAAGATGGACAAGGACCGTTTCCGCCGGGATCTCGGCGGCGTTATGGAGGCCTACGAGGAAGTCCTGGGCCGGTTGAAGGCATCCCAGTCATAGCCCTTGCCTGCCTGGCAAGATTTGGGCACAGCCGGGTTGACTCCAAGCTCGTCGCAGGCACAAGATGGTCTCGTCATGATTGAGGTCGTTTGTGGAGTGATTTCAAATGCCGAGGGAAAGCTGCTTGCCTGTCTCCGCCCGGCGGGGAAGCACCTCGCTGGGAAATGGGAGTTTCCCGGCGGGAAAGTTGACCCCGGCGAATCTCAGGAGGCTGCCCTCACCCGCGAACTTCAAGAAGAACTGGGAATCTCCGTCCAAGTCGGGTCCGCCCTCCGCCCAGTCGTCTGGAGCTATGAAAAACAATGGATCCGCTTGTCGCCCTTTTATTGCCGGATCCTCAAGGGGGACCCACAGCCGCTGGTCCATGAACAACTGACCTGGTGCGCGCCCGCAGACTTCGGTTCGCTGCTCTGGGCAGATGCTGACCAGCCGATTCTCCGGGAAATTCTCGATCAAATGCGCCTGAAAGTCTAATTTGACATCTCTGCGGATGTCGGTAGCTTGCAGGCTCACACCTGCAATCCATGAAACCCATTTTCATTCTCCTGCTGTGTGGGGCCTCGCTCGGGCTCCTCGATGCACAGACGTTGCCGCCACAGAAAAGTCCGGAGTTTATCAAAAAAGCCGCGCTTCAAATCGACCAACACGTCGCTTCCTTTTACCGAAGTAAAAATCTCGCCGTCCCGAAAACCACCGACGACGCCACCTTCCTCCGGCGTGCGTTTTTAGTTTCCATCGGCCGCATTCCCACGGCGGAAGAGGCGCTTGCTTTTTTGGAAATCGAAGATCCAACGAAACGCGAGGCGCTCATTGAATACGTGCTCAACTCCAAGGGCTTCTCCAGCCACATGACCAACTGGGCCTTCGACCTGCTCCGTATCACCGACGGGCGTATGGGCTCCTCCGCCACCAACGAGCCTTATCGGCACTGGGTGCGCACCGCCATGACTGACAACATGCCTTGGGATGAGTTTACCCGGCTTCTCATCTCCTCGTCGGGTGACGGGTGGAGTCAGGCGACCGCTGCAGTCGGATACTACACCCGCGACCGCGGAATGCCGCTGGACAATCTCTCCAACACGATGCGCGTCTTCCTCGGCGCACGCATGGAATGCGCCCAGTGCCATGACGATCCCTACGGCACCACCGAAAGGCATGACTTCTACGAACTCGCCGCTTTCACGCACGGCCAGACAACCTTAGGCCAGCAACACATGCGACCTCTCTGGGACGAGTTGGTCCAAGGCGAGAAAATGCGCAGCGAGGAATACCGCGTCGCCCAGGTTCTTTGGGACAAAATCTACGGCATGTCGCTGGCTGGCGGCGGCGCTGGCCAGATCCAGCTTCCCGGGGACTATCAATACCGGGATGGCAGACCCGGCGAGCTTATCGCTGGACGCACTCCATTCGGTCAGACCGTCCGCATGTCTGATAAAAAGGTGGAGAACGATGGCCGCAAGAAACTTGCCGCCTGGATGATCGCTAAAACCGAAGCCCAGTTCCCCACCATGATCGCCAACCGGATGTGGAAGCGCGTCATGGGCAAGGGAATCTACGAACCGGTGGACGAATTCATCCCCGCCGAAAAAACCCACCATCCAGCCCTGGTCGCATACCTCAGCGAGCTCATGATCGAGCTTGGTTACGACCTCCGCTCCTTCCAAAAAATCCTGCTGCTCACCCGCACCTTTCAATTCGCCACCAACCCACTGCCATCCTCTGTGGACGGCGGAGATGATTTCCACGGGCGGAAAATCGAGCGGCTCTCGTCCGAGCAGATCTGGGACTCCCTGATCACCCTCGCGGCGGGTGACCCGGACAAGCAGGCGACCCGCACCCTTGATGACCGGATCTACGTCTCAGGGAAGCCTGTCCTCACAGGTAAAAAAACCATGACCCAACTGTCCAAGGAGGTGCTCGCCCTCGACTCCGAGGCGGAAGTCCGCACCTATTTCGCCCGTCTCGTCAGCGAGGTGCAAGCCTCCAGCCCGGGTGCCGGCGATGAGTCCTCGATGATGGGGATGAAGACCATCAAGAAATACGACAAAAATGCCAAGGTCCGGGCCTCCGAGTTGCCCTCGCCCGCGCCCCGTGACCACTTTCTCTACCTCTTCGGGGCCTCCGATCGGGAGGTGGTCGACGGCTTCAGCCGTGAGCCCAACGTCGGCCAGGTGCTCTCGCTCATGAATGGCTTCGTCCAGCGTGAACTCGTCAACCAATCGTCCGCCCATCTCTACGAGTCGCTCAAGGACGCGAGTTCCGACAAGGAAAAAATCCGCCGTCTCTACATCGCCATCCTCAACCGCCCGCCAGCCGAGCAGGAAATGACCTGGATGCTGGACGAAGTCAAACAACAGGGCGATGCCGGCTACCGCAACATCGTCTCCGCCCTCGTCATGTCCTCAGAATTCCTTTTCCTTCAATAACCCATGAATCCATTTCCAAAAGCAGATGAACTCACCCGCCGCCAATTCGTTTCCAATGCGGCCCGCGCCTACCTGGGGGTCCACCTTTTTCCTATGCTGGGTGGCACGCTGGCGAGCGCCGCGCCCACGGAAACTGCCAAAGGAGGCACGGCCAAGAATGTCATCTACCTCTACATGTCCGGCGGGATGAGCCATGTCGATACCTTCGACCCCAAGCCCAAGAAGAAAGACATCATGGGGAAGACCGAAGCCATTCCCTCGAAAGTGGACGATGTGCTGGTCGGTCATTACCTGCCAAAGACCGCTGCGGTGATGGATAACGTTTGTGTGATCAACTCCATGAACTCCACCCAGGGTGCCCACGAGCAGGGAGCCTACATCATGCATACCAGCTACCAGATGAGAGGCACCATCAAGCATCCCTCGCTGGGGGCGTGGGTCATGAAATTGGGGGGGCGCATCCACCCCGAGCTCCCGGGTTTTGTCGCCATCGACAGCTCGCCGGAGCTCACCGGCGGTGGATTCCTCGGGGCGAAGTTCGCCGCCGCGCCCATCGGCAGCCCCACCGATGGCCTTCAGGACTCCACCCGTTCTGGCGGAGTTTCCGCCGAGGATTTCGAGCGCCGCTTGTCCCTGGCAGACCGCATGAACCGCGAGTTCCACGGCAAATATGCAAATGCCGACGTCAAGGCCTACGAGGAGCTCTATCGTGAGGCCATCGCCCTGATGAACTCCAAGGACCTCAAGGCCTTCGATTTGGGGCAGGAGTCTGCTGCGACCCGTGAGCTGTATGGTCCCGGACGCTTCGCGCAAGGTTGTCTCCTTGCCAGGCGCCTGGTCGAGAATGGAGTCCGCTTCGTCGAGGTGCAGCTTGGTGGCTGGGATACCCATTATGACAACTTCGCGGGCGTCGCGGGACGTTGTAAAGAATTCGATCAGGCGTATGCAGCGCTCATCACCGACCTTGCGAAGAGTGGGAGGCTCAAGGACACCCTGGTTGTTGTGGCCACCGAATTCGGGCGCTCCCCTGAAATCCAAGCCGACCATAAAGACGGCCGGGACCACCACCCCGGAGCGTTTTCATGTTTGCTTGCTGGCGGCGGAATCAAGGGAGGGATCAAGCATGGAGTTACGGATGCTAGCGGAAGCAAGGTCAAGGATGGCATCGTGACCGTCCAGGACTTCAATGCCACCATCGCCCATGCCTTGGCGCTTCCGTATGATACCATCGTGATGTCGCCTTCAATGAGGCCGTTCAAGTTGGCGGACAAGGGAGCTCCGGTGACCAGCCTGTTTGCCTGACTCCAAACCGCGCCTGAGTTGCTTGTAGGGGCGTCTCTATGAGCGCCCGAGCGCATGAACAAAGAGGGAACCGCTTCTTCAGTTGCATCGGCGG
>CALMKO010000433.1 GCA_937867415.1 uncultured Verrucomicrobiota bacterium | reverse complement strand
CAGTTGGCTTTTAATCAATTGGTCCTGGGTTCGAGTCCCAGTCCTCGTACTTCCTAACTCTCAATGAGTTTCATCGAAAATCCCAAACCGTTTCGGGATCGATAAAAAAGCCCTCCGGCAGTTATCCGGCACTATCAAACCGAACTCCCACCTTTAACCCGACTACTCACTCAATGGTCTGGATTCCTGACACAAGCCAACCGGCTTTCGTGAGGGTGTAACAAATGCCTTAGATCAGGGGCGGACAAGGGCAGTCAGTTTGAGGAGGTGACGATGTAGAAGGTATTGCTGTAGTCCCCGCCGCTAAGGGTGTCTTTTCCAGCGAAGGGAATCACTGAGGGATCGTTGACGCGGGCGGCTACGCTGTAGGGGCCTGCAGCAAGGTTGATTGTTTCCGACTGGCGGGCGGCAAGGATGGACTGCTTTGATGTTGGGCCGCTATATGAGACTGTCAGGGTGTGGGCGGTGTCGTTTTTGACTTTGATCGAGACGATTCCAGATGTGTTTCCCCGCAACTTCTGGGCCGGCGGAAGTTTGCCGTGCTCCCCACTGAGGATTCCCGCAACCTCGGCGTCGATGGCCTTGGCGTTCGGATCGGCTCGGGGAGCTGCGGGCTGTGGTTGTTCGGTTCTGGCCTTGGGGGCTATATCGTCCCGGAGCTTCCGAATTGCCGCGCGGGTGGCGGCTGCTTCGGCGTCGGTCTGTATCTGCCGCTGTGTGCCTGGCTGCTGACTCTTCAAATCGTCCAGCTCCTTGCGGAGGGCGTCGATTTGCTTTTGTGTAGCCTCAGCCGCGATTGCAGCGTCTTCCCGCTCGCGTTCGTGCTTGGCCTGCTGAGCCTCGTAGGCGGTGCCGGAAATGAGCGGGCGAGTGCTGTTGACTGCCCGTTGTGGTGTGGGGCCGCATGCGCTGAGGGAAACTAGAAATGCCAGTGCCGCCACATTAAAAATCGTTTTCACTCCGACGGTCTAACGATGTGATTCCCAGATAGCAAGATTCATCGAAAGGGAAATCCTTGCTCGGACTCCCGCAGGCGTGGGAAAGTCGCGATTGCATGAGAAGGCCCCGCTCGGATTCCTCCAAGCGGGGCGGGATGCGTTCGGAATGTTGACAAATGTTGACATCCATTTGCCGGATCCGCGCGCGTGGGAACCATTCCCAAATATTAAGAAATATTAAGGTCGCCCAAGCGCCGGGTCCGCGCGCGTGGGAACCATTCTCTAGCAGATTGCTGAAAAATGCTGAGGTTTTCGCCGGGCCGCGCGTGGGATCGTTGCCACTGAAACGGAAAAGCCCCGCCGGGTGATTCCAGCGGGGCTGCGGAGGCGGGCTGGTGTCTATTTCGCTCGGCTGAATTTCTCGTATGCCTGCCAGACTTGGTAATCCGTGAGAGATTTCCAGAAGGCGAACTTTCGCGCCACTGCATCGACGGCAGGCCATTTTTCAATCAGGATAGGAAACACCGCGCGACCGACTTCCTCGATGGCTATCGGGTCGGGATCGGAAAGGCCGGCCCGGTCCGTGTCGCTCATGAACTCCTGCCAGTCTTCGACGTTCTCGATGAAATCATCAAACCACTCGATGTTTTCCCCTCTGATGCCGTTGAGGCACTGGGCCAGCGCCCCGGCAACAGAGACAGCGGCCTTCTCTTCGTCGCTCAAGGCGTGTGGCCGGAAGTGACATTTCGCATCCCATGCAGATTCCTCCATGATGTCCACCCCATGGCGGGGCTCCATGGAGAGACTGCACCGGCCGCCGTAGTGCATCGTGGTGACGGCGTGACCGGCTTCGTGGAAAGCCGCGGAAAGTTTTCCCGAATGAATGATGCGGCGTTTGTGGCGGGCGTTCATGTGATGATTCCAGCGGCTCGGAAGGAATAGTGCGCGGCGGGATCTTCCAGGAAATCTCCGGACGGAACAATGATGTGATCCATGAACTCGATGTGAAGGATCTTTGCGCAATCGATGATGATTCTAGTAAATTCCTCGTCGAGCCGGGACGGGGTCGGATCGCCTGAGGGGTGGTTGTGAATCAGAACAAAGGCGTAAGCGCTGGCGGCGATGACAGGGCGGAAAACTTCCCGGGGCTCGGCCACGGTGCCGTTGATGCTGCCAAGTGAAATCCGGTTCCATGCGTAGGGGCGGAGCTTGGTATTGAGCATGATCGCGCAAAGGCTTTCTTTCTCCGGTTCGAAATCCGGTTGCGCGGCAATGACCCGGTTCCAGAAATTTACCACGTTTTGCGGCGTCTCCATTTTGAAGGTGCAAGGATCTTCCCTGACGATGCAGGCGACGACGCGCGCGGTGGTATCCTTGGGAGGGAGTTTGCTTAGAACTTTCACTCCGCCCCGCCTTTCTCGGTGTTGCGGACAAAGCGAAAGTCGCCCCGCCGGATGCGGTCAA
>CALMKO010000432.1 GCA_937867415.1 uncultured Verrucomicrobiota bacterium | reverse complement strand
TACACAGAGTAGATCGTCGGCAGCGTCAGATGTGTATAAGAGACAGCTGGGGGGCACTGGGGGGCACGCTAGGGAAAAATCACCATGCGGTCGAATGGATTTTCAAGCGCTCCACAGCTGCCCTGGGGCCTTTGGTTCGCGGGCCCCGAGCCCAACGAGTGGATGAAAAAAAATCTTGGGAGCCGGAGTTGATTGTCGCTTGGCCGCCTTTCCCGCTTGCCAAAAGCCGTCCGGAGAGGCCACGGTTTGTCATGTGGATTGGTCATAAAACCCTCGGTTTATTTCTTGCTCTGGCCATGGCTCAAGGGGGCGTGGCGGAGCCCTCGGAGCTGTCAGCAAAAGTCGATCTGCTCGCGACCATTCCCAACAACTGGGAACTCACCCCTGAAGCTTTTGAAAAACACTTCAACGCGGAGAACAAGGGACTCTTCCGCTGGCTCACCAAAGATCGGACCCGCGCGAAACTCAGCCGGACGCTCTATTCCAATACGGATATCCAGCTCACGATTTTCGAGGAAAATGTCCCGATCGAGGAGGTCATCGCCGATTTTTCCGGCGGCAAGCTCAACTTGGTGACGGTCTCGATCTACAATCGTGGCGACGGGGCGGCGATCACGCTGCAGGATTTTAAAACCCGCCAAATGGCGGTCGGCAAAGCCATCAGCTCACGGCTCGGGGCCAGGGCGAGTGCGCGCCGGGCGAACCGCCAGCAGGGCTTGTTGACGGAGGGCTTCAGTTGGGAAAGCCCCTCGGGTATGGCTGTTTTGGAATCCAATGAGGGGGCTGCCAGCGGAGAAAAAATCGAGTTTCTCCGACTCCGGCTCGCCCGCCCGAACGCGACGGGATCTCTCGCCGCCGCGATGAAAAGCAGCCGTGGCGGAACCTCCACGCGGGTGAGTGAACTGCCTGCGAATCTCACCCGCGATGGCGATGGGAATGTGTTCATCGCCAATCTCCCGATGGTCGATCAAGGGAACAAGGGCTATTGCCTGCCTGCCTCTACCCAGCGCGTTTTCGAATACTACGGGATCAGCGCGGACATGCATCAGATCGCCCAAGTCGGTGAGTCGGATCCCACCAAGGGCACGAGTTCCATGACGATGTCTAAGGAACTGGATAAGATCGATTTCCTCTTCAAGACCCGCCTGTCAATCATCGGCATGAGCAGTGGTGACGGCAACCTCAGCGAGGTGAAAATCGAAAAGGGCGAGTATTATGTCGGCAAGTCCGTGGATGAGCGGAAGTTCCAAAAGAGCATCCAATCCCTCATCGATGAAGGCATCCCCCTGCTCTGGTCGCTTGAACTGGGCAAATACCCCGAAGAACCGAATCTCAACCCCCAGACCAGTGGCGGCCACATGCGCATCATCATCGGCTACAACTCCAAAACGGAACGCATCATTTTCACCGACTCCTGGGGCGCGGGGCATGAATTCAAGACGATGAAGGCGGGTGATGTCTATCTTGCGACCAAGGGCCTGTTCGCTCTGAAGCCGACCTTGCGCTGATTGGAAACCTCAAGCCCCGGCGATCGCCACCGCGGCAATGTGGGCGGTGGTCCAAGCGGCTTGGAAATTGAACCCGCCGGTCACCCCGTCGATGTCCACGCACTCGCCCACGAAATACAAGCCGGGGGTTTGCCGGCTTTCCATGGTCCGGAAATCAAGCGTTGGCCGCCTGATCCCACCCGCTGTCACGAACTCGTCCTTGTTCGTCGTTTTGCCCGAGGCGGTGAAGCGACAGGATTTCAGATTGTCTAACAAAAGGTTGAGCGCGGGTTTGGACAGCTGCGCCCAAGTGGTGGAGTCGTCGCTGCCACATGAGCCTGCGAGACTCTCCCAAAGACGCCGCGGGATCGGCGGGACCGGGCTGTTGCGCACCATTCTGGATCCGTGATGTTGACGGTTCTCCGCAAAGCGGTTTCTGAGGGACTCGGTGGATTCATGAGGAAGCCAATCGATCAGGAAGTCAAACCGGTGATCCGCGGCGGCGATTTCCCGGGCCTCCCATGCGGATAACTTGAGCACTGCCGGACCGCTGAAGCCTTTGTGGGTGATCAGCAGCGGGCCATGGCGCGGCGTGCCGGACGGTGCCACGCGGACCGCAACATACGGGTGGGAAACTCCTGCGAGATTGGCGATCCGCTCATCGCTCACATTAAAGGCGAAGAGCGATGGGACGAAGGGCTCGACGGACTCTTCGAGCGCTTCCAGTTCACGCAGCAGGGGACTCGCCTTCATCGAGCCGATGGCGATGCAGACCTTCCGCGCGTGGACGGGTTGCGGGTTGTTTTCAAAGCGCAGGAGGAATCCGTTAGAATCGCGGGTGATGGCCTGGAGCCCGCACTTGAGATGCAGGGCGATGCGCGCTTCCCGTGCTTGTTTGAGAAAGCACTCGATCACGGTTTCCGAGGAGTCCGTGATGGGGAACATCCTGCCGTCCGCCTCAGCCTTGAGCGAGACGCCGTGTTTTTCAAACCACTCGACGGTGTCGTTCGGCTGCCAGCGGTGAAAGGCCGCCAACAGCTCTCGCGAACCGCGGGGGTAGTTTTTGGCGAGTTCGCGCGGGTCGAAACAGGCATGGGTCACATTGCAGCGGCCGCCACCGGAGATTCTGACTTTTTGGAGGAAACTTGCGCCTTTCTCAAACACGCCGATGGCCCGCCCGGGTGCCAGCTCGGCGTATTGAAGGGCGGTGAAAAAACCGGATGCGCCACCGCCGATGACGGCCAGGTCGAGGGTGGATGGATCAGTCATGCGGGAGTGTTACCGTTCGCTCAGAGGCGGCTTAGCAGCTCGCTTTTTTTCGAGGCGAACTCTTCGGGTGTCAAGATTCCCGCATCACGCAGTTGCCCCAGTTTCTCTAACAAGCTGACAATCTCGGAAGAAGGCGCCGCCTGCTGCGGGTTGTAAAGCGGTGCCGGTGCTTGTGGCGCTGCCGGTGGCGCGGCGAAGTGGGTGGGATTTCCCGACTGGAGACCCGGTCCCGAAATGAGCGGCAGGCTCAGAGTGGAAACGGTGCCATACTGGCTGGTGAAGGTGAGTGATGAGCCGCTGCCCTGTTGCTGGCTCACTCCGCCGATGTTGTGATCCAGGGTGTCAAAGACAGTAACTTGCCCGTCCCGCTGGACCGCGAGGCGCCGTGCTTGTGGGAAAAACGCATAGCGGGTGTTGTTTTGGGAACCGCTGCTCGACGGGCTGCCGAAGTCGCCGAGCCACCAGCCTCCACTGCTTCCCTGCGGCGCGGGTTGGAAAATCTGATAGTTCGCAAGCAGGTTGGAAAGCTCGCCGCACAGGTGGTTGACGGTCGCTTTCAAGCCGTGGTTGAACATGTCGCTCACCATGGTCATGCCGCCGCGCATCCACTGCCCGCTGCCTAGCTCCGGGCAGCTGAACTGCGCCATCGTTCCGCCTCCCTGATTGACCGCCACGAGCATCCGAACCGCAGAGTCGTAGCTCAGGCCGTAGCGGCGCGCGATGTCGTTGATGAGGTCTTGGCCTTGGGATGTGAGCTGCTGCATGGGGGCTGGTGGAATGATGATCAAAGTCGTGCACGATGATGATCAACTGCGGTCCGGTGGCCACGCTAGTTCATATCGCCTGCGCAGAACAACTCATTTGACGGCCAATCAGCGGGTATTCGGAAGCAAATGAAGTTTTTCAGCGTCGTTCTGGACCACCCCGTGCGGATACTGTGTAGTCGCCGCCCCGTGAAACCACTCGAAACCACTCCCGCGACACCCACATCCGATCTTGAGATCAAAGACGCCCAATTGATTTTCAACCGGGTGTGGAAGGAATTGGAAAACGAGCTCGGGCGCGAGGCCCTCCAGTTTCCCAAGGAATTGATCCTCCTGGGAGGGGCGCCCGGTTCCGGAAAAGGCACCAATACGGCCTTCATCTGCGAGGTCCGGGGAATCTCGGCAAACCCGATCGTCATCAGCGAATTGCTCAACTCACCCGAGGCCAAAAAAATCAAAGCGAACGGCGGGATGGTCGGCGATGAAGAAGTCCTCCGGCTGCTGCTCCGCGAACTGCTCAAGCCCCAGTTCCGCGACAGCGTGGTGCTCGACGGTTTCCCGCGCACCAACGTGCAGGTCGAGTGCCTCAAAATGTTCTACGACGAGATGATCCTGCTGCGGCGTGAGTTTTCCAATACTCCCAAGGCGCACCTTTTCCGCCAACCGACAGTTCACATCATGGTGTTGTTCGTCGATGAGGCCGAGAGCATCAACCGCCAGCTCAAGCGCGGCCAAGAGACTCTCAGGCGCAATGCCGAGGTCCGGCAGTCCGGGGTGGGGGTGTTAGAGGAAGAGCGCAACACCGACTTCGATCCGCAGCTGGCCCGCAACCGCTACCGCACGTTCAAGGAAAAGACCTACGACGCGCTCGTCTCGCTCAAACAGATCTTCCACTATCATTTCATCAATGCCCAGGCGCCGATCGCGGTGGTCCAGCGGAACATCATCTCGGAGCTCGAATACCAAAGCTCACTCGAACTTGATCCCCGCACCTATGACACCGTGCGCCACATCCCACTGGCGGATGAGATCGTCAAAAACGCCCGCCAGGAACTGGTGAGGCGCTTGGATGGCTATCAGGTCGAAAACCCGGAACTCTTCCAAGCCGTCGTTGATTTCATCCAGTCGAAAATGATGCCGATCATCAAGCGCTATGCCGTGAGCGGCAGGGTGATGATCAACTCGGAAGACGCCTTGTTCGCCGTGCCGTTCGCGATTCCCATTCTCATCGATATCTTTTCCGAGCGGGGCTTCCGTGCCAGCGTGGACATCCACCGCCAAGAGATCCCCGAGCGATTCGACCTTGCGACAGGCAAGATCGAAACGCGTGAAAAGCGGGTCTATCGGGTGACAATCCTGTTCGCGGGTTCCAAGATCCGCCGCGGCTGATACCCGCGGATTCTAACGCTCCAAAATCTCGACTTCGTAGCCGTCCGGGTCGGTCACAAACGCCATCTTGCGGCCGCCTGAAGAGAATTTTTCGCGCCAGCCGCTGGGCCAGATTTCGATCCCGGCCTTTTCGACCCCGTCGCAGTAATCCATGATATCCCCGACGCCCAGCGCGGTATGCATCAGATCCTCGGGACAGCTTGCAGTGTAGTCGGGAGAGTGGCAAAGCTCGAGAAACACGTCGTTGCCCGGGAGCTCCAGAAACGCGAGACTATTCCCTTGAGGTGAGTCCTTGAACTCGCCCAGCGTATAGCCAAGGGCCTTGTAAAATGCGATGGACCGGTCGAGGTCGCGCACACGGATCCGAGTGTGGAGAAAACGTATCATAGTCCCCAGACCCTGCGCCTTTTCGTCCGCTTTGCCAAATGCGGATTCCGCAAAAATTCGGGTTCATCACGCATCGATCATTCAGACTTTGCAAAACATCGGCGCAGGAGTCCCTTTTACATGCCATGAAAAACATCATAGTCGCAGTTGATTTTTCCAGTGCCACCCCTCAAGTCGTTGCAGAGGCCGTCAGCCTCGCGGAATCCTTTGGCGCAGGCCTGCAGTTGCTCCACGTCATCGAGCCGGAACCAGCCTACACCGCCTATGGCTTCACTCCCGACGAATTTCCGATCATGAACAGCTTCCACGAGGAGGCAAAACGCCGAGCCAGACTCAAGCTCGGGGAGCTCCTCGCGCAAGTCCGGGTCGGCATTCCCCGTGCCACCAGCCATCTTGCCGAGGGGAATCCTCTCCGCGAGTTGCTTGAATACGTCAAACAGTCCCATGCGGACTTCGTCGTCATCGGCTCCCATGGTCACGGCGTGATCGCCTCCCTGCTGCTCGGCAGCCTGGCGGAAGGGATGGTCCGCAAGGCCACGGTCCCCACCCTGGTGGTTCCCGTCAGGCAGGAATAACCGGAGAATTTTCCGCAGTTTCGCCAATTTTGCCAATTCTTCCTTTCCATCTTTGACAATCCAGTCGTGTCAGGACAGCTTCCCGCCGTAAACGTCCTAAACAAACACACTATGGCCTACGATCTCATTGTCATCGGTGGCGGCCCTGCCGGCTACGTCGCCGCCATCCGCGCTGCCCAACTCGGAAAAAAAGTCGCTTGTGTCGAGGCGGACCGCGCTGGCGGCACCTGCCTCAACTGGGGCTGCATCCCGACCAAGGCGCTCTTGAAAAATGCCGAAGTCTATCACCTTCTGACCCACAAGGCTGCGGAGTTCGGCCTGAAGATCGAGGGCCTCTCGTATGACTGGTCCGCGGTCATCGGCCGCTCCCGCAAGGTCTCCGACCGGCTCGCCGGCGGCATCGAATATCTCCTCAAGAAAAATGGCATCGCCTACGTGCGCGGCTTCGGGTCCATCGAAGGCACGGGAAAGGTCGGTGTCGTCGCCACTGACGGATCACGCCAGTTGCTTGAAACCAAGGACATCCTCATCGCCACCGGCTGCAAAAGCCGCGGCCTGCCGCCGCTTCCGTTCAATGGCAAGTCCGTCATCGGCTCCAGAGAGGCGATGGTGGTTCCTCAGCAGCCCAAGGAGCTGCTCATCATCGGCGCGGGGGCCATCGGTGTGGAGTTTGCCTACATCTATAACGCCTTCGGCACCAAAGTGACGCTCATCGAGATGGCTCCACGCATCCTCCCCGTCGAGGATGATGAAGTGGGAGATGCCTTGGAAAAGTCATTGACCAAGCAAGGCATCCGCTGCCTCACCAACACCAAGATCACCGCCATGGTCGATCACGGCAGCCATGTGGAACTCACCGTCGAGGGCCCCAAGGAAAACGGCGTGCTCAGCGCGGAAGTCTGCATCGTCGCCATCGGCATCCAGCCGGTCCTCCCAGGTGGTCAGCAACCACAACTCGACGAGCGCGGCTACATCACCGTCGGCGAGCGCTATGAAACGTCCATCCCGGGCGTCTATGCCGCTGGCGACATCACCGGACCGCCATGGCTTGCTCACACCGCCTCGTTTGAAGCGGTGCAAGCGGTGGAAGGTCTCTACGTCCCGGGCCACAAACCACGCAAAATCACCAATTTCCCCGGCTGCACCTACTGCCACCCGCAAGTCGCATCCGTCGGGAAAACCGAGCGCGCCCTCAAGGCGGAAGGGATCGAATACACCGTCGGCAAAATCCCCTTTGTCGCCATCGGCAAGGCAATCGCCGCCGGTGAGCCGGATGGTTTTGCCAAGCTGCTCTACGGCAAGAAACACGGCGAGCTCTTAGGCGCGCACATCATCGGGGAAAACGCCACCGAGCTGATCGCGGAAATGGGCCTCGCCCTCGACCAGGAACTCACGGCTGCCGAGATCCACGCCACCATCCACGCCCACCCGACCATGAGCGAGGTCATCCACGAGGCCACCCTCGCGGCGGAAGGCCACGCGATTCATTTCTAACCAACCTTTTCCTCGGGCACGCCGCGTCGGGTCATTCCGGCGCGGCATTCCTTGGGTGAGCGTTTCCCACCGCCGCCTTGCACCGCCATTCCCAACTCGCGATCATCGGTGGCGGTCCCGCTGGCCTGCGAGCGGCGGAAGTCGCCGCTACTGCCGGACTGCAAGTCACTCTCTATGATGGCAAGCCCTCCGTCGGGCGCAAGTTCCTCGTGGCCGGCAAGGGCGGGCTGAACCTGACCCATGGTGAGCCGCTTGGAAGCTTCATCACCCGCTATTCAGGCCCCGATATGCCCGGAGATCTTTGGGGCGGCCTCATCACCGACTTCGATCCCAACGCCCTCCGTGCCTGGGCCAGCGGCTTGGGAGTGGAAACCTTTCAAGCCACCAGCGGCCGGATCTATCCGCAAGCCCTCAAGGCGGCACCACTCCTCCGACGCTGGATCGAGCGGCTGCGAAGCCTGGGAGTGTGTTTTGAAATGAAGCACCGCTGGACCTCACTGCGCCCCGGCGCGCCTCACCAGTTCGGGTTTGAAAATGGCAGCACCGCGACCGCCGATGCGGTCATCTGCGCGTTGGGCGGCGGATCATGGGCCAAAACCGGCTCCGATGGCGCATGGATCCCGCTCTTTCAGAACCTCGGAATCACTTGTCACCCGCTCACCCCGGCCAACTGCGGCTGGGAACACGAGTGGCCCGCCGATATCCTGGCTGCCGTCGAAGGCAAGCCGCTCAAAAACATCCATGTCCGCGCCGGAGACGCCCGCGCCATCGGCGAGCTGATCCTCACCCGCTACGGCCTGGAAGGTGGGGCCATCTATCAGCTGGGAAGTGTGCTGCGCGCCATGTCCGAGCCAGCCATTTCCATCGACTTCAAACCCACCTTCACCGAACCTCAACTTTGCGCAAAAATGGAATCCGTGCGCCGTGATTTTCTTCTTGAAGCACAGACCCGTTGGAAGCTCGGCGAAGCAGCTAGCGCCATTCTTTCCAGGACATCCTGGCCGGATGCCGCCACTCTCGCCCGCGAGGTGAAAAACTGCCGCATCCTCCTCACCCGTCCGCGCCCGCTCGACGAGGCCATCTCCTCAGCGGGTGGAATTTCCTGGAAAGAAATCAACTCAGCGCTCATGTTGAAAAAAATCCCCGGAATCTTCGTTGCCGGCGAGATGGTCGACTGGGAAGCTCCCACCGGCGGCTACTTGATGCAAGGCTGCTTCGCCACCGCTACCCGCGCCGCCAAGTCCGCCGTCGCTTGGCACAAGAAGGCCATTTAGTTGGCCCATCCCGGCCAAAGCATCCAACTCTCGGCCTTGTGCATTCAGAAATCAGTGCAACCTTCATCTCACATGAAACGCCTGACCCAAATCCTCACCGCCGTCTCGACGAGTATTTTTGCCAGCAATGCCCTGGCCGAGCCGCTTGCGGTCGGTTCGGCGGTGCCGGTAGTGGAGCAGAAAAACCAGGATGACCAGGTGGTAAAACTCGCGGAAGTCGGGGCCAGGGGGTATCTCCTGGTGTATTTTTACCCGAAGGCCGATACTCCGGGCTGCACGAAGCAGGCTTGCAGCTTACGCGATTCCTACGCGGCCCTGACTGACAAGGGCGTGAAAACCTTCGGCGTGAGCTCGGACAAAGTTGCAGCGCAGAAAGCTTTCAAAGCCAAGTATCAACTCCCCTTCGACCTGCTTGCTGACAGCGACGCAAAGGTCATCGATGCCTTTGGTGTGCCCAAGACGATGGGCTTCTCCAAGCGTCAGGCGTTTTTATTCAAAGATGGCAAACTTGTTTGGAGTGACTTAAGTGCCTCGACCGAAAAGCAGGCCGAGGACGTCCTGAAATTCATCGCCAGCCACTAGGCAAGGCCTCGCGCAAAACACTCCCTCTCCCCTACCGCAATTTCTTAACACCCTAATTGAGTGTCTGACACCCAATTGCGTTTTTGCTTGCGTTTTGGGTGGGGGTGGGGTTTTC